>NZ_JBVIMH010000018.1:0-159129 GCF_055579945.1 Kitasatospora sp. NPDC032150 | reverse complement strand
ATCCGCCGCTACATCATCTGGCGAAACAAGCACGCCCAGGACGAACGCCTACGCGAGGTCGTGAACAGGGCGAACGTTGCCTGATGCGGCACTAGTTGTGCAACGAACCCACCTGATCAGGTGTCGCAGCAGGTCAGAGTAGCTTTCGGGTCCGAAGGTCCAAAGATTCCCAAACTTAGAGAGCAAGTTCGATTCTCGTCGCCCGCTCCAGCGGTGCCGGGGAAGGGTGTGAAGGCCAAGCGCTGCCGGTAGTCCGGGTGTGCTCCGGCAGCCGGTGCGGGGAGACTCCGAGCATGCCTATTGTTGAAGTCTCGCCCGGAGTGTCCATCGCGTACGAGGCCTTCGGTGATCCCTCTGACGCACCGGTCCTGCTTGTGATGGGGTTCGGCGCTCAGATGATCGCCTGGCACGAGGATCTGTGCCGTGCACTCGCCGATCGTGGCCGCTACGTCATCCGGTACGACAACCGCGACTGCGGGCTGTCCACCAAGTTCGACGGCCACCCCGTCGACACGGGCCGGCTCATCGCCGCTGTGAGCTCGGGAGACATCCCGTCCGCCCTCGCGATGGTTCCCTACACGCTGCAGGACATGGCCGACGACGGTCTCGGCCTGCTCACCGCTCTCGGAATCGAACGAGCCCATGTGGTCGGATCCTCGATGGGCGGAATGATCGCCCAGACGATGGCCATCACCCGGCCGGAGCGGGTGCTGACCTTGACGTCGATGATGTCCTCGACCGGCGAACCCGAATACGGCCGGTCCACTCCCGAAGCCCAGGCGGTGGTCTCCAGTCCGAAGCCGGCAGACCGCGAGGGGTACATCGCGGCGGCGGAGAGGGAACTGGTGTGGGCCTCCAAGCGCTACGGCGACTCCGCAGTCCTTCGTGAGCTGGCTGCCAGGAGTTACGACCGTGCGTACTACCCGGCCGGGGTGGCACGCCAATTCGGAGCGATCGTCCTCGGTGGTTCACGCGCGGACGCGCTCCGGAGGCTCCGGGTGCCGACCCTCGTGATCCACGGCCTGGACGACACGCTGATCGACCCCAGTGGCGGGAAACGCACCGCGGACCTCGTGCCCGGGGCGAAGCTCCTGTTGATCCCCGATATGGGTCACGACCGTCCTCGCGAACTCTGGCCCGAGATCGTCGACGCCGTCGAGGCGCACACCGGCTGAGCGTCACTCGTCCTGCGTTCGCGCGGACCTGGTCGACGCGGTCGGAGTCCTCGGACACTCAGGCCATTCGGTTCCTCTCTCCCGATGGGCAGTTGGGGTGTTGCCGCTACCTCGGGCTGTGGAACTGGACGACGGCGTGTCGGCCGCTGGTGCGCCAGTCCTCGGTGGATCGGTCGAGTTCGGCGACCAGCGGAGCATCGAGGCCGACGATGACGTCGGATTTCAGGGTGCGCAGGGCGGCGACGGGTGAGGGGAAGTGGGCGGCGGATGTCGCGAAGGTTGTGGTCGGGGGCCAGAGTTGGTCGCCGACCAGGCGGCGGTAGTTGAGGTCGCCCTTGACGATGGTGACCGTCGCGCTGCTGAACTCGGCACGGAGGTCGGCGGGCATGTCGCGGTACGGCAGGGGTGCGCAGGAGAACGGGTGCGTTCGGACCGAGAGGGTGTCGCTGTTCATCGCCTGCCACAGGCGTCGGCCAACCAGACGACGGTGAGGCGCTGCTGACGATCAGTCGGAGAGGGTGAGGGGGTCGGCCGGAGGGTCGAACCGCTGCCCAGGGAAGCCCGGCCGGACGATGGACCGGTCGGGCTTCCGCGCTGTCCGGGGACGTGGGTTCTGCCATGGCCCGGCCGCCGTGCGTTCCTGCATGATCGCCTCCAGGGGACTCCATGGCCGCTGTCTGTCACATCGGCCGGGTTTCGCGGGTCAGTGCTTCGACACGAGGCGACGGAGGAATGGGACCGATGGACCGACACGACTTTCTGGCGGAGCAGTTCGAGACCCACCGCTCCCACCTGCGGGCGGTGGCGTACCGGATGCTCGGCTCGCTCAGCGAGGCCGACGACGCCGTCCAGGAGACCTGGCTCCGGCTCGACCGTGCCGACAGCAGCGGTGTGGAGAACATGGGGGGCTGGCTGACCACGGTGGTCGGCCGGGTCTGCCTGAACATGCTGCGCTCGCGCACCTCGCGGCGCGAGGACCCGCTGGACGTCCACGTGCCCGATCCGATCGTGAGCAGCGTGGACGGCGGGGACCCCGAGCAGGAGGCGCTGCTGGCCGACTCGGTGGGTCTGGCGCTGCTGGTGGTCCTCGAAACCCTGGCGCCGGCCGAGCGGTTGTCCTTCGTCCTGCACGACATGTTCGCGGTGCCCTTCGAGGAGATCGCCCCGATCGTCGGGCGGACCCCGGCCGCCGCTCGCCAGCTCGCCAGCCGCGCCCGCCGCCGGGTCCAGGGCACCCCGGCCCCCGACGCCGATCTGGCCCGCCAGCGCGAGGTCGTCGACGCCTTCCTCACCGCGGCGCGTGGTGGGGACTTCGAGGCGCTGGTCGCGGTCCTCGATCCGGACATCGTGCTGCGGACCGACAGTGGTGCACTGCGTCCGGGCGCTGTGCTGCGCGGTGCGCGGGCCGTGGCCGGCGGGGCGATCACCTTCGCGCAGATCGTCCAGCTCACCCATCCGGTCCTGGTCAACGGAGCCCCGGGAGCGGTCGCGATCGTGGACGGCGAGCCGGTCTCGGTCGCGGCCTTCACGGTCGCGCACGGGAAGGTGGTCGCGATGGACATCCTCGCCGATCCGGAGCGGGTGGCCCGGCTCGATCTGACGTTCCTCGGTGACTGAGGGAACCGAAGGTCGGCGGTGATTGACGGCCGGCGGTACGCCGCCCCGCGAGGCGGCGTAGCGCCGGACGCCGTGCCCAGCGGCGGCGCGGAGCAGTCCAGTTGCCCGGAAATGGATCGGGACGGTGCGGGTGCGGCGAGGGTAGCGTTCGGCCGCAACAGAGCGTGACCGACCGATGGGGGTAGCCGTGCACCCACAACTCGCCGCGGACCTTGCCCAGTTGCCCGACCTGCTGGAGGACACCCGGCAGCGCGCCGTGGCCTTCCTCGACGGGCTGGGCGAGCGTCCGGTCGTCCCCGTGTCGCGGGAGCCGGAGGTGGCGCCCCCGGCGCCCGTCCCCGCGCGAGGGGAGACCACCGCCGCGCGGGGGACCGGCGGATCCGGCCTCAGCCGCGTTCGGCCAGCCGGGCGGCGTGCTCCCGCTGCTGCTCGGTGGTGAAGCGCAGGAACTCGGTGATCCGGCGGATGTCCTCGACGCCGAGGTTGCGCAGGTAGGCCTCGCCCTCGGTGACGATCGGCCCGTAGATCTCCCAGACCAGCGTCCTGGCCTTCTCGGTGGGCTGGACGATCACCCGGCGGCGGTCGGCCGTGTCCCGGGTGCGGGCCGCGTAGCCGGAGCGCTCCAGCCGGTCGATGGCCGTGGTGACGCCGCCGGTGGTCAGGCCGGCGGCCGAGGCCAGCTCGCCGGGGCTCATCGGGGTGGGGCCGAAGAGCAGGTCCAGGCAGTGCATGTCGGTCCGGTTCAGCCCGAGGCGGTCGGCGGCCTGCTGGTCCAGCGTGTCGTTCGAGCGCTGGAAGTCCTGCATGGCCTGGCCGAGTTCCTCGATCAGGCACTCCAGGACCTCCTCCGGCTGCTCCCGTTCCTCCGCCATGGCGGCCTCCCCTCGCTGATTCCCTTGACTTTCTAGCGATCTGATTTCTAAAGTTACCCCATCGCTAGTCGCTAGAAAATCTAGCGACTAGATAAGCGACTCTGAAGCTTCGCTAGAGATACCTGGGGGAACCATGACCGCCGCTCCGCTCCACGTCCTGGTCATCGGCGCCGGCTTCGGCGGACTGGCGCTGGCCCACGGCCTGCGCCGGGCCGGCGTCTCGGTGGCGGTGTACGAGAAGCACCGCACCCGCACCGACGGCCTCTACGGCTACCGGGTGGGCATCGACCCGACCGGGAACCGGGCGCTCAAGGAGTGCCTGCCGCCGCAGCTCTTCGACACCTTCGTGGCGACCTGCGCCCGCACGCCCCGGTACTTCAACGTGCTGACCGAGAAGAAGAAGCGCACCGCCGCCATCCCGCTGCGCGGGGACGCGGACGAGATCAACTCCGAGCGCTCGGTGTCCCGCCAGACCCTGCGGCAGCTGCTGCTGACCGGACTTGAGGACGTGGTGCACTTCGACAGGCGGTTCACCCACTACGAGCAGCAACCGGACGGCACCGTGACGGCGTACTTCGCCGACGGCACCAGCGCCACCGGCGACGTCCTGGTCGCCGCGGACGGCGCGCACTCGGCGGTGCGCGAGCAGTACCTGCCGCAGGCCGTACTGCGGCCCGCCGGGATCATCAGCATCGGCGCCAAGATCCCGATGAGCCCCGGGGCGCTGTCCCTGCTCAGCAGGGAGGCTCAGCAGGGGCTCTCGCTGGTCTTCGCGCCGAAGGGCTTCATGTGCATCTGGCACGTCATGGAGTTCGGCTGGGACGCCCGCGGCGGGGTGAAGGAGGGCGTGGCGGGCAACGACGCCGAGCTCATCAGGGCCTGGCCGGGCCTGCTGTTCGACAACACCAGGGACTACATCTCCTTCGGCCTGTGGGCCTCGGAGGACAAGTTCCCCGCCGACGTGCTGTCACTGCGCGGACCGGACCTGATCGACCTGGTGCTGCGGCTGACCCCGAACTGGCACCCGGACTTCCGCCGGCTGTTCGCGATGGCGGACCCGTCCACGGCCTTCCCGCTGCAGATCGCCACCTCCGAAGCCGTACCGGCCTGGCCCACCAGCACGGTCACCCTGCTCGGCGACGCCATCCACACCATGACTCCCGGCCAGGGGGTCGGCGCCAACACCTCTCTGCGGGACGCGATGCTGCTCTGCCGCGCCCTCATCCCGGTCCAGGCCAAGGGGCGGGACCTGTTGGCGGCCATCGGCGAGTACGAGGCCGAGATGATCCCGTACGGCTTCGCCCGGGTCGCCGACTCCCTTGCGCAGAACGGAACCTCCGGCAGCGATCCGCTGCACAAGCCGGTCGTCGGCCGGGCCGTGCTGGCGGCCAACCGGGCCTACTTCAGGGCGGTGGACACCATCCCGCCGCTGCGCCGCAAGTTCCTCGACGACCTCTACGCCTACCGGGGTGCCGAACTCACCGCCGCCGACTGAGACCTGACGGGGCGGTTCCCCGGCACCTCGGCCCCGGCCCGTGCGTTGTCGGGAGGGCGGCTTCAGGGGGCAGGCGTGAACATCTTCATCTGGGCGGTCGCAGCGGTAGCGGGACCCTTCCTGCTGGACCAGGTGCTGCTGTGGCTGGAACGGCGGGGCTGGATCTACTGGCGGAGGCGGCGGGCCGGCATCGGTGCCGCCTCCACCGCCGGCCTGATGGGCGAGTTGCACACCTTCCTCTCGCCGGGCCGGCAGCATGTGGCGGAGGAGAAGGAGCGCCGGCTCGTCCTGCGCGACGACGACGCCGAGTCGGGCGAGCCCCTGGATCGCCGGATCGACCTGGACTCGGGCCACGCGGTGGTCCGGGTGCGGAGGCGCCGCGAGGGCGGCGGTGTGTGACGGGCCGTGAGCGGAACGGCGAAGGGTGGCGGGTGCGGGTCGCCCAGCTGACGGTCCGCCGGGTCTGCCGGGTCTGCCGGGTCTGCCGGGTCTGCCGGGTCTGCCGGGTCCGCCAGGTGCCGGCGCGGGGTCGGTTGGCGGTTCATGCGGGTTTGGGGTAGGGGTGCGGTGAAACCCTTGGCCCGTAGGGAAGTTGGGGTCGGAACCGCGGTCCGAATCGGCATGTCTTCGACAAGAAGATAACTCGTCAGTAACATCGCTTCGGCGGCTGTCTCACGCCGCCTGTGTCTACTGATCTCGCGCGGTCGTGTCCTCGTCCGCCGCGCCAAAGGGGACTTGTTGAACAGCTCCGCTCGCAAAGTCGTCCTGCCTGCCATCGCGGCGGCGATCGTCCTCGGCGGTTCCGCCTGTGCGGCACCCGGGGGCGGGCCGCAGGCCGCCGGGACGCCGGGGGCACCGAGTGCCGCCGACGCCTCGACCATCGCGGCCGCCCGCGCCGGCTCGGAGGCCCTCGTGGTGGCCGCCGCCCAGCCGGGAGCGGAGCAGACCGCGGTCAGCACCCCAGCGGCGGGTGGCCGTCCCGCGGCCGCCTCCGCCGCGCGCAACGTCCAGCTCGCCGCCTACGACCCGGCCACCGGGACCGCCGTGCTCAAGGCCGGTACGACCGGGGTGAACGGCGCGGCGTCGAGCGCCTCGCCCGTGTCCAAGTCGTCGGGTACGCCCGCCGCGAAGCCCTCGGCCGGGAGCTCGTCCGCCGGGAGCTCGTCCGCCGGGAACCCGTCCGCCGGGAAGCCGTCGCCGTCCCAGCCGGCCTCGGCCGCGCCGGCCGACAGCGTGCGGCCCGGCCAGCTGATAGCCAGCCCGCCGACCGCCGCCGCGCCGAAGGGGGCGTTGCTGGCCGTCACCGCGGTGCAGCCTGGCAAGGACGGTTCGGTCACCGCCGCCACCCGCCCCGCGACCCTGTCCGAGCTGCTTGGGTCCGCCGAGGCGGACGGGAAGATCGCCGTCGACCCGCACGCGATCACCGTCAAGCCGCTGGTGAAGGACCTGAAGCTGACGTTCGGCAAGGACGGCGGCACGTCGAAGGCCGACGCGTCCGGCACGCTCCAGCTGGACCTGAACGCGCCGGTCACGCTGCCGGGCGGCAGCGCCTCGGCCTCCGGCTCCCTGCAGCTGCGGCCCGCCGTGCACTTCGCGTACCACGGTGCCGCCCAGGGCAGCCCGCGTACCGCGTCGGTCGGGTTCGACCTCGGCGCGCACGCGCAGTGGAAGGTCAGCGGCGAGCTCGCGAAGACCACCGGCAACCCGGTCCGGGTCCCCTTCGCCGAGCTGCACGCCAACCCCGTGCTCACGGTCGGCGGCCTGCCGGTCGTGGTCAACCTCGGCCTGACCTGCTTCCTGGAGGTCAGCGCAGACGGCAAGGTGACCATGGACGCCGAGCAGCAGTTCGACGGCGCGTGGGCGGTGCAGGCCCAGTACACCGGCGGCCGGGGCTGGAGCCCGGTGACCGACACCGGTGACACCAAGATCTCGCCGGTCAAGGCACAGCTCTCCGGCAAGGCCGCCGTCCGCGCGGGCCTCGGCGCCGAGGTGAACGTCGGTCTGTTCAACGCGGTCGGCGTGGACGCCACGCTGGAGCCGTACGTCCGGGCCCAGGGCGAGGGCTCGCTCACCCTGGACACCTCGAAGGGCATCACCCCGCAGGTGCGCGGCAACCTCGCGCTGTACGGCGGCGTCGATCTGACGGGCGCGCTGTCGGCGCACCTGAAGATCTTCGGCACGCCGGTGGTGGACAAGGAGCTCCCGCTGCCCGGCTACCACAAGGAGTGGCTGCTGAAGTCGGTCGGCTCGGCCCCGGCGCCGTCGGCCGGCTGACCGCGGAGGACGCCCGCGGCCCGCTGCCGTCCGGCTGACGGCGGAGGGCGCCCGCTGCCGCCCGCTCCCGTCCGGTACGGAATGATCACCGTGCGGACGGGAGAAGGGGCGCGGGGGCGATGCGTATCGGGATACTGGGACCGCTTCAGGTCCTGAGCGGCGCGGACGGACCGCCGATCGGGATCGGCGGAGCCCGGCTGCGCGCACTGCTGATCCGGCTGGCGCTCGATCCCGGCCGACTGGTCGTCAGCGAGCGGCTGGTCCAGGACCTCTGGGAGGACCGGCCGCCGTCCGATCCGGCCGGCGCGCTGCAGTCCCTGGTCTCCCGGCTGCGGCGGGCCCTGGACGCCGACCCCGGGACTGGCCGGGCCGCGATCGGCTCGCACCCCTCGGGCTACCGGCTCGACCTGCCGCCGGACTGCGTCGACGCCTGGGACTTCGAACGGGCGGTGGCCGAAGGGCGGGCCGCGCTCGGCGCCGGCGAGTTCGAGCGGGCCGCGCGGGTGCTCCGCGAGGCGCTGTCGCTCTGGCGCGGGGACCCGCTGGCGGACGCCGGTGCCGCCGCCTTCGCCGCGGCGCCGGCGGCCCGGCTGCGCGAGGTACGGCTGGCGGCCGTCGAGGACCGGGTGGACGCCGAACTCGCGCTGGCCGGCACCGGCGTCCCGGGGATGCTGCCCGGGCTGATCGCCGAGCTGACCGGGCTGTGCACGGCCGACCCGCTGCGGGAGCGGTTCGCGGCCCGGCTGATGCGGGCGCTCTACGCGGACGGGCAGCAGGCCGCCGCGCTGGAGGCCTACGACCGCACCCGCCGGGCACTGGCGGACGAGCTCGGCACGGACCCGGGCCCCGAGCTGCGGGACGTCCACCTGCGGGTACTGCGCGGCGGTGCCCCGGCCGGCAAGGACACGCGCCCAGACGCACACCCCGGCGCGCACCCCGGCGCGCACCCCGGCGCGCACCCCGCCGCGCACCCCGCCGCGCACCCCGCCGCGCACCCCGCCGCGCACTCCGCGGACCGGAGCAGCGGCCCCGGCGCCCAGGCCGGCAGCGGACCCGGCGGGCTGCCGGCCCGGTCGACCAGCTTCGTCGGCCGTACGGAGGAACTGGCCGAGGTCCGGCGGCTGCTCGGCGAGCACCGGCTGGTGACCCTGACCGGGCCCGGTGGTGTGGGCAAGACCAGGCTGGCCGTGGAAACCGGAGCGGCCTTCGAGGCGCGGCGGCCCGGCGAGGTGCGGATGGTCGAGCTGGCGTCCGCCACAGGCCCGGGCGCCGTCGTCGCCGCCGTCCTGTCGGCCGTCCGCCGCCCGGTGGCCGGGGTGCTGTCCGGCGGACTGCCGGCCGGACCGGCGGCCGCGGGCTCCGCCGGCGACCCGGTCGACCGGATCGTTCAGGAGCTGACCGCTCGCCCGGCGGTACTCCTGCTGGACAACTGCGAACACGTCGTCGACGAGGCCGCACTCGTCGTCGGCCGCCTGCTGGCCGCCGCGCCGCAGGTCCGGCTACTGGCCACCAGCCGGGAGCCGCTGGGCGTACCGGGGGAGGCCCTGCACCCGGTGCGGCCGCTCGCCGTACCCGGGCCGGGCGCCGGCCCCGAGGAGGCCCGCACGCATCCCGCCGTGGCGCTGTTCGCCGACCGCGCGGCAGCGGTCAGCCCCGGGTTCACGGTCGACGCCGCGAGCGCTCCGCACGTGGTCCGGCTCTGCCGCGAACTGGACGGCATCCCGCTCGCCATCGAGCTGGCGGCGGCCCGACTGCGCTCGCTGACGCCGGCCCAGCTGGCGGGCCGGCTCGACGACCGCCTGCGGCTGCTGGCCCAGGGCAGCCGCACCGCGCTGCCCAGGCACCGTACGCTCCGTGCCGTCATCGACTGGAGCTGGGCGCTGCTGGCCGAGGACGAGCGGGTGCTGCTGCGGCGGCTGTCCGTGTTCTCCGGCGGGGCAGGGCTCGCCGACGCGCACCGGGTGTGCGCCGGCCACTGGCCGGGCGGCGAGCGGCCCGACGGGACCGCCGTGCAGGACCTGTTGGCCGCGCTGGTGGACAAGTCGCTGGTGGTGCTCGTCCCGGCGGCGGACGCGGTCGGCGCCGAGCGGTACCGGCTGCTGGAGACCGTCCGGGAGTACGCCGCCGGGAGGCTCGCCGAGGCCGGGGAGACGGAGACCGTCGGGGCGGCGCACACCGAGTGCTTCCTCGAACTCGCCGAGACCGCCGAGCCCTTGCTGCGCACCGCGGACCAACTGACCTGGCTCGCCCGGATCGACGCCGAGCAGGGCAACCTGGACGCCGCGCTGCGCCGGGAGATCCGGGCGGCGGGCGACGGGCCCGGGCCGGCCGAGCGGGGGCTGAGGCTGGCCGCCGCACGGGTGTGGCCGTGGTTGATGCGCGGCCAGGGGCACCAGGCCGGGGAGCGGACGGCCGAGGTCCTGCGGGCCTTCGGAGCCACGCCGCCGCCCGGTGCCGAACAGGCCCACGGCATCTGCGTGATCGTCGCGCAGCTCACCCTGTCGCTGCGCGGTGACGGCGACGCCGCCGTGGCCGAGGCCTTCGCCGGCGCGCTGGTGACGGGGCAGCAGGCCGACCATCCCATCGCCCTGGCCGCCGCCCTGATCCCCGCCATGGGCGGCCCGGCGCGCGGCGCGGCCCAGGTGGCGGAACGGTTCTCGGCCCACGCTGACCCGTGGATCGCTGCCCTCGCGCCGCTGGTCCTCGGCCGGATGGAGCTCAGCGGCGGCCGGGTGCGGCGCGCCGAGGAGTGCCTGCGCACCTCGCTGCTCCGGTTCCGGCGCCTTCGCGACCGGTGGGGCCTGGCCCTGGCACTGATCACGCTGGCCGGCCTGCTGTCCGTCACCGGGGACGTGGCCGAGGCGATGGCCGCGCTGGACGAGGCCCGCCGCTACGACGCCGAGGTCGGCGGCGCGGGCGAGTCCCCGATGCTGCTGGTGCTGTCCGGTCAACTGCGGGCGCGCGGCGGCGACCTGAGTGCAGCCAGGGCCGAGCTCGAGCAGGCGCACGACATCGCCCGGCGCAACCGCGACCCGCAGTTGCAGCTGGCGTCGCGGTACGCGATCGGCGAACTGGCCCGTCGGACAGGGAAGTTCGAGGAGGCACTGAACTGCCAGCAGAAGGTGGTGAGTTCCCTCCAGGACCGGATCTCGGCCGGGCCCGGTAGCCCGGACCAGGTCCAGCTGCTGGCACTGCTGCACACCAGCCTGGGGCGGATCCGCCTGCGCCTGGGCAGCCCGGAACAGGCCGCCGAGGCACACCGGCGGGCCCTGGAACTGGCCGCCGACTGCGGCGACCACCCGGTCCGGGCCGCGGCCCTGGAGGGCTTCGCCGAGTACTGCCTCGCGCACGGCGACGCCGGACGGAGTGCGGCGGCCCTGGGCGCCGCAGACGCGCTGCGCGGAACGCACGACGCGGGTGACCCGGAACTGCGCGAGCTCCAGGACGGCTGCCGCGCCGCGCTCGGTGCGGACGGCTTCGCCGCCGCCTGGCGGCACGGCCGGAGGCTGTCCCGGCCCGA
Source organism: Kitasatospora sp. NPDC032150 (assembly GCF_055579945.1). NCBI lineage: Bacteria > Bacillati > Actinomycetota > Actinomycetes > Kitasatosporales > Streptomycetaceae > Kitasatospora > Kitasatospora sp. NPDC032150. The sequence goes on along the minus strand of NZ_JBVIMH010000018.1, from coordinate 148,176 downwards.
GACGCTGTCCCTGCCAGCCGGGTGAGGCCGCATCGGCCCGCCGAAGCCCCTGCGCGGGGCCGCGGCGGGCCGACAGCGCCCCGTCGCCTCTGCCGGATCCCGTCAGCCGACGGTGTCGAAGGCCTGGTGGTCGGGCCGGCAGACCGTGTCGGACGGCGGCAGGACGCCGTCCACGAGGTAGCGGGTCTCGTGCGCGGCGGCGCAGTCGCTGGGGTTGGCGAGGACGGTGTGGCCGTAGCCGTCCACGGTCAACAGACGGGCGCGGGAGAGGGATCGGGCCATGGCCCGGGAGCCTTGGTAGGGCCAGGCCGGGTCACCGGTGTTGGCCACGACGAGGACCGGATTGGCGGTCGGGCGGTTCCACGGGCCGTCGTAGCGGTCGCGGTCCGTGGTCGGCCAGGTGGCGCAGGGCTCTGCGGCCCAGGCGAAGTAGGCGCCGAGCGGGCCTGACCTGGCCCGGGCGAGGGCGGCCTGCGCCGGATAGGCGGACGTGGAGCGCGGGTTGGCGCTGTCCGCGCACATCACACCGAAGGCCTGCTCCTTCCCCTGGTAGACGGCGGGGGCTGGGGCGTCTGCAGCGGGGGTAGTGGCGGTGGCGGTGGCGGTGGCGGTGGCGGTGGCGGTGGCGGTGGCGGTGGCGGTGGCGGTGGTGGTGGCGGTGGTGGTGGTGGTGGTGGCGGCGGTGGTGGCGGTGAGGGTGGCGGTGGAGCCGGTCCAGAGCTGCTGGAGCTGCGACCCGAGGCCCGTCCAGCCGGCCGCCAGCTTCGGTATCGGCCTGGTCGCGTAGAGCTGCAACTCGATGTTCTCCAACGCGGACGCGTAGCTGAAGGGGATCGCCCCCATCGGGGTGTCGACGGTGACCGGTCGCTGCCGCAGGCGCTGGAGCAGGGTGGCGAACTTGGCCCGGGTCGCGGTGGCGTCACCGGCGGTGAAGGCGCAGACCGTGGGCCCGGCCTGGCCGCACTGGTCGAGGAAGGCGTTCAGGGTGCGGTCGGCGGCCAGGTCGGTATCGGTCCGCAGGAAGGCGCCGAGCCGCCCGGCCTGACCACCGCCTCCGGTGGACCAGGCAACGGGGTCCACGGCGCTGTCCAGGACCATCGACCGCACCCTGCCGGGGAACAGGTTGGCGTAGGTGGCACCGAGGTAGGTGCCGTAGGAGACGCCGTAGTAGGTGAGCTGCCGGTCTCCGACGGCCTGGCGGAGCAGGTCCATGTCCCGGGCGACGTTCGCCGTGGACAGGTGCGGCAGCAGCGCCGGGTTGTTCCGGAGGCACTCCTGGCCGAAGCGCGCATAGGCGTCGGTCCAGGTCCGCTCCTGCTGACGTCCCACCGGGAAGCCCGCGGGCACGCCGGCGAGGAACTCCTGCTCGGCCGCGATGTCCGGGAAGCAGTGCGTCGCGGTGCTCGTGCCGACGCCCCTCGGGTCGAAGCTGACGATGTCGAAGCGCTTCTGCACCTGTTCGGGGAAGAGCGAGGTCATCGCCGGCAGTGCCTGGGTGCCCGGTGCGCCGGGGCCGCCCGGGTTGTAGAACAGCGACCCGATCCGGTGCGCCGGGTCGGTCGCCGGGTGCTTGATCACCTCGATGTCGACGGTGGCGCCGTGCGGTGCGCGGTAGTCGAGCGGCACGTGGGCGGTGGCGCACTTGAAGGCGGTGTCGGCGCACGCGTGCCAGACGAGCCTCGGGACCGGGGCGCCGGCGGTCGAGACGGTCGCGGCGCTCGCCGTTCCGGTGGCGGCCGGGAGGGCCGCTGCGATCAGTCCGGCGACGGCTGCCGCGGCGCGTGCCCGGCGTACGGCCGCGGTGGGGCGCTTGGCGCGGGGGAGGGGGCGGCGGAGGCTTGCGGTCAGACCTCCGGGCCGGAGTGCGGGAGTCATCGGGTGCCCTTTCGGTGTCCTGCCGGGACGGCCGCGGCGTCGTCGGCCACGACCCGCCTACCCGGCGCGGCACACCCTGCCGGTGCGTGCTGTCAGGCCACTGGCAGCGCGCTGGCACCGTCGCGGCGGGCGGGCCGGCACCCCTCGGTGGCCGTCGCTCCGCCCCGGGACGCGGGCGCGCCGGCCGCCGACCGGGATGGCGCATCGCGGCGGATCAGTGGCGGGGCGGGGGCCAGCGGGGGGTTTCGCCGGGGGCGAGGCGGGCGACCACTTCGGCGAGGCCGACGCAGGCCTGTTCGATCTTGCGGTAGGTGCTCTTCCGTTCGGCGATGACGGCCGACAGCAGCAGTCCGGTCAGGGCCGCGGAGCCGTTGAGGGCCTGGAGGGTGATCATGGTTCCGAGCAGGCTGCGGTGGGTGAAGGGCCCGGTGTGGTCGGTGGCGGCCAGCACGGTCAGGACGGAGACCAGCAGGACGCACGGCGCCGCCCCCGCCAGCTGGAACCGCAGCGCGGCCCAGATGAGCAACGGGAAGACCAGGAACAGCAGATCGAGCGTGGTGTTGGTGACCAGCAGCGTCACCGCGGCGGTGGCGGCCAGCAGGCCTGCCGGTTCGACCCAGCGGTACACGGCGACGTCCCGGGGAATCCGGGCGGTGCGCAGGACGAGCAGCATCGGGGCGACCACGAGTACGCCCATCGCGTCGCCGGTCCACCACGCCGACCAGGTGGGCCAGAAGCCGCTCGAAGGCAGGTCGCCGTGCAGGACCAGGGAGCCGGCGCCCGCGGTCGCGCTGATCAGCATCCCGGTGAGTGCGCCCAGGAAGACCAGCGCCAGCCCGTCGCGCAGCCGGTCGAGTTCGACCCGGAAGCCGATCCGGCGCAACATCAGGTAGGCGCAGATCGGAGCGAGGGTGTTCCCGGGGACGATCCCGAGGGCGGTGAGGTTCACCGGGCTGACCGTCACGGTCACCAGCAGGGCGCCGAGGGCGATCCCCGGCCAGATCCGCAGGCCCAGGAGGAGCAGGGCGGTCAGGGCGATGCCGGTGGGCGGCCAGAGCGGGGTGACCTGCGCCCCCGCGACGACCACTTTCTGCAGCAGGCCGAGCCGTCCGCTCACGAAGTAGAGGGCGGCGACGGCGATGATCTGGAGGCCTGCCGCGGTGAAACGCTGGAGTTCCTCGTTCCGGACCACAGCAGCCATCAGACAACGTCCGGTAGCCGAGCCCGTACGTGACACGCGCAGCGCGGGTGCGCGGTGCGCTTCCGCACGGACGGGTGCCGGGCGGACGGGCGCCCGGGCGCGGCGGTGCCGAAGCCGTGCGCTCAGCCGGGCTAGTCGGCCGGCTTCTCGTGGCAGAGGACCAGGACGGCGGCGTCGTCGGAGTGGCCGGTGAGGTCGGCGACCTTGAGGACCTCGGCGGCGAGGATGCCGGGGTCGAGACCGGTCTGGCCGACGACCTGGGCCCGTAGCGTCCCGATCACCCGGTCGAGTCCCGCCTCGATCGGGAAGGACGGGCCCTCGACCACCCCGTCCGTGAACAGCGCGATCGCCCCGGCCTGCGACAGCCGCCGGGCGGCCACCGGGTACACCTCGCCGGGCATGATGCCGAGCGGCAGTCCGCCCTCGTCCTCGGCGATGTCGCTGCGGCCGTCGGCGGTGGCCCAGACGGCCGGGACGTGGCCGGCCCGGGCACCGGCCAGCTCCCAGGTGAGCGGGTCGAAGCGGAGGAAGGTGCAGGTGGCGAAGAGCCGGGTGTCCATCGACAGCAGCAGGTCGTTCGCCCGGCTGAGCACCTCGCCGGGGTCGGTGGAGGCGGCGGCCACCGCGCGCAGCCCGATCCTGACCTGGCCCATGAAGGCGGCCGCCTCCACGTCGTGGCCCTGGACGTCGCCGATGGAGAAGCCGAGCGTTCCGTCGGGCAGCCAGAACCCGTCGTACCAGTCACCGCCGACGTCCAGGCCGTTGCGGGCGGGCGTGTACCGGGCGGCGGTCCGCAGGCCCGGTAGCTCGGGCAGGACGCTGGGGAGCAGCTCGCGCTGCAGGGCCTCGGCGAGTTCCACCCGGGCCTGCTGGAACTCGGCCCGCTCCAGCGCCTGGGCGGTCAGCCGCCCGAGCTCGTTGAGCAGGTCGTCGGCGCTGGTGGGCCGGGGGGAACGGTGTCGGGGCATGGACCCTCCGAGGTGCCTCAGCGGCGGGCCCAGCCCGCCTGAGCTGGGCTCATGGCGAAACCCCGGAATCATCATATTTCTGCGACGGGGGTACCGCCGGACGGAGCAACGGCCGGAGGACATCGGGGCCGCGAGCCGGGCAGCGCCGCGCGGCCCCGGTCCCGTCATCCCGTCATGCCCCGGGCCCGCTCCACAGCGTGTCGAAGTCGTGGACGGCCCGCTGGGCGGCCGGGGCGAGGGCGGTGGTGCCGGCCTGGGCGCGGGCGGGCCGGAGGAGGTGGTCGACGTCGGGGAGGGTGACCAGGCCGGGGCCGGTGGTGCCGGCGGCGGTCAGGGCGGCGACCAGCGGGCCGGTGGTCGAGCAGGGGAGGTCGGCGTCGGCGGTGCCGCAGGTGACCATGGCCCTGGTGCCGGCAGGCACCTGGCCGGCCGGGTCGGGCGGGTGGACGGCGTCGTCGGTGCGGACGTACGCGGCGCTGGAGTTGAAGTCCGCGAAGACGGCAGCCGTCTGCGCGGGCATGTCGGTGGTGTCGGCGGTTCCGCCCGCGCGCAGGTCGGCCACGCCCTGGGCGATGGACTCCTTGACGGCGGCGGCCTGGTCGGCGTCGATCCGTCCGGCGGCGACGTCGGCGTCCAGCTTCCGGTCCAGCCTGAGGGTGACGAGGTCCAGCAGGCGTTCGTCCTGGGGCTGGAGCAGGGCCAGACCGGCGGGGGCGGGCCGGGCGGTCCGGACGGCCTCGAGGGCGATCACGGCGCCCTCGTCGTGCCCGGCGAGCAGCAGCCGGTGCGGGTCGGTCGTGCCGCGGGAGGCGAGGAACCGGTACGCGGCCTCGGCCTGCCGGACGTACGCGCCGAGGTCGAGTGTGGCGGCCCTGTCGGTGTACGCGCCGAGCCCGGTCAGCCCGGTGCCGTACTTGTCGTAGCGCAGGGTCGCGATGCCGTCGTCGCCCATGAGTCGGGCCAGTTCGGCGAGGGTGCCGGGGCTGAGCCGGGACTGGTTGCCGTCGCGGTCGGTGGGGCCGCTGCCGGGGAGCAGCAGGGCGGCCGGGAGCCGGCTGCCGGGGGTGTGGGCGGGGATGTGCAGGGTGCCGTACGTGGTGGTGCCGTCCACCGTGAACGAGATGTTGTGGTCCCCTGATCCCAGGTCGGTGTCGAGGACGGTGGTGGCCGAGGGGGTCACCGGGGCGGGAGCGGTCGGGACGGCGGGCGGAGCGGCCCGGCCGCTGCCGCAGCCCGTCAGCACTCCCGCGCTCAGTGCCAGGGCGGCCAGGATCGGCGCGACGCGGTACGGCTGCCCGGGTGGGCGCATGGGCTGCTCCAGGGTAGAGCGGCGGCCGCTCCCGGCGGACCGGTGGTGGAGTGCTTCGCGTCGGGGGCTCAGCACCCAGGTATAGGCCATGGCGTGACGTTCCGCGAGGCGACGGCGCTCTCCCGGATGCCGGGGTCGGGGGCGGTCGCGGTGCGGTGCCGGGGCGGTCGCGACGCAGGCAGCGCCACCGCTGTGGCTGTCGCTCGTTGCACGTAGGCGAGTGGTGGAGCCGTTACACCCCTGCGGGTGACTTCGAGGGAGCGCCTTTGTATGCTTCGGTCATTATCTACACGTCTGTAGAAGTAAGTGGGAGGCCCGTCCGGGCGGCTCGAACGTCGGAACCGGCGCTCGGGCGCCGCATGTCCCGGTAGGTGACGAGGACGCACTCGCGTGCCTCCGCCGCCCGTCGGCCGGTGTCCGCACCGGCCCGGGTCGAGGCGGGACGTGGCGTTTCAGCAGCCGAGCGAACGAGGGGTGTGGGCATGGCGGGACAACGGGCGCGTGCGCCCTACGGTGAGGCGGAAGCGCGGCGTCAGCGCCCGGTCCCGCCCGCGCGGCGCTCGGACGAGGGCCTCGCGCGGAGCACCGGCGCCACCGCGCAGCGGCGTCCCGGCGCGGCCGCCGGGCAGGTCCCGGGCAGCCGGCGGTCCATCGAGGACGCCGACGGCCGGGGCCGCCGGGACGCCCGTGCGGCGAACGCCGGACGCGGTACCGGAGAGCGGCTGCCCGCGGTGTACCCGGCGCTCGGACTGCCGGTGCTCGGCGCCGTGGTCGACGCGGTGACCGGGTCCGGGGTCGGCGTGGTCTTCGCGGTCTGCGCGGTGCTGGGTGCGGCGCTGGCCACGCTGGTCAGCAGCCGGGCCGGCTGGTGGTGGGTGGTCACCTCCGCGCCGGTGGTGGTGCTGACGGTGGCCGTCGGGACCGAGTACCTCGTCAACGGGGACAAGTACCAGGGCAAGGCGCTGGCCAGTGGGGCGCTGCGCTGGGTGACCCACGCCTTCCCGGTGATGTCGGCGGCCGTGCTGGCCGTACTGCTGGTGATCGTGGTCCGCGTGCTGCGGGAGGGAAGGGGCCGTCGTGGCTGAGGGCAGGCAGGGTCAGGTGCGGTCGCGCAAGCCGGGCGGCGGCCGCGGCGGACGGCGGATCTCGCGGCTGCTGATGGCCGGCCGGACCGCGGCCTGCGTCGTCTCGGTGGCGGTGCTCGGCTCCAGTGGCTTCACCTGGTACACGCTGAAGGACCTCCAGGCCGGGCTGACCACCTCCAGCGCGCTGGACGAGGCCAAGCGCAACGCGCCGCCGCACCTGGACAAGTCCGTCAACCTGCTGCTGATCGGCCTGGACAGCCGCAAGGACATGGACGGCAACGACCTGCCGCCACAGGTGGTCGAGGACGACCTGCACGCCGGCAGCAGCAGCGACATCGGCGGCTACAACACCAACTCCCTGATCGTGCTGCACATCCCGGCCAACGGCGGCAAGGTGACGGCGCTGTCCGTCCCGCGCGACGACTACGTCCAGACGTACGGCGCGGACGGGAAGATGCACAAGATCAAGGAGGCGTACGGGATCGCCAAGGACGCCGCCGAGGGCAAGCTGCAGGGCAAGGGGCTGTCCAAGTCGGAGTTGGAGCGGCAGAGCCGGGAGGCCGGGCGCTCGGCGACCATCCAGACGGTGCAGAAGTTCCTCGACATCCCGATCGACCACTTCGCCGAGGTCAACCTGATCGGCTTCTACGACATCGCCAAGGCGCTGGAGCCGATCCGGGTCTGCCTCAACCACCCGGTCAGCGACCCGATCATCTCCCGCACCGCCACCCACGAGGGCGGCGGCACCGGCCTCAAACTCCCCGCCGGCTACAGCGACCTGAACGCGGCGGACGCCCTCTCCTTCGTCCGCCAGCGGCACAACCTTCCGGGCGGCGACCTCGACCGCACCCACCGCCAGCAGGCCTTCATCGCCTCCGTCGAGTACAAGCTGAAGCAGCAGGGGGTGATAGGCGACCTCGGGCAGATGCAGAAGCTGTTCGACGTGGTGAAGAAGGACGTGGTCATCGACAACCAGTGGGACATCCTGGACTTCGCCCAGCAGGCGCCCAACCTCACCGGTGGCAACGTCGAGTTCAACACCCTGCCGATCAGCGGCTTCAAGACCATCGGCGGTGAGGCCGTCAACACCGTCAACCCCGATCTGATCAAGAGGATCGTGCAGCAGCTGTTCGGCCACGACTCGGCGCCGGTGCCCGCCCCCTCCGACACCGCGGGCGGTGACTCGGAGGCCACCACCGCTCCGGCGGACGACTCCGGAGGCGGTTCGCTGAAGGGCACGGCGGACGTGTACAACGCGTCCAAGGTCAGCAAGGCGGCGGCGAACGAGTCCAAGGCGCTCACCGACATGGGCCTCAAGGCCGGCCGGACCGGCGAGGCGACCAGCCACCCGAGGACCACCACCGTGGTGTACGGCTCCGGGGAGAAGGGCGCCGCCGAGAAGGTGGCGGCCCGCTACGGGGTCACCGCAACCGCCTCCTCGTCCGTGCCCGCGGGCCGCATCGTGGTGACCCTGGGCACCGGGTACACCCCGCCGTCCGCCAGCACCGGCCTCGACTCGGCCCCCAGCAGCGGCTCGGACGACCCCGCCTCCCCGTCCGGCAGTGACACCCCGGACCCGGCCTCCACCCTCCCGATGCAGGGCCCCGCCGTGAAGGCGGGCGGCATCCCCTGCGTCGACTGAGCGGCCGGGCCACCGCCCCGGACCTCCCGGATCCCGCCGCCCGAGCCATCCCTGAGTCCGTCGCCAACCGTCTGATCGCCGCCATGCTCACCCCGCCCCAGGGCGCCACCGCCCGCTGAGCCGTCCCGGCGCTGCGGGTGGGGCTACTTCGCCATCGGGAGGAGCCGGGTGCCCGTGGGCAGGGAGCCCTGGGCGGCGGCGGTGCGGAGGTGCTCCAGGAGGGTGGTTCGCAGCTGAGTGGCGGCGCGGGTGAGGGGGAGGTCGCGGCCGTGGGCCAGGGCGATGGTGCGGCCCAGGCCGGGCCCGGCGAAGGTGGCCAGGTGGAGGCCGGAGCGGGCGGCGACCATGCCGGGGACCACCGCGGGGCCGAGCCCGGCCCGTACGAAGCCGAGCACCGCGTCCAACTCCCCGCCCTCGACGGCGAACTGCGGCTCGAACCCGGCCGCCCGGCAGGCCGCCAGCGCGCTCTCGCGCAGCGCGTACCCCTTGCGGAACATCACCAGCGGCCTCTCCCGCAGTTCCTCCACCCGGATCCGCTTGCGCGGCAGCCGCGTGGAGGAGACCAGCACCAGCTGCTCGTGCAGCAGCTCGGTGACCGCGAGCTGGGCCGGCCACGCCTCACCCGCCTGCGGGGCGATGACCAGCGCGAGGTCCAGCTCGCCGGTGCCCAGCGCGGCGACCAGGTCCTGCGAACCACCCTCCTGCACCGCCAGCTCCACCCCCGGGTAGCGGTGCCGGAAGGCGCTGAGCACATCCGGCACCAGGCTCCCGCACAGGCTCGGCGGCGCCCCCAGCCGCACCCGTCCGCGCTGCAGCTGGACCACCTCCTGCACGGCGAGCCGGGCGCTGTCCGCGTCGGCGAGGATCCGCCGGGCGAGCGGCAGCAGCGTGGCGCCCGCGTCGGTGAGGGCGATGTTGCCACGGGTGCGGTGGAACAGCTCCGCGCCCAACTCCCGCTCCAGGATGCGGATCTGCTGCGAGAGCGACGGCTGGGAGACATGGGTCTGGTCGGCGGCCCGGGTGAAGTTGCGGGTCTCGGCCACGGCGGCGAAGTAGCGGAGCTGCTGCAGCTGCATGCCCCGACTATAGGCAGCCTCGATAGGCCCTGCCTATCGTGACCAGCCGCAGCATGTCTTGGACGTACCGTGGGCCGGATTCCTACCGTCGTGGTCATGGCATTGGCGACTGGGACGGGCCGGAGGCGTCCGTCCACTCTGACGACCCTGTGGCGCTCGACCGTCGGCAAGAAGGCGGTCATGGCCGTCAGCGGCGGGATCCTGCTGCTCTACTTGGTCGGGCACCTGCTCGGCAACCTGAAGGTCTTCTTCGGCCCCGACGAACTCAACGGCTACGCGGCCTGGCTGCGCACGATCGGCGAGCCGTTCCTGCGGCACGGCTGGTTCGTCTGGCTGGCCCGGCTGGTGCTGCTGGCCGCCGTCCTGGCGCACGGCACGGCCGCGTACCAGCTCAGCAGGCGCGACCGGGCGGCCCGGCCGCAGGGCTACGTCCACCGCCGGCGGCAGACCAGCTACGCGACCAGGACGATGCGCTGGGGCGGGGTGATCCTGGCGCTGTTCATCGTCTGGCACCTGCTGGACCTGACCACCCTCACCGTGAACCCGAGGGCCGAGGCCGGCCACCCGTACCAGAACCTGGTGGCCTCCTTCTCCACCTGGTACGGCGGCGGGACCTACATCGTGGCGATGCTCGCGCTGGGCCTGCACATCAGGCACGGGTTCTGGAGCGCCGCGCAGACCCTCGGCGTCAACAACCCGCGCCGCGACCGGGCGTTGAAGCTCACCGCGAACCTGCTCGCCCTGGTGCTGACGGCGGGCTTCATCTCCATCCCCGTGGCCGTCATGACCGGAGTCGTGCAATGAGCTCGTACCTCAACTACACCGTGGGCACGCCGATCCGCGACACCAAGGCGCCGGACGGGCCGATCGAGGGCCGCTGGGGCCGCCGCCGGTTCGAGGCGAAGCTGGTCAACCCGGCCAACCGGCGCAAGCACCGCGTGATCGTGGTCGGTACCGGTCTTGCGGGCGGCGCGGCCGGTGCGACGCTGGCCGAACAGGGCTACCACGTCGAGCAGTTCTGCTTCCAGGACTCACCGCGCCGGGCGCACTCGATCGCCGCCCAGGGCGGGATCAACGCCGCCAAGAACTACCGCAACGACGGCGACAGCATCCGCCGGCTGTTCTACGACACCGTCAAGGGCGGGGACTTCAGGGCGCGCGAATCAGGCGTCCACCGCCTGGCGGAGATCTCGGTGGAGATCATCGACCAGTGCGTCGCCCAGGGCGTGCCCTTCGCCCGCGAGTACGGCGGACTGCTGGACACCCGCTCCTTCGGCGGCGTCCAGGTCTCCCGCACCTTCTACGCCCGGGGCCAGACCGGGCAGCAACTGCTGCTCGGCGCCTACCAGGCGCTCTCCCGGCAGATCGCGGCCGGCAACGTGGCGATGCACCCGCGCACCGAGATGCTGGACCTGATCGTGGTCGACGGCCGGGCCCGGGGCATCGTCGCCCGCGACCTGGTCACCGGCGAGATCACCGCCCACCTCGCCGACGCCGTGGTGCTGGCGACCGGCGGCTACGGCAACGTGTTCTACCTCTCCACCAACGCCAAGAACTCCAACGCGACGGCGATCTGGCGCGCCCACCGCCGGGGCGCCCACTTCGCCAACCCCTGCTTCACCCAGATCCACCCGACCTGCATCCCGCGCTCCGGCGACCACCAGTCCAAGCTCACCCTGATGAGCGAGTCGCTGCGCAACGACGGCCGGATCTGGGTGCCCAAGGCCGCCGGGGACACCCGTGCGCCGCAGGACATCCCCGAGCAGGACCGCGACTACTACCTGGAACGGATCTACCCCTCCTTCGGCAACCTCGTCCCGCGTGACATCGCCTCCCGGGCCGCCAAGGTCGTCTGCGACGAGGGCCGCGGCGTCGGCCCCGGCGGACAGGGCGTCTACCTCGACTTCGCCGACGCGATAGGCCGGTTGGGCCGGGCGGCCGTCGAGGAGAGGTACGGCAACCTGTTCGAGATGTACGAGCGGATCACCGCCGAGGATCCGTACCGGGTCCCGATGCGGATCTACCCCGCGATCCACTACACCATGGGCGGCCTGTGGGTGGACTACGACCTGCAGACCACGGTTCCCGGCCTGTTCGCGATCGGCGAGGCCAACTTCTCCGACCACGGCGCCAACCGGCTCGGCGCCAGCGCGCTGATGCAGGGCCTCGCCGACGGCTACTTCGTCCTCCCGGCCACCCTCCCCGACTACCTGGCGCGGCAGGACGGTCCACCGGTACCGGCCGACCACCCGGCGGTCGAGGAGGCCGTCGCCGACGCCGCCGACCGGCTCAACCTGCTGCTGGCGATCGACGGCGACCGCACCCCCGACTCCTTCCACCGTGAACTCGGCGAACTCCTCTGGGACGAGTGCGGAATGGCCCGCGACGAGGCAGGACTGCGCAAGGCGCTGGAGCGGATCCCGCAGCTGCGGGAGGAGTTCTGGCGGCGGATCAAGGTGCCCGGCACCGGTGAACAGCTCAACCAGTCGCTGGAGAAGGCCAACCGGCTGGTCGACTACTTCGAACTCGCCGAGCTGATGTGCCTGGACGCGCTGCACCGCACCGAGTCCTGCGGCGGCCACTTCCGCACCGAGAGCGCCACGCCGGACGGCGAAGCGGCCCGCCTGGACGAGGAGTTCACCTACGTGGCGGCCTGGGAGTTCCGGGGATCGGCGGCCCCTGGAGAGCACGGTGCGGGAGGCGCCCCCGTGCTCCACCGCGAACAGCTCACCTTCGAGTACGTCCACCCCACCCAGCGGAGCTACACATGAACCTCACCCTGCGGATCTGGCGGCAGGCCGGTCCCGAGGCACCGGGCGCACTCACCACCTACCAGGTCGGCGGAATCAGCCCGGACATGTCCTTCCTGGAGATGCTGGACACCCTCAACGAGGAGCTGATCCTGCGCGGCGAGGAACCGGTCGCCTTCGACCACGACTGCCGCGAGGGCATCTGCGGCGCCTGCGGCATGGTCATCAACGGCCAGGCGCACGGCCCGGAACGCACCACCACCTGCCAGCTGCACATGCGGCACTTCAACGACGGCGACACCATCGACGTCGAACCCTGGCGCGCCGCCGCCTTCCCGGTGGTCCGCGACCTGGTGGTGGACCGCTCCGCCTTCGATCGCGTCATCGGCTCCGGCGGCTACATCACCGCCCCCACCGGCAGCGCCCCCGAGGCCCACGCCACCCCCGTCCCCAAGGAGACCGCGGACCTCGCCTTCGAGCACGCCGAGTGCATCGGCTGCGGCGCCTGCGTGGCCGCCTGCCCCAACGGCTCCGCGATGCTCTTCACCGCGGCCAAGGTGGTCCACCTCAACCTCATGCCACAGGGCGCTCCCGAACGCGGCAGCCGGGTGCGGAACATGGTCGCCGCGATGGACGCCGAGGGCTTCGGCGGCTGCACCAACACCGGCGAGTGCGCCACCGCCTGCCCCAAGGGCATCCCGCTCTCCGGTATCGCCGCGCTCAACCGGGAGTACCTGCGCAGTCTGCGGTGACGTGTGCTCGCCAGTTCTCCAAGTCCCGTGTCATGTCAGCTTGTTGATGTGCCTGAGCCTGCGCAGGAGTGTGACCCGGTTGGCGTACTCCTCCGGACTCAGCGGGCGGTCGGTGTGCTCTTCGGGCGTGAGGATCGGCCGAGGGTCCTGCTCCGACGGCTGCGGGTCGGAGTCTTCGGGTGTCGGTTCGCCGTTCACGGGCCCGACTCCCCGGCCGCCACCCCGCGCCGGACGATCGCCGCGAGCCGTGAGACCACGTCGGGCCGGGCTCTGCCGAGGTCCACCAGGACGATGCCGGTGATGAAGTAGCCGGCCTGGCGTTCCGTGGCCAACGAGGGCAGTACGAGGCCCGCCTGCCGCAGCGCATCGGCGAGTTCCGCCTCCGCCGCGAGGGCGGCGGCCCGGCTCTCCGTCGCGATGCGCTGGAGGCGCGAACGTCCGTGCTTCGCAGGGGTGTTCGGTCTCGGGCCGGTACTTGCAGCCATGGCGCGCTCCTCGGTGGGGCCGCAACCCCGATTGTTACATTCCGTACTCCAATCGTCGCTCTCCGGTACTAGTCTGTGAAGAGGGAGGCTCCCAACAACGGGACTGTCGGAAGGGAAGGTGCCGCGCTGTGGCGAACCCCAAGGAGCTTGACTCTTCCGAGTCTCCGCAGGCTTTCTACGGGGCCGAACTCCGCCGTCTTCGGGAGGCCAGGGGGCTCTCGCAGGAGGCGCTGGGGGCACTGGTGTTCTGCTCGGGCGCCTACATCGGGCAGATGGAGTCGGCGACCAGGCAGCCGCAGAAGGATCTGTCCGAGCGCCTTGATGCCGCTCTGGATACTGATGGGTACTTCGCCCGGCTGTATCCGATGGTCACGCGCAGCCGGTTCCCCGAGTACTTCAAGAATGTCCGAGAGCTGCAGGCGATGGCATGCGGGATCAGGGAGTACGACACGGCTCTGGTGCCAGGGCTCCTGCAGACCGAGGGCTACGCGCGGGCGGTTTTTCGATCGGTAGATCCCTGGCGGCCTGCTGCAGTGATCGACGAGCTCGTACGCCTTCGCCTGGAGCGGGCACGCATCTTCGAGGCCTCAACAAGGCCTGAGTATTGGGTGGTCCTGGACGAGGCTGCCATCCGTCGATGTACGGGCGGTCCGACGGTGATGCGAGATCAACTATTGCGCCTGGTCGAACTGGTGCGCAGCAGCAAGATCGCTCTGCAGGTACTGCCATTCCGAGCCGGGGCGCATGCATTGCAAGAAGGGTCGCTCAGTCTCATGTCCTTTGCCGACGCGCCTCCTGTGGCCTACTGCGAGGGCCCGCACTGGGGTCAACTCCTCGATGATCCGACTTTTGTGGCGAACTGCTCGCGGAACTACGATCTGGTGCGGGCCGCTGCGCTGCCATTGGAAGCGTCCCTGGCCCTGATCGAGGCAGCAGCGAAGGGCTATGAAAATGAAAGCAGTTGACAGGAATTCACCGGCTGATCGCTGGCGAAAGAGCAGTTACAGCGGTGGTGCTGGTGGCAACTGCATCGAGTTCTCGCCGGAGTTCGCCACCACCAACGGCGTAGTCCCCGTCCGTGACTCGAAGGACCCTGAGGGTCCGCAGCTCCGCTTCTCAACAGAGGCCTGGTTGGCGTTCGCCGCCGCCACCGCCCGAGGTGAGTTCGGCGCCATCTGACGGGCCGCCGGCGCCGTGCCCGAGGCTCCGACCGGATCCCCGTTCCGGTCGGGGCCTCGCGTGTTGCTGCTTCCGGTCGATTCCCCCGGTTTCTACCGCAGTTGGGGCGGCCGGGGTGGGAAGGTGGTCCGTACTCGACCGGTGGCTGATGGGAGCGTGGCGGATGGCAGGCGGACGGATGCGGGGCAAGGCGGCCGTGGTGACCGGGGCGGCGGTCGGGATCGGGCGGGCGACGGCCCGGCTGTTCGCCGCCGAGGGCGCCCAGCTGGTGCTCACCGACGTGGACCGGGACGGCCTGGAGGCGCTGCGGGAGGAACTGGCCAAGGCGGGAGCGGAGATCCGGACCGTGGTCGGGGACGTCTCGGTGTCAGAGGACGCCCGCGAGATGATCGCGGCTGCGGTCGAGGACTTCGGGCGGATCGACACCCTGGTCGCCAACGCCGGGATCATCCCGCTGCAGACCGTCCTGGAGACCACCCCGGAGGACTGGGACAGGGTGATGGCCGTCGACGGCCGGGGCATGTTCCTGACCTGCAAGTACGCGATCGAGCAGATGCAGCAGACGGGTGGCGGCTCGATCGTCTGCCTCTCCTCCATCTCAGGGCTGGCCGGGCAGTCGGGTCAGGCGGCGTACGGCCCGGCGAAGTTCGTCGCCACCGGCCTCACCAAGCACCTGGCGGTCGAGTGGGCAGCCAGGGGCATCCGGATCAACGCGGTGGCCCCCGGGACGATCAGGACGGAGCGGGTCCGGAAGCTGGCCGACGAGCCGGGCGGACCGGAGTACCTGGAGGAGATCGAGAAGCTCCATCCGATGGCCAGGTTCGGTGAGCCGGAGGAGGTGGCGGCGGCGATCCTGTTCCTGGCCTCCGACGAGGCGAGCTTCATCACCGGGGCGGTGCTGCCGGTGGACGGCGGCTACCTCGCACAGTAGGGCCGGCGGCGCCGCCCTTGGCAGCTGTGGAGCCGGACTTCCTTCGCAGGGTCCTGGGCGCCGGCCGCCCGCCGGCGGGGCGGTCAGCGCTTGCGGGCGAGGGTGACGCCGTCGCGCACGGGCAGCATCACCGCGTCGACCCGGTCGTCGCCGGCGATGAGCTCGTTCAGGCCGCGCATCGCCACGTGGCGCTCCTCCTGGAACGCCGGGTCGAGGACCCGGCCGCCGAGGAAGACGTCCACGGGGCGAGGCTTACGGAATGCTGCTGAGCCTGTACCCGGCCGACATCCCGAACCTGTCGGCCGAGGAGGACTGACCGCGCTCCCGGCGGGGCCCGCCACCCTCGGGCCGGACGGGCATCCGAGGACTCGGCCCGCCGATTCCGCTGGCCTTGACGTCGGGGTCAAGGTCTACCGTCGTTCCCATGCGGATCGGAGAACTGGCCGAGAAGGCGGGCACCACGACGCGGACGCTGCGCTACTACGAGTCGCGTGGCCTGCTGCCCGCGCGGCGCAGCGGCAACGGCTACCGGTCCTACGGCGAGGAGGACTTGCGGCTGCTGCGCCAGATCCGGCTGCTGCAGGACTTCGGCTTCGAACTGGAGGACACCCGGCCGTTCGTGGAGTGCCTGCGGGCCGGTCACCCGGCCGGTGACTCCTGCCCGGCCTCGCTGGAGGTCTACCGCAGCAAGCTGGCCGAGCTGGACCGCTGCATCGCCGGGCTCCAGGAGGTCCGCGACCGGGTGGGGGCCCAGCTCGCCAGGGCGGAGCTGGAGGCGCAGGCCGTGCAACCGGGCGGTCCGCAACCGCGCTGCGAGCTCAGCGCGCATCCGAACGAGACGGAGGGGAACTGAACCATGGTGCAGATCACGGGAGTCGAGGCGGTCACCGACCAGAACTTCGCGGCGGAGGTGCTGAAGTCCGAACTGCCGGTGCTGGTGGACTTCACCGCCGACTGGTGCCCGCCCTGTCGGATGATCGCGCCGGTGCTGGCCGAGATCGCCCGCGAGGAGGCGGGCCGGCTGAGGATCGTCCAGCTCGACGTGGACGAGAACCCGGAGACCCAGGCGGCGTACGGGGTGCTGTCGATGCCCACGCTGATGGTCTTCCGAGACGGGCAGCCGGTGAGGAGCATGGTCGGTGCGCGGGCCAAGGCGAAGCTCCTGCGCGAACTGTCCGACGTGCTCTGAGCGGATACCGGCGGGCGGTCGGAGGCTCAACCGATCGGTCGACCCGGTGGGGGGCCGGGCGGGTTGTCCCGGTTCGGCGGGGTGGCCTGGGCCAGCATGGGGCGCATGCCGCAGATGACCGAATCCCAGTGGCGGGCCTTCCTGTCCGCCGGTACCCGCACCGCCAAGCTGGCCACCACCAAGGCCGACGGCAGCCCGCACGTGGCGCCGATCTGCTTCCTGCTGGACGGCGACGATCTCGTGTTCAACACCGGCCGGGACACCGTCAAGGGCCGCAACCTGGCCCGCGACCCCCGGGTGATGCTCTGTGTGGACGACGAGCGGCCGCCCTTCTCCTTCGTCGCGGTCAGGGGGACGGCGGTGCTCAGCGACGACCTGCCCGAGGTGCGCGAGTGGGCCGGACGGATCGGCGCGCGGTACATGGGGGAGGACCGGCGGGAGGAGCTGGCGGCGCGCAACGGGGTGCCGGGCGAACTGCTGGTCCGGGTCAGGATCGACCACGTCATCGCGGTGGCAGACCTGGCCGACTGAGTGCCGGCCGAGCACTGGCCGAGTCCTCGACGACGCGGAGGCCGTGCCCGCCGCGAAGTCCTTCTTCGCCGGGTAGGGTCGCTCGGCGCACGGCCCGCCCTCGTACCGGGTTGACCCTCACGCAACGTGAGGCGGCAGGCTGAAGCCATCGAGGAGGGAGCGGACCCGATGAGCACGTACTCGGTGGGACAGGTGGCGGCGATCGCCAAGGTGACCGTACGGACCCTGCACCACTACGACGAGATCGGACTGCTGTCGCCGAGCGGTCGCACCCCGGCCGGCTACCGCCGGTACGAGGACGCGGACCTCGACCGGCTGCAGCAGATCCTCTTCTACCGCGAACTCGGGTTCTCCCTCGAAGAGATCGCGTCCATCCTGGACGACGACTCGGTCAGCCCGACCGAGCACCTGCGCCGTCAGCACCAGCTGATCACCTCACGGATCGCGCAGCTCCAGGAAATGGCCGCAGCCGTCGAACAAGCCATGGAGGCGAGAAGGATGGGCATTCAGCTGACGCCCGAGGAGAAGTTCGAGGTCTTCGGTGCCGACTACCAGGAGAGCTGGGAGACCGAGGCCGAGCAGCGCTGGGGCCACACCGAGGCCTGGAAGCAGTCCCAGCAGCGCACCGGCCAGTACAGCAAGGCCGACTGGCAGCGGATCCAGGTGGAGACGGAGGCGCTCAACTCCCGTCTGGTGGAGGTGTTCCGGTCCGGCGCCGCCGCCGACGGCGCGGAGGCCATGGAGGCCGCCGAGGCCCACCGCCGGCACATCAGCAGCAACTTCTACGACTGCACCTACGAGATCCACCGCGGCATCGCCGGGATGTACGTCGCCGACCCCCGGTTCACCGCCACCTACGAGAAGCTCGCGGTCGGCCTGGCCCAGTGGCTCCACGACGCCGTGATCGCCAACGCCGACGCCCACCAGGCGTAGCCTCCGCCGCCCGCGGGGGAGGTGGCGGCCAACGGTCGCCGGGACAGGGGCGTCGACCACGGCGGCAGACCCGCCGCCGTGGTCAACGCCGCCCGGGGACTCAGCCGTTGCCGAACTCGTGGACGCCCCACCAGCCGCTCTCGTCGTGGTAGATGCCGACGCCGATCTCGGTGTACGCGGGGTTGATCTGGGCCAGGTAGTGCGGGAGGTGGTTGCGCCACATGTCCTGGAACTTCACCGCGGCCTGTTCGGCGGTCATCGAGGGGTCGCTCCACATCACTATGCACTCCCCGGTGAGGGTGCGGTGCGCGGTGCGGCTGGGACCCGCGCCGGAGGCGTTGGCGGAGTGGGCGAAGCCGGTCTCGCGCATGTGCTTGGCCCACTGGGTGGCGAAGTCGGCGAGATCGGATGCGGGCTTCAGCGCCGGGACCCCGGCCATCGCGCGCTCCTTGTTGATCAGCTGCAGCGAGATGGCCTCGGCATCGGCCACGGACTGCGAGGCGGGCCAGTTGCCGCTGACCGTGGGCGCCTGAGCGGGCGGACCGCTGGGCGTGGCGGACCGGCCTGACGTGCGGTCACCCGGCCGGTCCTGAGCCGATCCGTCCGCCGCGGCGGTCCGTTCGCCCGGGGAGGCGGCGCGGCCCTTCGCAGCCGCGGAGCCGGACTGCTTCGCGGACTCCTGGGCGGCGGTCGAGGAGCCGGCGGGGCCGGGAGCCGCGACGGTGGCGTTGCTGGTCGGGCTCGCCGACGCGGCGGCGGTGGGCGTCGCCCCGGCGGTCGTGTTCGAGGGAGCGGCCGAGGGCGTGCCGAGGACCGGTGCGGGGGCACCGAAGTCCGGGAGGGCGGCGGCGGTCTGCGGCCGCGGAGCACCGCCCGAGGCGGCCAGGATGCCGAAGCCGGCACCCGCGGCGGCGACGACGAGCGCGGCCGCCCCGGCCATGGTGGCGATCCTGCGAGCCCGTCCGGCGGTGCCCGGGGCCGCCCGGCGGCGGTCGCGCCTGCGGGTCCGGCCTCCGGCACGCCTGTGTCCCTCTCCGGAGGGCGCCGTCACCACGGTCTCGAAGTCGCTGCTCATGGCCTACCTAGCGTCGGGGTCGTGTACCAACGCTTGGGAGACCCGCCACCCGCCCCGGGATAACGGAAAACGGGCCGGATGTGCGCAGTGATCTGGGTCTCGGAGGCCCACCGGACCGGGGACTACGCGACGCCGCGGCCGGAACCGCGCCGGTAGGCCGTCGGCGAGGTGTGCATCGTCCGCCCGAAGTGGTGGCGGAAGGTGGCGGCGCTGTCGAAGCCGACGGCGGCGGCGATCTCCTCGACCGTGCCGTCGGGGGATTCGAGCAGCGGCAGGCTGGCGGCGATGCGCTGGGTGATGACCCAGCGCATCGGGCTGGTCCCGTTGCGCGCGGTGAAGTGCCGCAGGTAGGACCGCTCCGACATCCGGGCCTGCCGGGCGAGCAGCGGCACCGTCAGCGGAGCGGACAGGTGGTCCAGCGCCCACTGCATGGAGCGGGCTATCCCGTCCTCGTCCTCATCGACCGGCCGGACCGCCGCCTCGATGAACTGGGCCTGCCCGCCGTCGCGGTGGGGCGGCACGACGAAGCGGCGGGCGACGGTGTTGGCGACCTTGGCGCCGTGGTCGCGGCGGATCAGGTACAGGCAGAGGTCGATCCCGGCGGCACTGCCCGCGCTGGTGAGCACGTCGCCGTTGTCCACGTACAGCACGTCGGGGTCGACCCGGACCAACGGGTAGCGCTGTTGCAGGAGTTCGGCGTACCGCCAGTGGGTGGTGGCCGCCCGGTGGTCGAGCAGCCCGGCGGCCGCGAGGGCGAAGGCGCCGGAGCAGATGGAGACGATCCGGGCGCCGCGATCGTGGGCGGTGCGCAGGGCGGCGACCAGGCCGGGCGAGACCTCGCCGGCGAACGGGTTGGGCACGCCGACCACCACGACGGTGTCGGCGGCGGCCAGTTCGTCCAGCCCGTAGCGGGCCGTGATCGAGAAGCCGCCGACCGCGCCGAGCGGTGTTCCCGGCCGGTCGGCGCAGACCCTGAGGCCGTACCAGGGTGCCGCCAGCAGCCCGCTGAGCTCCGGCCGGGCCAGGCCGAACACCTCGACGACCACGCCGAGTTCGAACGGTGCCATGCCGTCGAAGGCGTACACCGCGACGGTGTGGACGGGCTCCGGCCGGGACCCGATCGTCACGGCGACCGGGCCGCCCGTGGCCTGCTGAGCGGACATGTCTGCCCCATTCCTCGCTGGCGGAATCCTGGCGAGTGTAGTCGTCCCGCCACCGCCGGAGCGCGGTCTTGGCACCGGACGGCCGGGGTGTCGCGGAAGGCCGGGGAAGACCCCAACCGGCCGTCGGGTGAACGCCGGTGAGCGGCCCCTTCGACAGACCGACAGGGGCGCGGGCCCCGCGCGGCCGCCTGGTGCCGCGCGCGGGTCCCCGCGCCCCTGGTGCCCGGTGGCCGTCAGGCGTTGAGGCTCGCCATCCAGGCCTCGACGTCGTCGGAGCGTCGGGGCAGCCCGGCCGACAGGTTCTCGTGACCGTCGGCGGTGACCAGGATGTCGTCCTCGATCCGGACGCCGATGCCGCGGTACTCCTCGGGGACGGTCAGGTCGTCCTGCTGGAAGTACAGGCCGGGCTCGACGGTCAGCACCATGCCGGGCTTCAGCAGCGCGTCCACGTGCTCCTCGCGGCGGGACACCGCGCAGTCGTGCACGTCCAGGCCGAGCATGTGGCCGGTGCCGTGCAGGGTCCAGCGGCGCTGCAGGCCGAGCTCGATGACCTTCTCGACGTCGTAGACCGTGGCGTCCAGCAGGCCCCAGGCGAGCAGGTGCTCGGCCAGGACGCGCTGCGAGGCCTCGTGGAAGTCACGGAACCGGGCGCCCGGCCGGACGGCCGCGATACCGGCCTCCTGGGCGGCGTACACGGCGTCGTAGATCTTCCGCTGCAGGTCGTCGAAGCGGCCGTTGATCGGGAGGGTGCGGGTGACGTCCGCGGTGTAGAGGGTGCGGGTCTCCACACCGGCGTCCAGCAGCAGGAGCTCGCCGGGGCGGACCTCGCCGTCGTTGCGGACCCAGTGCAGGGTGGTGGCGTGCGGGCCGGCGGCGCAGATGGAGCCGTAGCCGACGTCGTTGCCCTCGACCCGGGCGCGGCGCCAGAAGGTGCCCTCGATCCAGCGCTCGGAGGTGGCCACGGCCTGACCCAGCTCCCGTACCGCGTCGGTGAAGCCCTTGACGGTGGCGGCGCAGGCGGCGCGCAGCTGCTCGATCTCCCACTCGTCCTTGACCAGGCGCAGCCCGCTCAGGAAGACCTTCAGCTCGTCGTCCTTGTCGGCGTCCAACACCTCGGCCAGCACGGCCTCCAGGCCGGCGTCGTAGCCGCGCACCATCCGGGTCGGGACACCGTCGGCAACGGCGGCCGCCAGCTCCTCGGCGGCCTCGCGGACGTCCCGCGCGGGCAGGCCGAGCAGCGCCTCGGCCTCGGTGAGGCTGTGGCGGCGGCCGACCCAGAGCTCGCCGTTGCCGTCCAGCCAGAACTCGCCGTTCTCGCGGTTGGAGCGGGGCAGCAGGTAGAGGTGGAAGTCGTGGCCGCGCTCGCCGGCCGGCTCGGCGACCAGGACCGCGTCCTCGGTCTGGTCACCGGTGAGGTGCACGTACTCGGTGGCCGGGCGGAAGTTGTAGTCGGTGTCGTTGGAGCGGGTCTTCAGGTTGCCCGCCGGGATCACCAGACGCTCGCCGGGGTACGCGGCGGAGAGCGCGGCGCGCCGCTCGGCGGCGTACGGGGCCTGCTCGACCGGCTGCAGGTCGCGCAGCTCGGTGTCGGCCCAGCCGGACTTCATCGACGCGGCGAGCTCGTCGGAGATCTCACCGTAGAGGCCGTTCTTCCGGCCCTTGATGGGCTGCTCGGCGGCTTCCTGGCCGCCGTCGGCAGCGCCTTCGGGGTTCTCCGCCGCCGCCGGGGTACGGTCCTCGGTCACTTACGTCGCCTCCTCGCGAGTGGTACCGCCCCGGACGCGTCGGATCGCGACACGCGTGGGCGGTCGTGCGTCCCATGGTACGGATGCCCGGCCGAACGGCTGCGCGACCGGTGGAGCCCCACCCGCCCGGAGGCCAGCGGGCGAGCTACGGTGCCCGGACCTGCGACAGCGGCAGCGGACGGCTCTCCGCGCCCCTGGCCGGCCCGTCCCCGGCCCCCGGACGGCCGGCGAGGACGCCTCGCTCGCATCACCCGCCTCACCCGCCTCACTCGAAGCGGGCCGCCAGCAGCACCAGGTCGTCCACGGCGCCGGCGTCCCCGGCCGCCGGGCAGATGTCGAGGAGGTGGCCGCAGAAGCGGTCCGGGTCGAGGCGGACGTCGCGCGGGGCGTCGGCCGCGGCCCGCCGCAGCGCCGCCTGGCCGGCGTGCAGGGTCGGCCCGAAGCGCCGGGCCAGCCCCTCGGTGTAGAGCAGCAGCAGGTCCCCGCGCTCCGCGTCGAGCTCGACCCCGGGCGCCTCCCAGCAGGCGAGCATGCCGAGCGGCGCGGAGAGCGAGGTCTCGACGAAGTTGGCGCCGTACCGGGTGACCAGGACCGGTGGGCAGTGGCCGGCCCCGGCCAGGGTGATCCGCCGCTCCCCGGGCTGGACCCAGGCGTAGACGGCGGTGGCGCTGCGCGCGGGCTCGGTGGTCTTGAGCAGCAGTTCGAGGTCGCCGAGCACCGAGACCGGGTCCTCGCCCTCCAGCACCACGTACGCCCGCAGTGCGGCCCGCACCCTGCTCATCGCCGCCGCCGCGCCGGGGACGGAGGCAGGGCCGGCGCCCGGTCCGTCGCCGGAGACGCTGCCGACGGTGAGGCCGAGGGTGCCATCCGTGAGCGCGATGGCGTCGTACCAGTCGCTGCTGGCGGCCGCACCGGCCGAGCCGCCGGCCCGGCCGCCGGTGCAGCGGTCGAGCGCGGCGGGGACGCAGCGGGCGGCGAGCCGCAGCCCGGCGACGGCGGGCAGCCGGTCGGGCAGCAAGCCGCGGCGCAGCGCCTCGGTGGCCCGGCGGGCGCGGTCCGCCTCCAACTGTTTGGCCACCAGCGGCGCGGCGAACGCGCAGTACATCCGGGCCAGCTCCCGCCGCCGCTCGTCGGGTTCGGCGGGTTCGTCGTAGAACCAGACGGCGGCGCCGAGCGGTCCGTCCTGCTCGGTGGCGAGCGGCAGCGCGTAGCAGGCGCCGAGGCCGAGCTGTCCGGCCACTTCGCGGAAGCGCGGGCCGACGGAGGGGTCGGCGGCGAGATCGGCGACCAGCAGTTGTCCGGAGCTGCCGGGGCGGCTGAGCAGTCCGGCGAACGGTCCGTGCTCGGCGGGGACGGTCTCCAGCGCACCGACGCTGGCGCCGTCCAGGCCGAGGCCGACCGGGCGTCCGGAGCCCGGGACGGTGGTGATCAGCCCGCGGTGGGCACCGAGCAGGGCGGCACCGGAGTCGAGGACGGCGGTCAGGGTGGCGGCGAGCCCGCGGGCGGCGGCGAGCCTGCCGGTGTGCTCGTGGAGCGAGGTGAAATCGGACAGCCATCCGGTCAAACGGTCCTGCAGCTCAGGCGTGTTGGGGACGGCGGCGGTCGAGGTTTCCGAGTCCGTGCCGACGGGACCGGCGAACGCCGGACCCCGGACGGAACACTCCGTCAGCATGCGGCCGCCGCAGTGGCCGGACCCCGGGGCGAGGAGGGCCGGCCCCGACGGCAGGCCGGGTACGGCTTCCTGGCCGGCCGGGCCGGCGGGCCCGGGCAGCGGTAGGTCAAGCGGCTTGGCGTCGGTCATTCCGCCCCAACTCCCCACAGACTGGTGTGTGCCACGCAGGACTCCCAGGAGCGCACAGAAGGACAGCGGCGCACAAAGGATCGCACCGCGCAAAAAAACTGCTACGTCACTACTCGGCACCAATCCACCACTTGTACACAGGCCGATCGGGGCATGTCCAGAATCGGCGTGGGCGGCCGAGCGGCCGACTCCGTGCCCGACGGGGCTTGGGTGACAACGTATGTGACGGCCCGTCGGCGGCTCGGATCGTAGGCGGCCATGCCCGGCAACCCGGCACGGTACGGCCCGACTCACCCGTACGGTGGAACCGTCGCGCTTCCGACGTCGTCCATCCAGACGGATGCGGGATTCTCCTCGAGGGGCCCGAAGGCTGGGCTCGTGCCTGCCCGTTCGCGTTCCGTGTCGTGGTGTCCTGCCGTGGCGCCGGTGGTGGTGGCAGCGAGTATGACGTGCCATCAGTTCGAATGTTCCGAACGGTCAGCGTGGCCAGTGCAGTTCGAACAGCCAGTGCGGTTCGATTGGTCGGGGCTGCCCGGACCGCACCCGCGGCCCGGAGTCCGGTGATCGAGCCTGAACCCCCAGCGGTCGCGCCTGAGCCAGGCGGTCTCGGAAAGGAACGAGTGCTCATGCGACGTACGAGCCACGGGCGGGCTCGGAGCGGCCGGAACCTCCTGGGATGGACCTTCCCCGGTGCGAACCCCCGGTGGGCGTGCCGCAACTGGCTGCGCTGGCCCGGCAGTCGGCGCCGCAGGCGGAAGGCGCTGCTGCGCACCGCACTGGCGACGGCCGGCCGCGGTTGGCCGGTACTGCCCGGCGCCCGCGCCGTGGCCGGACTGCTCGGGCCGTGCTCCTGCGACGATCCGTGCTGCCCGGCTCCCGGCGCGCACCCGCACGACCCGCCGCTGCTGGCGGCCAGCACCGATGCGCGGATGGTGAGTTGGTGGTGGGGCGAGCGCAGCCCGGGCTCGCCGGTGCTGCTCGCCACCGGCCGGGCGGTGTGCGCGGTGAGCCTCCCGGCGGAGGCCGGGCAGCGGGCGCTGGAGTACTTCGACCTGCTCCGGCTGCCGCTCGGCCCGGTGCTGGCGAGCCGGCGGCGGTACGTCCTGCTGGTGGCCCCGTACACGCTGGAGGCGCTCGGCAGCGTGCTCGCGGACCTGCCCTGGGTGCCCGGGTCGCTGCGCTTCCACGGGCCGGACGGCTATCTGCTGATGCCGCCCTCGCAGGCTGCGGCCGGTCCGGTGCGCTGGATCAGGCCGCCGGCCGAGGGGACGCCGCTGCTGCCCCAAGTCGAGCCGCTGCTCGGCGGGTTGATCGCGGCGAGCCGGGTCGCCCCGGACGGCAGCCGGCTGGCGTTCTGACCGCGGCCGGGGCCCGCAGGGTGGGGCGGGCGGCGCAATTCCGTGCCGCGGTCGTTCCCTCGTGGGTGTTCTGTCGCGGTCGCTCTGTCGCGGTTGTCGCGCGGTGGTTGCCGCCGAGTCGCGGTTCTCGTGCCGCGGTCCTCGCGCTGAGGTTGTCGTGCCGGGCTTCTCGTGCCGGGCTTCTCGCGCCCGGCTTCTCGAACTCGGGGAACCTGCCCGGAAAATGGAAGATCCGGCCGCTGGCGACGGGGGATGCACCAGCGGCCGGACTGTTTAAATGGTAACAAAGATCCGCGTCCGCGCAAATTGTCCACGGGATGTCCACGAGGCGTTCCACCTGGACATTTCCCGAAACGCGGGAGAAATGTGACGCGAGTCACTTTATCTTCTCGGCGGACCTGAGAACCGTCAGTTGAGCGTCACCTGACGGTTCACCAGGTTGGCGCGGGTCCGGCGCTCGTCGGCGTTCAGCGGGGCGGCACCGGCCGAGGCCAGAGCCGCGAGGGTGTCCGCGAGGCGCTCGGCGAACTCGGCGGCGGGCTTCTCGCAGTCGTCCGCGGTCATCGCCGAAGGCAGGTCCCAGACCGGCACGGTGAGACCGTGCGCGCGGAACGAGCCGACCAGCTTGGTGTCCTGGCCGAGCGAGGACTGGCCGGCGGTGCTCAGCCGGGCGAGCGCGTCCAGCAGCTGCTCCTCGGGGACGGTCATCACCCAGCGCAGGTGGTTCTTGTCCGGCGCGGCGCACCAGTACGCGGAGTCCACGGACGAGAGCTTCTCGGTGGGGATGGCGGAGGCGTTGGCACGCTCCAGCGAGGCGGCGACCTCGCCGGTGGCGCCCTCGGCGTCCTCCAGCCAGAACTCGAACCCGGTGAACACGGTCGGGGAGAACTCGGCGTCCAGATCCAGCAGTTCCTGCAGGCGGCGCCCACCCGGGGTGGTCCGGCGGGCGGGCACCGGGGTGCCGGGCTCGGTGGCCAGGGCCAGCTCCAGGGCGTCGGCCAGGTCACGGCTCAGGTCGCCGGAGGAGGACTGGGTCTGCAGACCGATCAGGATCGAGCCGTCCTGGCGGCGCAGCGCGGGCCAGGCCAGCGGCAGCACCGTCGCCAGGGTCACCGAGGGCACCTCGCCGACCGCGAGTTCCCTGGCCTCGGTGCTCAGCGCCAGCGGGGCGGTCGCGGCCGGGACCAGCTCGCGCAGCGCGACCCAGTCCGCCTCGCCCGGCAGACCCTCGAACGGGCGGTGCACCAGCGTCTGCACCGCGTGCGCGGCCTCCCGGCCGTGGCAGGCCTTGTAGCGGCGGCCCGACCCGCACGGGCAGTCCTCGCGGGCACCGACGACGGGGATCTCCCCCGTGCTCACGGCGGTGGACGGACGGCGCTGCGGCGACTTCTTCGCGGCCTTCTTGGCCATGGTGCGGCTCTCCCGGAAACGGCGATGACTTGCTCCCGCGCAGCCTAGCTCCAGGGAAGCGGGCGAACACGCTCTTCGGAACGCCACTGGGGTGTCCGTCAGTCCTGGGCCCGGTCGGGAGCCGACCCTGGGCCCGGTCGAAGAGCGCGCCCGCTCCGGCGGGGGAGGGTCAGGCACTCTGGGCGCTCGTCACGTGGTTCACCCGAGCCGGCAGCAGGGCCCAGACCGTCACCTGACCGGGCTCGTCGCGAACGCCCCAGTCGCTCGCCAACTGCCCGACGATGCTCAGGCCGCGGCCACCGCGCGAGGTCATCGAGGGCCGGGCGGGCAACGGCCGGGTGGCCGCACCGCCGTCCGTCACCTCAAGGCCGAGCAGGCCGTCGCCGTGCAGCTGCCAGCGCACCAGAATGCCGCACCCGTCACCGAGATCCGGATCCAGTAGATCGGCCACCGATGTCACGGAGTTCACGGAGGTTCCCGAAACCCCCGGCGCCCCCGAACTCTCCCGGCTCTCCCCGTCCCCGTCGAGTGCCGCGAGAAGCGGCAGCGGACGGGCGTATCGACAGGAATTGCTGAGCAGTTCGGAAAGGATCAGTACCGCATCGTCAATCACCGCGTCCGGTATCTCGCGTTCTCCCAGATCGCGTCGTAGCCGCCTTCGTGCGACTGCGACACTGGCCGGGCCGTGCGGAACGGCCACGGTCGATGAAGTGGGACCGGACTTGACAAGCACAGCGTGCGCGACCATCAATGCCACCCCCGGACCTCCTTCAGCGTTCGCCGAGGGATGGATGCCCCCTGGGAATCCGTCGGAAACGACCGGTCGGCGATCCTGATCCGACATTTCCGGGGATCGCAACTCACGGTACGCAAATGGTGATTAACTGCTCACGCGCTGTCGTGAAAGCGCATGGAATTCGCCAACAAGGTTGCCTTCGGCCTTGTTTGCGCTGTCCTTTGCGCCCCCACTTCACGCCCGCGTACACCAAATCGCCTGCCGTGGTTGGCGGCTGCCGCAGGGCGAACGCCGGTGGCCGAGGACGGCCGCTGTGGCGGGTGTCCGCCACGGCCGCCGTCCGTCACGGTCAACGCGCGTCACGGCTCATGTGGGCCCACGGTCCACGCGCGTCACACTCCACGCCGGTCTCGGACCGTTCTAGCCGGTTCCGGCCTGCTCGGAGAGAGGCCGTTATCGGCCGAGTTGGGCCAGTACCTCGCGCGGACGGTTGGTGATGAGCGCCTCCACGCCGAGCTCCAGGCAGTACTCGACGTCCGCCGGATCGTCCACCGTCCACACGTGCACCCGGTTCCCGGCCCGCCTCAGGGCCGGCACCAGACCGGGGTCGGCCCGGATCAGCTCGATGCCGGGACCGGCGATCCGGGCGCCGCCGGGCAGCCTGCTGGTCCGGCCGAGCAGCGGCAGTCGGCGCTCCGCCAGATAGACGGTGGGAATGGCGGGCGCCGCGCGGCGGATCCGCTGCAGCGAGAGCTCGGAGAAGCTCATCACCCGCACCGAGGACTCGGCGGACATCGCGGGCAGCAGCCCGTAGTGCCCGAGCATGCGCAGCAGTTCGGTCTCGATCCCGCCGCCGTGCCGGGTCGGGTGCTTGGTCTCGATCGCCAGCTCGATCCGCCGTCCGGCGTCGGCGACCAGTTCCAGCAACTCGGCCAGGGTGAGGATCGGGCTGGGTTCGGGTGCCCCGGGCGACTTCCAGGAGCCGAAGTCCAGCCGGGAGAGCTCGGCCAGCGTCATCGCGGACACCGTGCCCCGCCCGTTCGAGGTGCGCTGGACGGTGCGGTCGTGGACGCACACCAACTGCCCGTCGGCGGTCAGCCGTACGTCGCACTCCAGGCCGTCGGCGCCTTCCTCGATCGCGCGGCGGTAGGCGGCGAGGGTGTGCTCGGGGAGGGCGGCGGAGGAACCCCGGTGCGCGATGACCCGGACGGCCGTGCGGTCGATGGTTCCTGGTGCCGTCGCTGAGAGGTCACGGGTTTCCACGGGACCAACCCTACGGGGCGGCAGATGGCCCGGAACCATCGGCACGGGGAACTCGCGGTGAAGAAGGCCGGCAGCGGAGGGGGAACGGCGCGGGAGAACAGGAATCCGTCCCCGGGCCCGGCCCGGGGACGGATCGCTGTTCAGGCGGCCGGAGCCGCGGTCAGCCGGCCGACCCCTCCCGCCGGACCAGGGTCAGCAGCCAGGTGGCCAGCGCCGGCACCAGGAAGCCGAACAGCGAGGCCGAGCTCCACTCCTGCGGCGTGAAGTGCACCGCGGACTGCAGACCGGTCCACAGGTCGGTCCACCAGCCGGCGATCGGCGTCGGGGCCAGGAACTGGTAGACGGCGAAGCCCAGCAGCCACGGCGCCAGCATCACCCAGCGGGCCGGGGCGTCCTGGCCGAGGTTCCAGCCGTGCCGGCCGGCGCCGAAGAAGTAGTCCACCGCGAGCACGGCCAGCAGCGGCACGAACACCGAGCCGATCAGGCCGAGGAAGTTGTAGTACGAGTCCGTGAACTCCTGGATCTGCAGCGCCAGCACGGTGACCAGCACGCCGATCCCGCCGGTCAGCAGGCGGCGGTCCACCCGGGGGAGCAGGTTGTGGATGGACATCGCGGTCGAGTACACGTTGGCGAACGACTGGTCGCTCTCGCGCAGCACCAGCACCAGCAGGAAGAGCCAGCCGGCCGCGACCCCGGTGAACGAGGAGAAGATCTTCGAGGCGTCGCCGCCGGACTGCAGCAGCGCGATCAGGCCCACCACGTAGCACCAGACCTGGGCCAGCGTGTAGCCGGAGAAGGTGCCCCAGTACGCGGCCGAGGAGGTGCGCGAGTGCCGGGTGTAGTCGGCGGCCATCGGGACGAAGGAGATCGAGACGGCGATGATCGCGTCGGTCGCGTGCAGGAACCCGTTCCAGTTGCCCGCGCCCGGGTCGGGGAAGCCCTGGCGGCCCAGCTGCACCGTGAAGTACACCATCGCCAGGCCGACCGCCGCCGCGACGTACTTGCGCAGCACCGCGATCGAACCCAGCGGCCAGATGGTCAGCGTGGTGGTCACCGTACCCGCCAGCACCACGAACAGCCAGCGCCAGCCCTCGGTGCCGGCCACCGCCTGCGCGCCCATCGCGATCACCATGAGCTCGTAGACGCCCCAGCCGATGCACTGGGCGATGTTCAGCACCGTCGGCAGGTACGAGAGCTTCGTGCCGAACAGCCCGCGCAGCGACGCCATCGCCGGGGCACCCGTCCGGGCACCGATCAGCGCGGCCACGCCGAGCATCGCGGTACCGATCACGGTGCCCGCCACCACCGCCGTCACCGAGGCCGCGAAGGAGAGCTCGGAACCCGCGGTGCCCAGCACGGTGGCCGCGCCGCTGAAGCCCATCAGGCTGACGCCGAGGTTGGCCCAGAGCGCGAACTGGTCGCGGAAACCGAGGGTGCGGGGAGGCGCGGTGTCCAGCGTCAGCGGCGCCTCGGGGCGCGCGGCGGTCGTTGACGCGTCAGACGGTGGTGCAGAGACAGCCGACATGGCCAATGCTCCCTACGCCGGCATTACCCGGACAGGTTCGAGCGGTCTGCGCCCCCTCGCCCCATCGCCGGTGTGAATGGCGTACGGTCCGATCAGCGCACTCTCAGCCTGGACGGTCCAAGCTCCCGCGTGTCAGTTTGGAGCGGCCAGGGTAACCGCAGGGCCCCGGGAACCCCAAGGCCGAGGGCGCTGGTCCGGATCGCGGACGGCCGGCGCGCCCGGTCGGCGTAGTTGGTCGGCGCGCCGGTTGGTATACCCGGTCGGACCGCTCGGACGGAGCGCTCGGACGGGAAGCCTGTCGGGAGCATGTCGGGAGTACTTAAGGATTCTCACGAGTTCTTCAGAGGGCTCCTTACGGCAACTGAATCCTGGATGCGAAAAACTATGGGTCAAGGTCCTGTCAGTTATGGAGGTCGTCCGTGAGCACCGAGCACGCGAGTGGGTCCGCCGGGCCGGAGGAGGAGCGCTCCTCCTCCGGCCAGGGGGCGGTGGGTCCGGCTCCTGACGCCGCGTCGGCTGGTGCTGCACCGGTCGTCGAGTCCGCGCCTACGGTCGCCCTCACCAAGCTGAGCGACGCGGAGGCCGCCGAGCCGTCCGCCCCCGCCCCTGCCGGGCCCTCGGCCGCCGCGGGCGAGTCCGCCGCTCCGGCCCCCACCTACCTGGACGCGCCGCCGCCGGCCGCGCCTGCCGCGCAGAGCTACCTGGACGCGCCGCCGCCGGTCGTCCAGGCCCCGCCGCCGGCCGCCGGGAACCCCTACGCCGCGCCGGCCGCCGAGCACCCGCATTCCGGGTCGGCCGGTTCGGCCGAGCAGACCACGGTGCTGGGCGCCGAGGGGCAGCCGCACCACCCGTTCGGCGCGGGACAGCCGCTCGGCGGCTGGGGCGCGCCCCCGGCCGGCCCGGGCGAGCCCGGCGTCCCCGGCTACCCGGGCGAGTTCGGCGCCCAGGGCACCCCGCAGCCCCGCAAGCGCGGCGGCCTGGTCGCCCTGATCGCGGCGGTCGCCCTGGTGGCCGGCCTCGCGGGTGGCGCGATCGGCGCGACCGTCGGCGGCAACAGCGGAAGCTCCGCCAACTACGGCGCCAGCCACACCAGCACCACCATCCAGGCCGGGGACAAGACCATCGACCGGGCCCCGAACTCCATCGCGGGGATCGCCGCCAAGGCGCTGCCCAGCGTGGTCACCATCAAGGCCCAGGGCTCGCAGGAGTCCGGCACCGGCACCGGTTTCGTCTACGACACCGAGGGCCACATCCTCACCAACAACCACGTGGTCGCCCCGGCGGCCAACGGCGGCAAGCTGACCGTCAAGTTCTCCGACGGCTCCGCGTACACCGCCTCGGTGGTCGGCCGCGCCCAGGGCTACGACGTGGCCGTGATCCGGCTCGACAACCCGCCGAAGGACAAGCTGGTCCCGCTCCCGCTCGGCGACTCCGACAAGGTCGCGGTCGGCGACGCCACCATCGCCATCGGCGCGCCCTACGGCCTCGAGGGCACCGTCACCACCGGCATCGTCAGCGCCAAGGACCGCCCGGTGGCCTCCGGCGACGAGACCGGCGCGCAGTCGTCCTACATGAACGCACTGCAGACCGACGCCTCGATCAACCCGGGCAACTCCGGCGGGCCGCTGCTCAACAGCGCCGGCGCGGTGATCGGCATCAACTCGGCGATCCAGTCCAACACCGGCGGCTCGGGCGGCCGCGCGGGCAGCATCGGCCTCGGCTTCGCCATCCCGATCAACCAGGCCAGCCGGGTCGCCCAGGACCTGATCAAGACCGGCACGCCGGTCTACGCGATCATCGGCGTGCTGCGCAACGACGACTACAAGGGCGACGGCGCGCAGATCCAGACCGGACCGGTCCAGGGCACCCCGGCCGTCACCCCCGGCGGCCCCGCCGACCAGGCCGGCCTCAAGGCGGGCGACGTCATCACCAAGCTGGGCGACCACCCGATCGACAGCTCCCCGACCCTGGTCAGCGAGATCTGGACGTACAAGCCCGGCGACAAGGTCTCCGTCGAGTACATCCGGGACGGCAAGACCGCCAAGACCACCGTCACCCTCGGCGAGCGCAAGGGCGACACCCCCTGACCCAGCCACCCCGGAAAACGCCCCGCTCCGGAAAAGCATGTGCACCGAACCCCTCCGGACCCGTTAGGCTGACCTCCGCCAGGAGGGTTGCCCGAGCGGCCTAAGGGAACAGTCTTGAAAACTGTCGTGGCGTGACCCGTCACCGTGGGTTCAAATCCCACACCCTCCGCACGTGGGCGTAGTCCCAGCTCAGGGCGGGTACCGACTCCAGTCGGTACCCGCCCTGACTGCTTCCTGCCCCACGGTGTGTCACCCGTGTGCCGCCTCTGACCAGCACGTGTGGGCCAGCTGTGGACCAGGATGGACCGCCCGTGCGGCCGATTTCCGGGCCCTACACGGCGGTGTCCTCGCCGTCGAGGAACCGCTCGATCTTGCTGTTCGCCCGCTCCTGGCGACCATTGATGATCTTTGCGTAGAACTTGAGCAGGACAGCGACGCTGTGACCCGCCCGTCGGGCCACCTCGGTCTGGTCGACGCCAGCGGCCAGCCATCCAGACACGGCGGTATGCCGTGTGGCGGCGCGGATGGCGCTGTGTTGTCGGGGCATGCGCCGCGCACCCGGACTGGGATGCCCAGAGGGTCATCGCTCAGCTGAAGGACACCGGTGCAGCAGGTGGTCCGGTCCCCGTCGGCTGTGGGGCGAGGTGGAGACCGCGTGGCGCTGGTGGGATGCGGCCGGGCGGCCCGGGTTCGAGCGCTTCGGTCTGACCGTCGCCCGCGACGGCCACACGTCGTGGCTGGATGACCCGGCCAATGAGCTGCCGGGCTTCGGGGAGGCGGTGGGGTGATGGCCCGGGGAGGGCCGCCATACCGGAGGCACGCCCATCCGATGGACTCGATTGGGCCGGACCCCACGCACGCCCGGCGTGCCGTGATCTGCAGCAAAGCCGATGAGGTAAGCAGGAAGAGATAAGTGATTAACCGTCACTTATGCAACTTTCATCAATTCTCACCAGGAGACGCACAATGCGCCGTTTCAAGGCACTGGGGTCGGTCGCGGGGGCCGCTCTGGCCGCTGTCCTCGCCTGCGCGCCACTCGCACATGCTGCCGCCCCGGCTCCCGACACCCTCGGTGGCAAGGGCAAGGTCAAGGTCATCAAGCTCGTCGCCCTCCTGCGACAGGCGGCCGGCATCCCGGTGGACGGTGGGCTGAGCCTCGGAGACCGGCAAGTCGGTAACGACGAGCTCTTCCAGAACGGCAACAGGGTCGGCAGCGACGGCTTCGTGTGCACGGTCACCAGCCTTTCGCCGGACGAGCGCGAGTGTGAGATCACCCTCCACCTGCCCAAGGGCGACATCGCCATCCAGGGGCTCGCCCCCGTGATCGAGAGCTTCCCCACTGAGTTCACGCTCGCGATCACCGGCGGCACCGGCGTCTACAAGAACGCCCGCGGCTTCGTGACCGGCACCAACGTCAATCCCACGGAGACGGACATCACGCTCTACCTCACCTAGCGATACCCGGGGGCGGCGGCCGCGACGCCCCGCCATCGGCCGACTCCGGCGGCCCGGCCACCCCGGCAACCGGGGCACAGCCGAGGGCGCCGAGTGCCGCGCTCTCACCGAACGCAGGGAAAGTGCACCAGAGGCCCTGCATGTGGGGATCACCTCAGCTCAGGGCGGGTACCGGTGAGCAGCCGGTGCCCGCACTTCGCTGTTCCCGCTGTCGTTCAGCGCGCGTGGAACGTCCGTGGAACGCCCATGGAGCGCGATCGGGCGGGTTGGCCGGGGCCGGTAGTGCCTCGACCCGCCCGGCCCTAGGCGGGTTGCGGCCATCGACGGGCAGCGGCCGGGCTCGCCCGCGTGGTGCGTTGTGGGCGGGTCCGGCCGTTCTGCGACGTGGGCGCCGTGGCGCTGATGCCGGCTCCGCTACATGTTGGCGCGGTGCCTTGCGCAGTAGGCGACTTCAACGGCGGTCAGGCCCCAGAAGAAGGCGGTCGCTGCCACCACCGCTGGGTTCAGCGCCATAGCTGTCGCCCCCAGCCCGGCGGCGGCAGCGCCGGCCCCACCGGTTGCGAGAGCGATGGGGTCACCGAAGGCACCAAGGCCCGTCATGCGGTTCTTCCCGGCTTGCAGGAATCCTCTAGACACGGTCACTACGCTCAACACGATCGCGCCGCCCCACAGGAGCCACATGCCATTCCCCCTTTTGTGATGGCCTGTCGGCTGAAATATTCGCCACTGTAGCCGTCGCGACTTCGCAGGACTTGAGCTTCACGCACTCCGCCCTGCCGGCCTGGGCGACGGCGGCCCGGCAGTGGGGTCGACGGCGAGGTCGAACGGTCCAGACAACGCCGTGAGGGCGGCCAGGGTGGTCGTGCCGCCAGCGGCTCGCGGCCGTGAATCCGGCCTGGTGGTGCCGGGGTTCGCGGGCCGACGTGGCCTGAGGTGGCCTGAGAAGCCAGGCGGATCCGCGTACTCGCCCTCCTGGACGCCGAGTTCGGCCTGGTGTCCGCGTCCAGCACGCCAAGCAGGTTGACCCGCCGGTTACGAGAGTCCTCGAGGCACCATTGCGCACTGCCCGACGCGCGACCAGGTGTAGCCGGTGGGCACGGCCGGGTGCGAAGTCCGGCTCGTCGAGGAAGGTCACATCGCCCCTGCCCGCGCCCGCGTCGGCTTCTATTCGCAGTCACAAGACCGCAAGTCCTCCGGATCGGTGGGTGTCGCCTGGGCGTCCGGCGCCGGCCACCGCCGGGGCGTCCCGGCAGAGCGCCCGGGCGGGGAGCGGAACACCGGTATGGCTTGATTGGTGGCAAGTTGACGTCGAATCAGATCCGTACACCAGTTGATCTTTTCCGGTACCTCCCGTCTAACATGGGCCGCAGATCTGAGGGGGGCTACCGATGACAGGACCGTTGACGCGGCTCAGGGCCGCCGCCGTGAACATCGACGGCGTGATGCTGAACGACACCTTCAGCCCGGTGATCCACCACTTCATCACCAGCAGGGGCGGCCGGTACTCGGCCGAGGTCGAACGCCGGATCTTCTCGCAGCGGCAGGCGGACGCCGCCGTTGTGCTCGCCGAGGCCGCCGGGGTCGACTGGCCGGTCGAGCGGACCCTGGAGGTCTACTTCCAGGAGCGGGCCGAGTACCTGGAGCGCGATCCGAACCGGGTGCTGGACGGTGCGGTCCGGCTGGTCGAGCGGCTGCGCGCGCTCGGGCTGCGGACCGTCTGCTACGGCGGCCTGGACCGCTCCCACTTCGACCGCTATCTCGGCGAGCACTCCAGGCTGTTCGACGAGCCCGGGTACGTCTGCACCAATGACTTCCGTCCGGGAGTCAAGGAGATCGTCACCGACGTGTTCGGCCTCGGCCACGACGAGGTGCTCTTCATCGACGACGTGGCCCGGGTGGCCGAGCACGCCAGGGCGCTGGGCGTCCCGTTCATCGGCCACCCCTCGGACTTCGAGCACGGCCACCAGCGGGAGTTGATGCGGAAGGCGGGTGTTCGCCACATCGTGGACTCGCTCGACGTGATCGACGAGACGCTGGTCCGCGAACTGGATTCGGCGGCCGAGGCCGGCCGGCTCTGGCCGAAGCAGGCCGGGGCCGTCACGGGCTGAGCACGCCCGCAGCTGATCACCCACGCGGAAGGGGAGCACACGGTGGGCGTACTCGGCGGGAAGACCGCTCTGGTGACCGGGGCGAGCCGGGGGATCGGCCGGGGGATCGCCCGGCGGCTGGCGAAGGACGGTGCCCTGGTCGCCGTCCACTACGGCGGCAACCGGGCGGCGGCTGAGGAGACCGTGGCGCTGATCGAGCAGGACGGCGGGCAGGCCTTCCCGGTCTGCGCCGAGCTCGGCGTCCCGGGGGACGCCGAGACGCTCTACGGCCGGTTCGACGAGGCACTGGACGAGCGCGGGGCGCACCCGGGGTTGGACATCCTGGTCAACAACGCGGGTATCAGCCTGCCGGCCGACATCCACCGGGTGACCCCGGAGATCTTCGACCGGCTGGTCGCGGTGAACGCCAAGGCTCCGCTGTTCCTCGTCCAGCAGGGCCTGTCCCGCCTCCGGGACGGCGGCCGGATCGTCAACATCTCCTCGGTGGCCACCAGGGTCGCCTTCCCCGAGGGCGTGGCGTACGCACTGACCAAGGGTGGGATCGAGGCGCTGACCCTGGCGCTGGCCAAGGAGTTGGGCCCGCGCGGGATCACCGTGAACGTGGTGGCCCCCGGGTTCGTGGCCACCGACATGAACGCCCATCGCCGGACGAGCCCCGAAGGTGTGGCGGCACTGGCCGCGTTCTCGGCCTTCGACCGGCTCGGCGACGCCGCCGATGTGGCGGACATCGTCGCCTTCCTCGCCTCGGACGACTCCCGCTGGATCACCGGCCAGCGCATCGACGCCAGCGGCGGATCCCGGCTCTGAGCCGACCCGGAGTCCGTCCGGTCATTCCGGCCGCTCCGGCCGCTCCGGCCGGTCCGGCGTCAACTGCCCTTCAGTACCGGGCAGTCTGCTGGAGTGGCGGGTGGATCCGGTCGACCGCATCGGGCGCACCGAGCGTGTGGCTGGGAACTTCGCACGCACATGCGTCGAACTCGTCTTCTGGTAAGGAAACTTCGGACGAGAGCGAGGTCGAGAGCGAGGCCGCTGCAGGTCACAACCCGGCGGCCCCATGACAGCTGGCAGCGCCGTCACACGGCGAGCGGCACCCGCGCGGCCACCGAGACGGTCATGGTGAAGACGCTCTCTCCGAACTGCTCCCCGCGGATCACCAGGCGCTGGCCGGACGGGTCGTCGCCCGCCACCTCGTCGGCCGTGATCCAGCAGGGTGCCTCGAACTCCACGTACTTGGTGAAGGACGTGTCGAGCGAGGTGATCATGTCCGCTTCCGGTGCCATCACCCGGGCCGCCTGACGGGCGGCCTCCATCAGCACCATGCCGGGGATGTGGTCGCCCGGGTGGTCGAAGAGCACCGGGTGCCGGCTGTCGGCGCGCAGTTCCCAGCGGTTGGCGAGCCCGGTCGGGGAGAGGACGACGTCGAAGCCGATCCGCCGGCCGACGAGGGCTGGTTCGATCGGTGCGGGAAGCACCGTGCCGGGCCGGGCGGTCAGATGGTCGCCGCGGAGGCGGCGGTAAACGGCCGGTGTCATGAAACTGGCCTTCAGGCCGGCGCTGGCCACCTGGGCGCCGTCGCGCAGGAACTGGGCGTCGTAGCGGAGACCGGTCAGCCTCCGGCCGCTGTGGCGCAGATCGGACGCGGTGACCATCAGCTCCAGGTCAGCCGGTGTCCTCCGGACCTCCAGTCCCTCGAGGTCGGAGTCGAAGCGCATGGTCTCCAGCAGGAAATAGCTGTCCATGGGTACGTCGAGCTCGGCGTGAGCAAGTAAGGTACCGACCTGTCGGATGGTTTCCGCAATGAGAAGGGGGTCATGGTGAAAACCGTCGGGAGACGTGAAGAAACTGTGACCTCGGGGCCACTGGGCCGAAGCACTGAAGTGCGTGTCGTCCAGTCGGTGCCAGCGGGTCAGCAGAACCTCGGCCACGGCGGCGCGGTGTACCAGTTCCCTGGGAACAGTGCTGGTGAAGTGCGCTTTTCCCGAGGGTGTCCGGTTGGCTGCGGAGCCGAACGGCGGCTTGGACAGTGCGCAGCCCGGGGCTGCGGCGATGGACGGCGACTCGATCATGTCCCCTCCCCCGAGGATCACGAAGAGCGTGGTTCAGGGCCCCGTTGGCCCTGGCGTCACAATACAGGCCAGCCGGTTTATTTGTGAGTGCTTCGTCCTTCAATCTTGTGAACGAGGGGCGGGACGTAGCAGTGGTACGACAGGAGAGTCCTGATGGCACAGCAGGAGCGCGCGATCCGCACGCGTCAGATGATCTTGCAGGGGGCTGCGGAGGTCTTCGACGAGTTCGGCTATGACGCGGCCTCGATCAAGGAGATCCTGGCCCGCGTGGAGGTGACCAAGGGGGCGCTGTACTTCCACTTCCCCTCCAAGGAGGCGCTGGCCCGGGGGGTGATCCAGGAGCAGACCCTGCATCTGCGGGTGGCGGAGAACGCCTCCAAGCTCCAGGAGCTCGTGGACATCACCATGGCGGTCGCGCACGCCCTGCCGGAGGACGCCATGCTGCGGGCCGGGATCAGGCTCGCGGTGGAGCGCGGATCGGTCGACTTCGGCGACAGCAACCCGTTGCTCGCCTGGACCGAGATGCTCGGCGGGCTGGCCGAACAGGCGAAGCGGCAGGGCGAGTTGCTTCCGCAGGTCGACCCGGTGGAGACCACCGAGCTGATCGTCGGAAGCTTCAACGGCATCACGATGTACTCGCAGGTGGCGTCCGGGCTCGCCGACGTGGAGAAGCGCGTCTCGGTCCTCTGGCAGCACCTGCTGCCGTCCGTCGCCACGCCGTCGGTGCTGGCTCGGCTGGATACGGCGCCGGGCCGGGGCGCTCGCGCGCTGCTCTCCGCGAAAGAGGCCGACGGAGAGCCGGCCGAGTAGGGTGCCGCTCGACGGGGTGCGGCCCTCCCGGCGCCGCGTCCCGTCAATGGGTTCACACTCCGTGTGCGGCCGAGGAGTTGGGATCTTTCCAGGCGCCCTGGCGGGGCTGCTCAAGCGGGCCCGATTCGGGGCCTGGAGATTCTGGCGGAAACAGACCGTCCGGTATTGAACCGGAGGCGTTCAGTCGGTCGAGATGCTCGGGCAATACCAGTGCCGGTAGGACCGCCCACCACATGCGGGTGATCGTCTCCCGGTCGAGCCACCGGGTCTCCTGCCGGGCCAGCAGTCCGACCCCCGCCGCCGCGGCGCCGAGCAGGTCGGCCGCCACCTCCACCGGGGCCCCGGCGCGGATCTCCTGCCGCCAGGCCGCGCGCCGCAGCAGCAGCCGCACCATGCGCACCCAGCTGACCTGCGGCGACGGGCAGACGGACCGGTCCAGGCCGGGGTCGCCGGTCAGTCGGAGGCCGGCCCGGAACACCACGTCGTCGTCGATCCGGCGGGCCACCGAGTGGCACAGGTCGATCAGGTACTGGACGGTCGGGCCGCCGGACGTGCGGGCCTGGCGGACGCACTCGCGCAGCCCGTCCCGGGAGCCTGCCAGCACCGCCTCCGCCAGCTGTTCCTTGGAGCCGAAGTGGAAGTACAGCGCGCCCTTGGACATGCCGGAGAGCCTGGTGACGTCCCCCAGGGCGGTCATGGTGTAACCGTCGGCGTCGAAGGAGGCGGCGGCGGCCTCGACCAGTAACTGCCTGGTGCGTTCTGCCCGTTCCTGGCGGGGCATGACCTCTCCCTCGTGCTGGGTGGTCGGGCTGCGGGTGTGCGCGGCAGACCGGGTTGCCATGGACCCGCCGTTCCGCTGCCCCGCAAACGGCCGGGCGGTCGCGGGAGGGGGCAGGTGTGCGTGGACCGCAGCTTAACAAACCAACTGTGCGGTATTGCGCTTTCGGGGACTTCATCGCAACTCGGCAAAGCCTTCGGCAGGAGTATTTAAAACCAACCAGTCGGTACGGTATTGTCCGTGGGTCAGCATGACACCACGGTCTCCGGCGCGGCGTCCGGAGGGGCGGGTGGACGCAACCGCAGAAGAGGGGACGCGGGCTGTGGATCGGATCGAGAAGGATGTTCCGGACCGGATCTGGGGGGACGTGGCGGACGACTTCGTCACGGACTTCTCCCGCCGGATGCTCGCCTCGCTGAAGCGCCGTGACCAGCGGGCCCGTGGCGAGTGGTACATCGCCGGGCTGCTGTCGGTGCCGGGTCGGAAGTCGATGCGGGCGCTCGCCTCGGTGGCCGGCCGGGGCGCGGCCGAGCAGAGTCTGCACCACTTCATCAGTGACTCCTCGTGGGACTGGCAGACGGTCAGGCACGCGCTGGCCCGCCACCTGGACCGCGTGGTGCTGCCGCAGGCCTGGGTGCTGAGCTCGATGGCGGTCCCCAAGGCGGGTGCGCACTCGGTCGGCGTCGAGGAGTCCTTCCGCACCGACCTGGGCCGGGTGGTCAACAGCCAGCAGGCGTACGGCGCTTGGCTGGCCAACGAGGACCTGAGTGCCCCGGTGAACTGGCGGCTCTTCCTGCCGCAGGGCTGGCTGGACGACCAGGAGCGCCGCAGACGCGCCAAGATTCCGGACGAGGTCGCCGGCGCCAGCCCCGAACTGTGCGCCGTGAGCGCGGTGGTGGAACTCACCGGCACCGACTGGGGGCTGCGGCGCAGGCCGGCCGTGCTGGACGCCCGCGAACTGGACACCGCCGTACTGGTCGAGGAGTTCACCCGGCGGGGCGTGCCGTTCGTGATGCGGATCGGCGGTGCCACCCGGCTGATCGGCTTCGAGCCCGGGTTGCCCGGGCGAGGTGAACGGATGTTCCAGGCACAGCAGTTGATCGAATGGGCGAAGCGTTTCTCCCAGCCGGCGGGCTGGGTCGACCCCGACTACTCGATCACCCGGTCGATCCTGGTCGGCGGCACCCGGGTGACCATGCCCTCGATCCGCCGACACGGCGCACCCGGGATGCCCGAGCGGGCGCTGACCCTGGTCGGCGGCTGGGCCGGCGCCAAGGGGCAGCCGGCCGAACTCTGGCTCTCCAACATGGCGGAGGTGCCGCCGGTGGCGCTGCTGCGGTTGGGCCGGCTCACCCGCCGGGTGGCCAAGGACTTCACCGGGGTCAGCGCGAAGGTCGGCATGCGCGACTTCGAGGGGCGCAGCTACGCGGGCTGGCACCGCCACGCGACCCTGTGCTCGGTCGCGCACGCGATCTCGGTGCTCTCCTCGGCCCGGCGCCAGGGTTTCGACCACTCCCAGGAGCTGTCGGCGTAGCGGAGGCGGGCGGCAGGAGCGATCGAGAGAGCGAGGGGCCCGGCGGCGGGCCGGTTCGGCTCGTGCAACACGCCGGTTGAGCTCGTGCGACGGGCAGGTTCAGCTCGTGCGACGGGCAGGTTTCAGCCCGTACGACGGGCCAGTTCGGCCCGGCCGGCCGCGCGCATGGCGTCGAGCGGCACATCGCTCCGCCCCGTGATCAACTCCACCTGCCGGGCAGCCTGGTGGACCAGCGCGGACAACCCGTCCGCCACCGGGTTCCCGGCGAATCCGGCGGCCTTGACGAGCCGGGTGGACCAGGCGGAGGGGACCACGTCCAGTACGGCGGCCCGGGAGCGCATGATCACGGCTGCGTACCGGTCCGCCACCCCGGGCGGCAGGGTCGAGATGACCAACTCGGTGCCGTGCAGCAGCTCTTCGAGGCGGTCGAAGGTGTGGATGTCCACGGCCATGCCCAGCCGTACGGCCGCCGAAGCGGCTTCGGCCGCGCGCCGGCGCTCGCGGACGACCAGACCGGGTCCCCGGACGCCGAGGTCGCGCAGGGCGGCGAGGGCCGAGGAGGCGGTGGCGCCGCCGCCCAGCACCAGGGCCGAGCCGGGGTCGGCCACCCCGGCCTCGCGCAGGGCGAGGACGATTCCGTGCGGGTCGGTGTTGTCCCCGAAGGTCCGGCCGTCGCGGAAGACCACCGTGTTGACGCCGCCGACGTCCAGGGCGAGGTCGGTGACCTCGTCGATCCAGGGCAGGGCGGCACGCTTGAGCGGCATGGCGAGGGCCACTCCGGCCCAGTCGCCCGTCCCGGCATCGAGCATCCGGTGCAGCATGGTCTCGTCGCACTCGACCGCCTCGCAGTCCCAGTCGAGGCCCATGGCGGTGTACGCGGCCCGGTGCAGGGCGGGGGAGAGGGACTGGCCGACCGGCGAGCCGAGCACCGCCGCACGGGCCGCCGGCCGGGTCGGCCCCGAGTGCTCCGCCACCGGGTGGTGATCCGCGCGCATGGTCGATGGACTCCTCTGGCAGAGGCGGGGACGGAGACCGGTCGGGTACGACCCGCCGTCTCCATCGGTGTTGCTCAGCTTAGGCAGCCGACCGCGCCGCGCAGGGAATCCGCAGGAACGAAGTCAGCTCCGCCGCCGTCGGGTCGGAAGTCCCGCCGTACTTCGTCAGATCGCGAGGCCCTTCCCCGGGGCGGCACGCCGAGAAGCTGCCCGCGCCGTGCGGAGTGCCCGGTTGCCGGAGCGGGGGCGGGAGGGGCAGAGTTCGCCCCGGACCGGATGCCGGGTACGCGTCCGGGCGGACCCGAGGAGCGGAGGCTGTCATGGCTGATCTGGCGGGACGGCTGTTGGAGGGGCTGCCTGAGGCGGCCGTCGTGCTGGACCCGGACGTGACGTCCGCCTACAGCCACGACATGGCGGGATTCTGCGCGGCCGGCGAACCCGCCGTCCTGGTCCTCCCGGAGACCGTCGAGCAGGTGCAGCACGTCCTCCGCACCGCGACCGAACTCCGGGTGCCGGTGGTGCCGCAGGGCGCCAGGACCGGCCTCTCCGGCGGCGCCAACGCGGTGGACGGCTGCATCCTGCTCTCCATGGTGAGGATGAACCGGATCCTGGAACTTGACCCGGTCAACCGGATCGCCGTGGTCCAACCCGGCGTGGTGAACGCCGAGTTGTCACGCGCCGCCGCCGAGCACGGCCTCGCCTACCCGCCGGACCCGTCCTCCTGGGAGTCCTGCACCATCGGCGGGAACATCGGAACCGGCGCGGGCGGCCTGTGCTGCGTGAAGTACGGCGTGACCAGCGAGTACGTCCTCGGGCTCGACGTCGTGCTGCCGGACGGACGGCTGCTGCGCACCGGTCGCCGCACCGCCAAGGGGGTCGCCGGCTACGACCTGACCCGGCTGCTGGTCGGCTCGGAGGGCACCTTGGGCGTGGTGGTCGAGGCGGTACTGGCCCTGCGGCCCGCGCCCGCGCCGCAGTTGGCGCTGGCGGCGGAGTTCCCGAGTACGGACGCGGCCTGCACGGCGGTCTGCGAGGTGATGGCGGCGGGGTTCGTCCCGTCCCTGCTGGAGCTGATGGACGCCACCACCGTCCGGGCCGTCAACGAGATGGCCAGGATGGGACTGCCGGACGCCACCAAGGCGCTGCTGCTGGTCGCCTTCGACGGTCCGGGCAAGGCCGAGGACCTGGCCGCGGTGGCCGAGCTGTGCCGGGCGGCCGGTGCGGGCGAGGTGGTTCCGGCGGAGGACCGGGCCGAGTCCGACCTGCTGCTTGAGGCCCGTAGGCTGGCACTGCCCGCACTGGACCGGCTGGGCACCACGATGATCGACGACGTCGCGGTACCGCGCTCCCGGATGGCCGAGATGCTGCGCGGGGTCGCCCGGATCGCCGACCGGCAGCGGCTCACCATCGGCATGGTCTGCCACGCCGGGGACGGCAACACCCACCCCGTGGTGGTCTTCGACGCCACCGACGAGGCACAGTCCGCCCGGGCGCTGGAGTCCTTCGACGAGATCATGGCACTCGGCCTGGAACTCGGTGGCACCATCACCGGGGAGCACGGCGTCGGTCTGCTCAAGCGCGACTGGCTGGCTCGCGAACTCGGTCCGGTCGGGATCGAGTTGCAGCGGC
This sequence comes from Kitasatospora sp. NPDC032150, assembly GCF_055579945.1. Taxonomy (NCBI): domain Bacteria; kingdom Bacillati; phylum Actinomycetota; class Actinomycetes; order Kitasatosporales; family Streptomycetaceae; genus Kitasatospora; species Kitasatospora sp. NPDC032150. The sequence continues at coordinate 104,732 of NZ_JBVIMH010000018.1, read as the reverse complement.
AGATCAAGGCCGTCTTCGACCCCTTGGGCATCATGAACCCGGGCAAGACCATCTGACGGTCAGCGGATCGTCCGACGCACGGAACGCCGGTGGGCGGTACCGGACTCCGGCACCGCCCACCACCACGTTCACGTCAAGTCGCGCCCGGCCGTGCGGACCCACCGCTCGCGCCGGCCGTACGGACCCACCGCTCGCGCCGGCCGTGCGGCCTACCGCCGACCCGCCAACGTCGCGCCCACGCTGGCGATCACCACACAGGCGATCCCGGCGAGTTGTGCCACCCCCAGCACCTGGTGCAGCACCATAAGCCCGACCAGCGCGCTGACCGCCGGCTCCAGGCTCACCAGCACGCTGAACACACGCTGCGGCAGCCGTCGCAGCGCCGACATCTCCAGCGCGTACGGGATCACCGGCAGCAGCAGTGCCACCCCGGCCACCGCGAGCAGCAGCGGCCAGGGGCTGTCGGCCTCGGAGAGCCCGTGCCAGGCCGGGCCGATCCCCACCGGCAGCATCACCAGCGCGCCGACGGTGATCGAGACCGCCAGCCCCTCGAAGCCCTTGAAGGCCGCGCCGACCTTGTCGGTCAGCAGGATGTAGCCCGCGTAGCAGGCCGCGGCGGCGAAGGCCAGGCCGAGCCCGGCCGGGTCCAGGCCGCCCGAGCCGCCGTCCCCGCCGCCCTCGGCGCCGACCAGGGTCAGCAGCGCGACCCCTCCTCCGGCCAGCAGCGCCCAGACCAGGTGGCTGGCCCGCCGGGCGAAGGCCAGCGCGACGGCCAGCGGCCCGAGGAACTCGATGGTGGCCGCCGTCCCCATCGGCAGCCGGTCCACAGCACCGGCGAAACACAGCGTCATGCCGGCGGAGACCACGCCGAGCAGCCCGGCCGAGGCGAGGTCGCGCCGGCTGCGGCCGCGCAGCCGCGGCCGGGTGAGAGCGAGCAGGATCACCGCGGCGGCCGCCAGCCGCAGGAAGGTCGCGCCGCTGACCCCGAGCGGCCCGAAGAGCGGTCGGGAGAACGCGATGCCGAGCTGGACGGCGAACATCGCGGTGACGCAGAGCAGCGGCGCCGGAACGTTCAGCCGGCGCCGCAGGGGATGGACGGACGAGGGGCCGGGCGAGACCTGGACAGCGGTCTCGCAGGTACTGGCTGTGGACATGGGACGAGTGTGACGTAATACCCGAACCACGTCCAAACTCATTACAATGCTGTTTCTCGGCTGCGGACAGCCGTCACGGACGGGTGAACGGCCATCACCCTCCGGCGCGGCGGAGCGGCCGGTCGATGACGGGTCAGTATCAAAGGACGGTGCGCTACCTCCGTCCGGCCGCGCTATCGGCGGCTTCCCTCGTTCTGCTCCTCGCCACCGACCGAAACGTCCCGCCACCGGGCCAGCGGGTGTTGGACGCCCAGGCGGTCGCCGCGGTCACCCGCTCGGTGGGCGGACGTCCGGCAGCCGGGCGTCCGCCGGGGCCGCCGACCGTGCTCCAGGAGACCGGCCGCGGCTCGGAGGCGCTGCCGAAGCGCTACTTCACCGGCGCCGGCTTCGACGCCTGCAGCGCTCCGCCGCTGGACGCCATGGAGCTGTGGCACATCGCCTCCCCGTACGGCGCGGTCGGCATCTACAGCAGCGGAAGCCAGCGAGCCTGCGACCAGTCCAGGCTCACGGCGGACTGGGTCGCCCGGGTCCGCGCGATGGGCTGGGAGCTGGTGCCCACCCACGTCGGCCTCCAGGCGCCGTGCGCCAAGATCAAGAGCAAGCCCAAGCGGATCGACCCGGCCCGGGCCATCCAGCAGGGCGGCGAGGAGGCCGCCGAGGCGGTGCTCAGCCTGCAGGCGCTCGGCCTCGGCCAGGGCAGCCCGGTCTACCTGGACATCGAGGCGTACCCGCCGGGCGACCAGGCCTGCAGCCAGGCGGTGGTCGACTTCACCCTCGGCTGGACCCAGACGCTGCACTCCGCCGGGTACCACTCCGGCTTCTACTCCAGCGTGAACTCCGGGGTCGCCGACATCATCGCCGCCAGCCGGGCGGGCAGCGCCCCGATGCCCGACGTCATCTGGTACGCGCGTTGGGACGGACGGGACGTCACCGACGGCCAGGACGCGCCGCCTGACGACATGTGGACGCGGCACCAGCGCATCCACCAGTACCGGGGCAGCGCCGACGAGACGTACGCCGGTACGACCCTGAACGTCGACCGCGACCAGCTGGACGGCCTGGTGGCGGTCGGGCCGTAGGCCTCCCGGCGGCCCGGTGGTCACTCCATAGCGCGAACTTCCCTGCCGGGCTCACTCGTTCGACGGAAGCGCGGCTTGGTCACTCCGATCCCGCGTGGTCGGGTGTGAGGCATGACCGCCACCGGGCTCCGCAGGCTCGCCGCCTCCGCCGCTGTCGTCCTAGTCGCCGCCACCACCCTGAGCATCTCCCCGGCTCCCGCCGTCCCCGCGGCCGAGAGCAGCTTCTTCCAGCTGAACGTCGTCCGCGACGCGGACGACTCCGCCGGCGAGGACTACTTCCTCACCTGCAAGCCCGACGGCGGCGGCCACCCCACCCCGGAACGCGCCTGCGCCGCCCTCACCATCGCCGAGGGGGACATCAACCGCCTCGCCGGCGACCGGCACCGCATCTGCCCGGACGTCCAGGACCCGGTCACCGCCACCGCGTACGGCGACTGGAACGGCCAGCAGGTCACCTGGCAGAAGACCTTCCCCAACCTCTGCCACCTGCAGCGCGCCACCAGTCCGGTCTTCTGACGGCCCGGCCGGTGCGCAGGGGCGCCCCACCCTCGGGGGGAGGGGCGCCCGGCACATCAGCCGGTCCTCATTGCCCTGCGGGTGCAAAACTGGAGCGGCTACTCACTCTGGCGGGTGAGGTCTGGGTGCAGCGGCACGTCAGGCGTTCTGAGTGTCGTCCCCGTCGTTCGGCATCTCCTCCGGGACCTGCTCGCCTCGATGGCGCTCGATCCCGACACCCCGTGCCTGCTCCTCTCCGAGCTGCTCGGCAACGCCCTCCGTCACGGCGGCGCTCCGGCGATCGTTCTCGAACTGCGCAGCGGCGCACTGCGGATGGCCGTCGCCGACCCGTCGCCGACGCCCGTCGCGCCGCTGCCGGGAAGCGCGAGCGGGGAGAGCGGCCGGGGCCTGTTCCTGGTCGAGGCGCTCGCGGACGAATGGGGTGTGGAGTCCGACGGCCGGTACGGCAAGACCGTCTGGCCGGCGGTCTCGGTGGCGCCCGGGTGAGCGACTCGTCTCATCCGGGGCCCATTTGCTGACATCGGGACGCAAGCACGCCAGAATCGGGCGGAGCCGGATTTGCTACCAATCAGTAGCGGACCGTGAGTTCAGAGCTCGCCCGGTCAAGGAGGACCCCCTTGTACAGCACCATGCAGGACGTACCACTCACCGTCTCCCGGATCCTCGCGCACGGATCCACCATCCACGGCCGCTCGACGGTGACCACCTGGGACGGGAACCGCCCGGTGGTCCGCACCTTCGCCGAGGTCGGGGCCCGGGCCGCACAGCTCGCGTACGCGCTGCGCGACGAGCTCGGGGTCTCGGGCGACCAGCGAATAGGCACGCTGATGTGGAACAACTCCGAGCACCTGGAGGCGTACCTGGCCGTGCCCTCGATGGGTGCGGTGCTGCACACGCTGAACCTCCGACTGCCCGCCCAGCAGCTGGCGTACATCATCAACCACGCCGCCGACCACGCGATCATCGTCAACGGCAGCGTGCTCCCGCTGCTGGCCGGCGTGCTGTCGCAGCTCAACCCGACGCTGAAGCACATCGTGGTCAGCGGCGACGGCGACCGCTCGCTGCTGGCCGGCTTCGGCGGCACCGTCCACGAGTACGAGGAGCTGATCGCCGGGCGGCCGGCCGAGTACCCCTGGCCGGCCGACCTGGACGAGCGCGAGGCGGCGGCGCTCTGCTACACCTCGGGCACCACCGGGGATCCCAAGGGCGTGCTCTACAGCCACCGCTCGGTCTACCTTCACTGCCTGCAGGTCAACTCCGCGGACACCTTCGCGCTGACCGGCCGCGACACCGTGCTGCCGGTGGTCCCGATGTTCCACGTGAACGCCTGGGGCGTGCCGCACGCGGCCTTCGTGTCGGGCGCCGACCTGCTGATGCCGGACCGCTTCCTCCAGCCCAAGCCGCTGGCGGAGATGATCACCCGGGTCCGCCCGACCGTCAGCGCCGCCGTCCCCACCATCTGGACCGGCCTGCTGGACGAACTCGACCACGGCGACTACGACACCTCCTCGCTGCGCATGGTGGTCATCGGCGGCTCGGCCTGCCCGCCCTCCCTGATGAAGACCTTCGAGGAGCGCCACGGCATCAACGTGGTGCACGCCTGGGGCATGACCGAGACCTCCCCGCTCGGCACCTTCGCCCAGCCGCCGGGCGGACTGACCGCCGAGCAGGAGTGGCCGTACCGGATCTCCCAGGGCGTCTTCCCGGCCTCCGTCGAGGCCCGCCTGACCGGCCCCGGCGGCGAGCGGATGCCCCACGACGGCGTGGCGGCGGGCGAGTTGGAGATCCGGGGGCCGTGGATCGCGGGCGCCTACTTCGGCGGCGCCGGACAGGACCCGGAGCGGCCCGACGACAAGTTCAGCGAGGACGGCTGGCTGCGCACCGGCGACATCGGCACCATCACCCCGGACGGCTTCCTCACCCTCACCGACCGGGCCAAGGACGTCATCAAGTCGGGCGGCGAGTGGATCTCCTCAGTCGAGCTGGAGAACCACCTGATGGCCCACCCCGAGGTCGCCGAGGCCGCCGTGGTCGCCGTCCCGGATGAGCGGTGGGGCGAACGCCCGCTCGCCACCGTGGTCCTGCGCCCGGGCGCCACCGTCGCCTTCCCGGCCCTGCGCGCCTTCCTCGCCGAGCGGGTCGCCTCCTGGCAGCTCCCGGAGCGCTGGGCCCTGGTGGACTCGGTGCCCAAGACCTCGGTCGGCAAGTTCGACAAGAAGGTCATCCGCGCCGACTACGCCGCCGACCAGCTGGCCGTCACCGTCCTCGGCAAGGAGTAGGGCGAGGGTCCGCGGGGCCGGCCGTACACGCGGCCGGCCCCGCGGGTCGGTACCCATTGCAGGACCGTCCCGGTGCACGGGAGACCGCGTCCGGGGCCGCGCACCGCCGCGGCGGGGCCGCCCGCGCGGGCTTCCGCGTTCCGGTCGGTCCCGGGCCTCCGGGCCGCTGAGCTACCGGCCAGCCGTGCTGACCTCGCCCATCGCGCCGATCCGCGCCAGCAGGTCGACGATCCGGGACTGGACGTCCTCGGTGGTGGAACGCTCGGCGAGGAAGAGGACCGTCTCGCCGGTGCGCAGCCGGGGGAGTTCCTGCGGGTCGAGGTCCACCGAGGTGTAGACGACCAGCGGGGTGCGGTACAGCCGGTCGTTGGCGCGCAGCCAGTCGAGCAGACCGACCCGGCGGCGGCGGATCTGGAGCAGGTCCATCACCACCAGGTTGGGCTGCACGCTGCTGGCCCGGGAGACCGCGTCGCTCTCCGAGACCGCGTGCTCGACGTGCATGCCGCGCCGTTCCAGACTGCCGATCAGCGCCGCCGCGATGTCCGGGTCGGACTCGACCAGCAGGACCCGCGCGGCGTGGTTCTCACTGTCGCGCGGGGCCAGGGCGCGCAGCAGTACGGCCGGGTCGGCGCCGTACGCGGCGTCCTTGTTGGCCTGGCCCAGACCGGCGGTGACCAGGACCGGGATCCGCTGGTTGAGCGCCGCCGTACGCAGCGACTGGAGGGCGGTGCGGGTGATCGGCCCGGTCAGCGGGTCGACGAACAGGGCCGCGGGGTAGCCGGAGACCTGGGAGTCGACCTCCTCGCGGGAGCGGACGATCACCGGGCGGTAGCCGCGGTCCTGGAGCGCGGTCTTGGTGGACGGGTCGGGCTCGGGCCAGACCAGCAGGCGGCGCGGCCCGCCGTCCACGGCGGACGACACCATGGTCGGGTAGTCGGGCATCGAAGCCGGCTCCCGGCCCGCCTCCTCGGCGCTGGAACGGGCAAGTTCGGCCACCGGGCGCGGGGGCGTACGCGGCTCGACGTGCGCCGGCGCGTCGGGGGCGCTCGCCAGCGCGGGCAGCGCGGGACGCGCACCGTCCGCCGCCGCGCCCGGCGACTGCGGCGAAGTCTGCACCGGGGACTGGGCGGGTACCGGGGGCACCTGCGCGAACGCCTGCGGGAAGGCCGAGGCGAACCCGCCGAGCGGACGCGGCGGTGCCAGCTCGCCCAGCCCGCTGCCCACCGGCTGCGCCTGACCGCTGCCGGCCCGTTGGTCCGGGGTCTGCGATCCGGGCGCCTGCCCGGTGTCCCGCTGCCCCACCGTCGCCGGCAGAGCGGCGCCCGCCTCGGGGCCGCCCTGCTGCCCGAACGGCACGGGAAGCGCCGACGGGCCGCGCGTCTCGGCGTCCTGCTGCCCGAACGGCGCGGGGAGGGCGAGACGCCCGCCCGGGGCCTCGGGCGCGGCGGGCGAGGGCTGGGCCTGCGGAGCGGCCGGAGCGGGCTCGAGCGCGATCGGCCGGCCCGGCTCCACCACCGGGGCGGACGGGGCCGCGACCGGGTCACCCGCCGGGGCGGACGGGGCCGCGACCGGGTCACCCGCCGGAGCGTCGGGCTGCGGCGGCACGGCCAGCCTGCGCCGGCGCCCGGTCGGCGCAGGCGTGGCCGGTACCGGCGGTGCCTCCGGGCTCGCGGGCAGGGCGTTCTCAAGGCCGGGGTACAGCGGCGTGCCGGGGTCGGGTACGCCGGGCAGGGACAGCGCTCCCGAGGACTCCTCGCCGGCGGGCGTGGCGCGCCGACGGCGGCCCGTGCGGCCCGTCTCCTCCTTGGCCGGTGCGGCCGGGGTCGGCGTCGCGGGCGCGGGAGCGGCCGGGGATCCCGGCGCCGCGTCCGCAGTGGGCCCGCCGGGGCCCAGAGCGATCGGCCCGCGCGCACCGCCGTCCGCCGCCCGGCCGCCCGCGCCGTCACCGGCGGAAGCACCGGCCGAACCGCGTTCGGCGGCAGCGTCCTCGGCGCGTGCGTCACCGCTCGCGGCCGAGCCCGTGGCGGCATCCGCACCGGCCGCGGTGCCCTCGCCGGCGCCGCCCGGCGCGGGCGGGACGTCCGGCAGGTCGGGCAGCATCGCGGTGTCGGTCTCCCTGGGGACGCTCCGCCCACCGTCGGCCGTCGACTTCGCGGCCGCCCGCGCGACGGCCGCCGGGTCCAGCGACAGCTCCACCACGTACGTCGTCCCGGCCTGGCCGGGCAGTTCGTGCCGCTGCAGGACGCCGCCGTGCCGCTCGACGGTGCTGCGCGCGATCGGCAGGTGCACGGGGCTGCTGACGCGCGCGGGGCCGCGCACCTCGATGCGGGCCACCTCGCCGCGCTGTGCGGCCGCCAGCACCACCATCGGCGAGTCGCCGCCCACCGGAGGCAGCACGGGCATGCCGAGCTGGCCGCCGCCGGGCGCGCCGTCCTCGCCGTCCGTTCCGGCCGCCGCAGCGGCCGCCACCTGGTGGCCGATCCCGCTGACGTCGGCCACCAGGTGGGCCAGTGCGCGCGCGAAGCGCTCCCGGTCGGCGGTGACCTCGACGGCGGCGGCGTGCACCGAGTAGCGGACCCGGTCGGGCCCGACCAGGTCGCCGGCCAGTTCGACGGCTCGCTGGACGACCTTGTCCAGGCCGATCGGTGCGCGCTCCAGCGTCCGCTTGCCGGCCTCGACCTCGCGTTCGAACTTCTGGTGTGTCAGCACCCCGTCTATCAGGGTGCCGAAGCGGCGGCACTCGTCGGCGAGCCGGCGCAGCGTCCAGTTGGCCTCGGGCCAGAGCTGTCCGGCCGGGTCGGCCGCCAGTGCGTCGATCCGGCGGTGCAGGGCGGTGAGCGCGCCGCCCAGCTCGCCCTCCAGGACCGCCGTGAGGTGCTCGTTGCGGGCGATCAGGGCGAGTTCCCTGGTCCGGTCGGTGAAGGTCATCACCGCGCCGACCAGCTGCTCGCCGTCCCGGACCGGCGCGGTGGTGAGGTCCACCGTCACCGGGGTGCCGTCCTTGCGCCAGAGCACGGCGCCGCGCACCCGGTGCTTGCGGCCGGAGACCAGGGTGTCCAGCAGCGCCGAGCCCTCCAGGGCCAGCGGGTTGCCGTCCGCCTGGGAGTGCTGGATCAGCGGGTGCAGCTCGCGCCCGCCGAGCTCGCTGGCCCGGTAGTCGAGGATGTGCGCGGCGGCCGGGTTCACCAGGACCACCCGGCCGTCCAGGTCCACGCCGAGCACGCCTTCGGCGGCGGCCCGCAGGATCATCTCGGTCTGCTTGTGCTGCCGCCGCAGCTCCGCCTCGACGCCGAGCCGGCTGGAGAGGTCGCGGACCAGGAGCAGCAGCAGGTCCCGGCTGCTGGTGGGGTCCCGGTACGGCTCGAAGCCGTACGCCGCGCCCGCGCCACCGCTGCCCGCGCCGTCGTCGGTGAAGTCGTTGCCGGAGACCTCGACCGGGAAGGTGCTGCCGTCGGTGCGCCGGGCGGTCATCCGGACCGGGCGGTCCAGGCCGTCCGGTTCGGCGGCCGCCGGGCGCATCGAACCCGGGATCCGGCTCGGGTCGAACTCGGGCAGCAGATCCAGCACCCCGCGCCCGACCAGCGAGGTCCCGGGGGCCTGCATGGCCTGCACGGCGGCTCTGTTGGCGTCCACGACGGTGCCGTTGCTGTTGACCAGCAGCAGCGCGTCGGGCAGGGCATCGAGTATGGCGGCGAGGCGAGCAGCGCCTCGGATCGGCCTGCTGCTCACGTCGACAGGTCTCCTCACGGCTTTCGTCACTGACGGCTGTGCCGTCGCGGCGTACGACTCGCGGCTCGCGCTCTCCTCGGGGGGCTGAAGTATCTCATTCTTCTTTGCGCTCTGGATGACCTGCCTAGTAACGTAAGCGGTGGTTGGTGTCGGAGCCCCTGGCTGTGGCATCATCGCATTCGCACGGAGTGCATCCGGTCCGCCGGTGCAGTCCATGTGAAGGAGGCTTCGCCTAGTCCGGTCTATGGCGCCGCACTGCTAATGCGGTTTCGGGGTTATTCCTGATCGAGGGTTCAAATCCCTCAGCCTCCGCCACCGGAAGGGCCCCGTCGGCAGTACGCCGACGGGGCCCTTCGTGCATCCCGGGGCAATGGATTTCGTCCCAGGTCGCAGGTCATGTAATGTTGTCCCCGCAACGCCCCGCAGGCCCCGGCCGACAGGGCGAGCGCTCATAGCTCAACGGATAGAGCACTTGACTACGGATCAAGAGGTTGCAGGTTCGAATCCTGCTGAGCGCACCAAACCGCCGCGAAGGTGCCCCCTCGGGGGTATCCCTAGCGCTCATAGCTCAACGGATAGAGCACTTGACTACGGATCAAGAGGTTGCAGGTTCGAATCCTGCTGAGCGCACCAGTCGAAGGCCCCGGACGAGAGTCCGGGGCCTTCGTCGTTCCGGAGGAATTCTTCAAGATCCACTCCGTCTGCCCGGGCCGGCTCAGCCCAGCTCGGTGCGGTTGATCCAGGGCACGTCGCGCTGGTCGAGGAACCAGTCGGACGAGGTCAGCGGCCGGCTCCGGTTGAACGTCGGCGGCACGGGGTCGTGCCGGATCAGCTCGGGCTCGGCATCCAGCGCGAGCAGCAGTTCGGCCACGGCCGGCGCCAGGTCCGACGGGCCGCTGAGCCGGATGTCGTGCCCGGCCCAGCCGCCGCACCGATGGGCGCCGTACCGGCACAGTCCCTCGCGCAGCAGTTCGACGGCCTCCTCCCGGTCGGCGCCGTCGGCGGGTGCCGCCAGCACCACCTCCAGCCAGGAGTGTCGGGCCACCAGGGTGCGGACCGCGTCCAGGTCGTACTGGTCGGCGTCGTCCCGGGCGGCGAGGAAGACCGTGGCCCAGGCGGGGGAGCCGGGCCGGGCCCAGGCGGCGCGCTGCTCGACCAGCGACTTGATCTGCGCCCAGCCGGTCCCGCCGGCCACGGCGAGCAGCGGCCGCAGGGAGTGCGGGTCCAGCACGGCGTCGCCGACCGGCGGCCCGAGCAGCAGCCGTTCGCCGGGCACCACGTCGTTGACCAGGGCGGTGCTGAGCAGCCCGTCCGGCACCCGGCGGATGTGCAGCTCCAGCGTGCCGTCGGCGCGGGGGGCGTTGGCGATCGAGTACGGCCGCCAGACCCGGGGCCGCCGTGGCGAGCAGAGCGAGAGGTACTGCCCGGCCAGGAAGGGGTACGGCCGGTCGGGGCACAGGGTGAGCCGCACGATGTCGGGCGCCGCGCGGTGACGTGCCGTCACCACGGCCTCCCAGCGGGCCGGCGCCCCGTCCGGCAGCGCCCGGGTGGCCCGCAGCATCGTCTGGGAGACCACCGTGTAAGCCTCGGTCCAGGCCTTCTCGATCTCCGGCGTCCAGGAGTGGCCGGAGCAGTGTCGGATGGCGGCGATCAGGCTGGCGCCGACGGCGGGGTAGTGCTCGGCCGAAGCCTGGAACTTGCGGTGGTCGCGGCCCAGGGCGCTCAGGTAGTCGGTGAGCCGCTCGCCGCTGTCCAGCCGGAGCACGATCTGGGTCAGCGCGGCGAACAGGCGCTCGCGCTGCTCGGACAGCTCGGCGGGGAAGAGCTCCCGGACGCCCGGATTGTGCGCGAAGAGGTGGGCGTAGAAGTACTTGACCAGGTGGTCGGCGCGGCGCTCGACGACGGCGAAGCTGGCCCGGAGCACCGCAGGGTCCAAGGGCACCGCGCGGCCCTCAGCCGGCGGTGCCGGTCGGCGCGGGGCCCGCCGCCGGCGCGCCGCCCATGACCTCGGTGGCGACCTGGTGCACCGCGTCCCGGGAGGGCGCGGTCCGAGGCGTCCGCGCCTCGCCGGCGGGGTGGTGTGCGACGGCGGGGCAGCGCGTGATGGCGGGGGAGGGCGCGACGGAGGGGAAGTGCGCGATCGCGGGGTGGTGCGCCTGGAGCGCGCTGTGGCCCGCGTGCCGGGCGTGCAGGATGCCGGTGAGTGCTTCGGAATCCTCCCGCCGGGTGAAAGGCGCGCGGTGGGCGGCCCGCAGCCGGTGCTGCCGCTCGTCGGGGTGCGGCACCAGGGGCCTGCGGACTTCGGGAGACCACTCGAAGGGACGGCGGTGGATGCGCACGGCCGCCTCGGGCCCGTGCGGCTCCACCAGGGCTAAGTCGCTGGTGAGGAGAACTGGGTCAGTCGTCACGGCCGCTGACTCTACTGAGCCTCCAACCGATTCGAACAGGTCGAGTTGACGGAGAGTCGACCATTGGGCGTGAAGCTCGGTCGTCTGCGGACGAGATGGCCGGAACGCATCGCTTCCGGCGGCTGGGGGTCGGTGGGAGAGTGGCCGCCGACCGGGTGGCAGCGGGCGGCCATCCAGGTGTCGAGGTATGACGAACGCTCGATCGTGATTCCTTTTTGTCGGATGTTATGGGCTTGTCAAAGCCGTCCTCGGACCGCCGGTTGCGACGGCGGACCGGGTAAGGAGAGCCGGATGAGCCGACAGTCCCCCCAAGCCGCCGCGACGTCCCACTCGGGCCGGTGCGGACCGACCGGGCCCGGACCCCGTAGAGCCGCCAGAGCCAGTGCCGTGACCCTGGCCACCGCCCTGCTGCTGGGCTGGAACTCGACGGTCGGGTCGGGTATCGCCCGAGCGCAGCAGGACCCGGACGCCTGGACCGGCCAGGGCCGTGCGGTGCTGCCGTCGGGCCGCACCGTGGAGCTGGAGTTCTCGCGCGCGCCGGGCGTGAGCTCCACCACCGCACCCGGAGTCCTCGCTGCCCGCACCCCGACCGGCCACGGCATGGCCGCTGTGACTCCCGTGGCGCTGGCGGCTCGCGCGATTCCCGATGCGCGAGTGGATCGGGCGCGGCGTCCGAAGGCGAGCCCGAGTGCGGATGCGGGTCGGGGGTCGCACCCGGACGGGGGTCGGGAGTCGCACCCGGACGGGGGTCGGGAGTCGCACCCGGACGCGGATCGGGGGTTGTATCCGGACGGGGGTCGTGAGTCGCACCCGGACGCGGATCGGGAGTCACGCCCGGACGCGGATCGGGAGTCACGCCCGAGTGCGGGACGGGAGTCGCACCCGAGCTCGAACACCGGTATGGCGAAGGAGCCGTCGCCGGTGCGGCCGGACGCGTCGCCCGGTCGGAGCGCGGATGCTCAGCTGCTGCCGATCGCCATCCCGTCCGAGCCGGCTGTACCGTCCGCACCCACGGCGCCGGCTGCCGTCCTCCCCAAGTCGGCGGGGGTCGTCGGCACGTCCTCGGCCGGGTCGTCCGTGCCGCCCGGGGCCGGGTCCGGGCCGGCGGCCGGCGCCGTCCCCGGTGGCCCCGTGCCCACGCCGGCCCACGCCTCGGCCGTGCCGACGGCCGCGATCCCGCCCGTCGCCTCGGCTTCTGCCGCGCCCGCTTCCTCGGTCGCGTCCCCGGCCGCAGGGCAGTCCGGCGGGCAGTCCGGGGCGAAGGCGGCTGCGGGCGAAGCTCGGGAGTCCGAAGAGCGGCTGGTCCGGGCCCTCGCCGGTCCGCCGGACGCCCCGCCGGCGCTCGTCACGCACCGCACGTCCATGGACGCCTGGCGCAGCGCGCTCTGTACGGCCCTGTTCTTCCTCATCGCCGTAGGTCTGCTGGTCCGCCGGGGCCTTGGTCGGGCAACCGGCCGCCGCCGGCACGGGTGGTAGGCGGGCGGCCTGCACCAGCGCGGCTGTGACTGGGTCTTCAGGGTGACAATTTATCGGAAATGCTCAACTATGCCGGATATGTGCCTAACACGGCATTTTGATGGTCTGTCAGAGAAGTCTGCGTCCGGCGCCGCCCGGCAGATCCGGGCAGGCCCGTCGCGCGACACACCGACCCTGAGGATCCGTGCATGGACGTCACCCGCGATTCTTCGCCACGACCCGACCCCCGGCTGCCGGGCAGGCCCGAGCCGCCGTCGGGCGCCGCTCAGTTCTACCGGGCCATCGCCGAGGCGGCCGCCCGGCCGCCGATCGAGTCGGGCCGGAACCCGGCCGAGGACGAGCTCGACATGGCCGACACCCTGCCGCTGGCCCGGTACCCGGCAGCGGACGGCGCCGACCGGCGAAGGCTGGCCGGTTCGTTCGCCGCGCTCGGCCCCCTGGCGGGGCCCGCTCTCACCGCCCAGCCGGCCGATCTGGCCGACCCGGCCGTCTCGTCCGGCCCCGACGCGCTGGACGAGACGGATACGGCGCGCCGCCCGCCCAGGAGCGACCAGTGGCCGTGCGAGTACCGCGCCCGTACGATTCCCGGCTGGATCGCCCTGCTGGTACTGCTCTCCTCCGCCACCGCGCTGGCCGTGCTGCTCGTCCGGACCGGCGTCCTGCCGACGCTCCCCGGACTGCCGGACCTCCACGGCGGGCACACCGGGTTCGGCATCGTCGAGTGGGCCGCCGCCTCCGCCGCCGGCCTGATCGCGACGTTGGCCGCCTGCGGCCTGCTGGCGAACGCGGGCGGCCAGACCCGGGTGCTCACCCGCTGGGGCCGCTACCGGGGCACCGTCCGCCGGACCGGGCTGGTCTGGGTGAATCCGTTGCTGAGCCGCCGCGTGGTCGACGGGAGGCTGCGCCACTGGCACAGCGACCCGGTCGACGTCACCGACCGGGACGGTACGCCCATCGTGGTGAGGCTGCTGATCGTGTGGCGGGTGAAGGACACGGCCCGCGCCGTGATGGCCGTCGCCGATCACGAGCTGTACCTGCGCGAGCAGGTGCACGCCGTGCTCACCCGTACCGCCAGCGCGCTGCCGTGCGACCGTGACTCCGTACCCGGTCCCGCGCTGCGTGACGGGGAGTGGTTCGCCGGCAAGCTGACCCGGGCGCTGGCCGCCGAGGTCGCACCGGTCGGCATCGAGGTGTACTCGGTGCAGCCGCTCGCCCTCGACTACGCGCCCGAGGTCGCCGAGAGCATGCGCCGCCGCCGGCTCGCAGACCTGGACGCGGACCTGCGTACGGTGCTCGTGGACGACGCGGTCGAGGCCGCCACGCTCGCGGTCCGGCGGCTGGAGCACGCCACCGCGCGCGAGCTGGACGAGGCGACGCGCCGGTCGCTGATGGAGCAGCTGCTGGTTGCCTTCGTGGCACCCGCGGGGGTCACCGCCCCGGTGCCGGGCCCGGCCTTCCGGGCCGAGCGGAAGGAGGCGAAGCCCTAGTGGGGGCGGCCGCCGCACTCCCGGCCGACGTGGCCCGCGCCACCCGTGCGGCGGCGATTCTGCCAGCCGAGGACCGCTGGGTCGGCCGGCACCGGCGGCCCTTCCCACGGCGTCCGGAGACCATTCCGTGCCCCTAGGGGCTGCGGTCCGCCGCCGGAAAGCCCCTTGCCCGTCCACAGGCTGTGGACAGGCAAGGGGAGGGCGTCGCCCACGGCCTGCGGGACTCAGCCAGTCAGGCGGAGACGGAGTCCAGCAGTGCCAGCTCATCCGCCGTCAGCCGCAGCCGCGCCGCCGCCAGCAGCGGAGGCAGCTGCTCGACCGTGCGCGCACTGGCGATCGGTGCGGCGACGGTCGGCTGGGCGGCGAGCCAGGCCAGCGCGACCGAGGCGAGCTCGGCGCCGTGCGCCTCGGCCACCTGGTCCAGTGCGGCCAGCACCTTGGGGCCGCGCGGGTCCTCCAGGTAGCGGGCGGCACCCTGCGAGCGGGCGCTCTCCACCGCGCCGCCGTCCGGCCGGTACTTGCCGGTGAGGAAGCCCGAGGCGAGCGCGAAGTACGGCACGGCCGAGAGGCCGTGGGCCGCGACGGCCTCGGCCAGCGGGCCCTCGTAAGTGCCCCGGGAGACCAGGTTGTAGTGCGGCTGGACCGCGATGTACGCGGCCAGGCCCTCGCGGGCGGAGAACTCCAGGGCCTCGGTGAGCCGCTCGGCGCTGATGTTGGACGCGGCGACGTGCCGGACCTTGCCCTCGCGGACCAGGGCGTCGAGCGCGGTGACGAACTCCTCGACCGGGACCTCCAGGTCGTCCCGGTGGGTGTAGAGGAGGTCGATGTGGTCGACGCCGAGGCGGCGCAGCGACTCCTCGGTGGCGGACCTGATGTTCGCCGCCTTGAGTCCGCTGGCCTCCGGGTGCGCACCGACCTTGGTGGCGATCACGACGTCCGCGCGATTGCCGCGGCTGCGGAGCCAGTTGCCGATGATGGTCTCCGACTCGCCGCCGGTGTTGCCGGGCACCCAGGCCGAGTAGACGTCGGCGGTGTCGACGAAGTTGCCGCCGCCGGCCGTGTAGGCGTCGAGCACGGCGAACGACTGCGCCTCGTCCGCCGTCCAGCCGAACACGTTGCCGCCGAGCGACAGCGGGGAGACGGCCAGGTCCGACGTGCCGAGGGTCACCCTGTGGGGAGCGTCACTGTGATTGTCGGTCATGACCGGATTCAACCCGATTGCCACGCGCTTGCATTCCAACCCGGCCACGTCTTCACGAGCTTGTCGTACGCGCGCCCGACGAGTGGCCGTCAGCCCGGGGTGACGGGCTGGCATGCCCACTACCGGGGGTCCGGGGTGTCCTTTGACCTCGCGGGTTGGCTAGAGTCCCTGCCATGGCTGACAACGACTACGACCCCGCCGGTAGCACCCAGATGTTCCGGGCGTTCGTGGAGGAGACCCCCGCTCCCCAGGCCCCGGGTTCCGTGTCCACCTACGGCAGCGCCTCCAGCAACAACCGCAGCGGTCTGATCATCGGCGGCGTCGTCGTGGCGATCGCCGTGGTGGCCGCAGTGATCTGGCTTGCCGTCAAGTAACCGCACCTGCCGTCGGACGGTTGCGACGGCCTGTTCCCCGTGCCTGGCGGATGGTCCCAGCGGGGCCGCCGCCAGGCATCCAGTTCCAGCCGCCGGACCGGGGCGCTGACACCCGGTACCCGGTGTCCGGCGAGCCAACTGTGCCGCCGTCAGCTCACGTCCGCCCGAGCGGCAGCGGTCCGTCCGTTCCGGCACGCGACAGCGGCCGTACCCGCCCGGCGGAGGCGGCGTGCCGCCCGCACGCGCCGGACTCCCCTCCGGCTCCCGGCGTCCGCCTGGAGCGGTCCACCGCGCTCCGGCACCGCCCCGAAGTCGCCCAATACACTGATCGGGTCGTACGAATTTTCGTACTCCGTCCCCACCAAACCAACGCCCGCTCTCGTACCGCTCACCCGTACGACCGTGCCTCCGGAGGACAGCCCGTGACCCAGCAGACCACCGAGACCGCCCGCAGCCTCGGCCTCAAGGGGGCGGCCAACGCCCGCGACCTCGGTGGCTACCGGACCCGGGACGGCCGCACCCTGCGGTATGGCGTCGCGCTGCGCGCCGACGCCATGAACCGCACCACCGAGGAGGACCGGGCGATCCTCGCCGCGGCCGGCCTGCGCAGGGTCGTCGACCTGCGCAGCCTGGACGAGGTGCGCGAGTCCGGGCCCGACCGGATCCCCGGCCTGCCGGTCGCCGAGCTCGACGGGGCCGGCGAGTCCGCGCTGCTCGAGCCCGTGCCCTCCGCCGAGGCGGACGGCCCGGCCCTGCACCACGTGCCGGTCTTCGCCGCCGACTTCGACATATACATCGCCATGCGCCAGGCCCTCGCCGACTGCGACGCCGAGCGGCAGCGGGCCATCCTCGGCGACGGCAAGGCCGAGCAGATGATGATCGGCCTCTACCGCTGGTTCGTCACCTCGCCGGTGGCCCGGGAGCGCTTCGCCGGCGTGCTGCGCCTGCTCGCCGCCCCCGACGGCGTGCCGATGCTCTTCCACTGCTCGGCCGGCAAGGACCGCACCGGTTGGGTCGCCGCCCTGGCCCTCACCGCCCTCGGGGTCGACCGCGACACCGTGTTCCAGGACTACCTGCTCACCAACGAGCGCTCCGCCGCGCTGATCGAGCACATCGTGGACAGCTTCGGCACCCGCGGTCTGATGAAGGAGCCCAGCCTGCTGCTCCCGGTCTTCCTGGCCGAGCGGGTCTACTTGGAGACCGCCTTCGCCGAGGTCGAGGCCGGCTGGGACTCCTTCGAGCACTTCTGGCGGGACGGCCTGGGCCTGGACGACGAAGTCCAGGTCGGCCTGCGGCACAACCTCCTCAGCGACTGAGACCGATCGGCGCGCGACGCCGCGGGCCCTATTGCCGATCGGTCTAAGCAGCGGGACCGGCCGCCGGGCGGTCAGCTCTCGCTGATCAGCCCGGCGCGCAGCTGGGTCAGCGTCTTGGTGAGCAGCCGGGAGACGTGCATCTGCGAGATGCCGATCTCCTCGCCGATCTGCGACTGGGTGAGGTTGCCGAAGAACCGCAGCATGATGATCCGCCGCTCCCGCGGCGGCAGTTTGGCCAGCAGCGGCTTCAACGACTCCCGGTACTCGACCCCCTCCAGCGCCAGGTCCTCGTAGCCGAGCCGGTCCGCCAGCGGGCCCTCGCCCTCCTCCTCGCCAGGCGTGGAGTCCAACGAGCTCGCGGTGTACGCGTTCCCGACCGCCAGGCCCTCGACCACGTCCTCCTCGCTCACCCCGAGGAAGGCGGCCAGCTCGGTCACGGTGGGGGAGCGGTCCAGCTTCTGGGAGAGCTCGTCGCCGGCCTTGGTCAGCGCCAGCCGCAGCTCCTGCAGGCGCCTGGGCACCCGGACCGACCAGCTGGTGTCCCGGAAGAAGCGTTTGATCTCGCCGACCACCGTCGGCATCGCGAAGGTCGGGAACTCCACCCCGCGCTCCGGGTCGAACCGGTCGATCGCCTTGATCAGTCCGATGGTGCCGACCTGGACGATGTCCTCCATCGGCTCGTTCCGGCTGCGGAACCGCGCCGAGGCGTACCGCACCAGCGGCAGGTTGAGCTCGATCAGGGTGTCCCTGACGTAGGTGTGCTCGTCGCTGCCCATCTCCAGGGCGGCCAGCCGCTGGAACAGCGAACGGGAGAGCGTCCGGGTGTCCAGCGCCCGGCCCTCGGGGACGGCGGCGGGCAGCGGCGCGGGCGCGGGCCCGGACGCGGCGGGCTCGGGCACCGGTGGCGGATCACTCTGCAACACGGGAAACTCGGCGACCGTGGTCGTGCCCTGGATCTCGGCAGCGCCCAGCTCTGCGGACATGCACCCACCCCCTCGTGACTGACAGTACAACGGGCACTACCGAGCGACAGTTCCCGGCTGGGCGGCCCTCCAGCTCCATACCGGAACACGCGTCTCGGCAAACCCGACCGTCGCAAGATGTCACGTCGCAGTAACGCGCAGCAACCCCCCGGCGGGGTTCGGTTCACTCCTCCCAGGAGTTTCCGGTCCGCAGCCGGGTCAGGATCCTCGACAGTAGCCGGGAGACGTGCATCTGCGACATGCCCAGTTCGGTGGAGATCTGGGACTGTGTCAGGTTGGCGAAGAACCGCAGCATGATGATCCGCCGCTCCCGTTCGGGGAGTTGGACCAGCAGGTGGCGGACCATGTCTCGGTGCTCGACGTCGGTCAGTGCGGAGTCCTCGTAGCCGAGCCGGTCCAGCAGGGCGAGTCCGCCCTCGTGCTCCTGTGCGGCCTCCAGCGAGGCGGCGTTGTAGGCCCGCCCGGCGTCCAGGCAGGCCCGGACGTCCTCTTCGGGAATCCGCAGGTTGGCGGCGATCTCGGGCACCTTGGGCGCCCGGCCGTGCAACACCGTGAGCTCCTCCATGGCGCCGCTGACCTGCACCCACAGCTCCTGCAGTCGGCGCGGTACGTGCATGGTGCGGACGTTGTCCCGGAAGTAGCGCTTGATCTCGCCGAGGATGGTCGGCAGCGCGTACGTCGGGAACTGCACCCCCCGGGTCGGGTCGAACCGGTCGATGGCGTTGATCAGTCCGATGGTGCCGACCTGGACGATGTCCTCCATCGGCTCGTTCCGGCTGCGGAACCTGGTCGCGGCGTAGCGCACCAGCGGAATGTTGATTTCGATCAGCGCGGCCCGCACCCGCTCGCGCTCCGGCGCGTCCGGTGGCAGTTCGCTCATCCGCTCGAAGAGGACCCGGGTCAGCGTCCTGACGTCCACCGAGCCGCGACCGGCGCCCGGCCGACCGTCGGAGGACCCGGGTGACCCCTCCTCGCCGGCCTCCGGCGCGCTGTCCTGGGTCCGCACGGAACGTCACCCTCCCTTGATCGACTATTCCGGTCCGAGCCACTGCTGCGCGGTCCTTGGGTCGTCCTCACCACCTCGCCAGGTCCGGCAAAACCGGTCATAGCATCACAAGTCGCTTGCAGTCCGGGCAAGCACCACATTTAGGCGTGTTGGCGGATCATTGGGGAAGGTTGTCGACAGTCGAAGGCCCCCCGGACTCAGTGGCGGCCGGGGGGCCTGGGGATCGTACGGGTACGATCGGTGTTGTCGTCGGGGCCTCAGACCTCGATGTCGGCGATCACCCAGGTGGCGAACTCGCGCCACTGCGCCGCCGCGGCCTGGTGTGCCTCGTGGGTGAGGTAGGCCTGCAGCGCGTCGCGGTCGGCGACCAGGCTGTTGATCGCGTAGTCGTAGGCGATGTCGCGCTCGGTGGTGTTCCAGCCGCACTCCCACTCGCGCAGCTCGGGGATCAGCGGACCGAGTTCCTCGAAGGCCTTGGCTCCGGCGAGCACGCGCTCGTCGTCCTTGCCGACGCCTTCGTTGAGCTTGAAGAGGACCAGGTGCCGGATCACAGTGCCGCTCCTAGCGGTCGAGGTTGGTGAACCCGGTCACCGTACCGGCCCTGGCTCCGGCGGTGCAGCAGGGGGCGGGCCGCGGTCACTTCACCAGCCCCGTCATGAAGGTCCCCACCGCCTTGGCGGCGTCCGAGATCCCCACGAATCCCGACTGCACCAGCTCCGCCGCCCTGGTCGGCGACGTGATGATCGTGTAGACCACGAAGATGAGCAGCAGGTACATGCCGATCTTCTTTGCCTGCGCCATCGCCCCGGCCCGCCTCCCTGCTATGGGCCGCCGGCCTTTCCCCGGGCGCCCCTCCGCTACCTGTTCGGCAGCTTATCCACCGGACGGCCGATCGGGTGAGAGACGCGTTCGAGCGGTGGGACGAAGGTCCCGGCGACAGGGGTCTTTCTCCGGGTGCCCGGGCCCCGGCCGTGCAGCACGATGGGTGGAGCACCGGGGATCTGGCAGGAATCCCGCGGTGCATGGATCCGGAGCTCCCCGCTGTGGGACCGGGTGCCGAGGCTTCCCCGAGTGGCACCGGTTGTGGGACTCCGCCGGGGGGAGCGGCCTCGCCCCCCCCGGCGACCGCTCCCCCCTCGAAGGCCGGTAGCGGTCGCGGAACGGCTCCGCACTCCCGGGCAGTGGTGGTCACCCCCCCGGACGAGCGCGGAGCCGTTGCCGTGCCGGTCGTCAGCTCGTCGTACCGGCTTGGTCGTCGACGGCGGCTCAGGCCTCCGGAACGCCCTGGCCGTGCACCTGGTCCCACGCCTCGGACACGTAGCGCTCGCGCTCGGTCAGGGACAGCGAAGGGAAGTACTCCTTGAGGCGCTCCACCACGACCTGCTCGGGCTCGTTGCAGTCGTGCAGCAGGAATGCGGCCTTGTGAACGATCTGGCTCTCCATCAGCGGGTTCCTCCTGTGTGCACGCCCGCCCTGTGCCGACGATGCGGGGATCAGCATAGAACCCTCGGATGTACGACAAAGGGCCCGGGCTGCTCTCAGCCCGGACCCTTTGCCAATTCATGGCGGTAGCGGTGGGATTCGAACCCACGGTGGAGTTGCCCCCACACACGCTTTCGAGGCGTGCTCCTTTGGCCGCTCGGACACGCTACCGAGGGGAACTCTACCGGACGGTCCCGTCAGGAACGAAATCCGTGTCGGCGGAGGCCTCAGCGCTGGGTGTCGAAGAAGGCGCGCAGCTGCTCGGCGCACTCCTCGGCGAGTACCCCGGGGATCACCTCGGGGCGGTGGTTGAGGCGGCGGTCGCGGACCACGTCGAAGAGCGAACCGGTCGCCCCGGCCTTCTCGTCCAGGGCGCCGTAGACCACCCGGTCCAGCCGGGAGAGCACGATCGCCCCGGCGCACATGGTGCACGGCTCCAGGGTGACCACCAGGGTGCAGCCGCCCAGGCGCCACTCCCCGACCTTCTCGGCGGCCTGCCGGATCGCGACCATCTCGGCGTGCGCGGTCGGGTCGCCGATCGCCTCGCGCTCGTTGTGGCCACGCCCGATGACCGTTCCGTCGGGGCCCAAGACGAGGGCCCCGACCGGTACGTCGCCGGTGGCGGTGGCCAGCGCGGCCTCGGCGATGGCGAGGCGCATCCGGTCCGTCCAGCGGTCGCGTACCGGATCGGGGCGTACGGGGGCCGGGAGGGGAGCGATCTGCATGGCACCAGTGTCGGGCACCGGCGGGACGGTTACCGCACCGCCTCCAGAACCTCGCCGCAGCCGAGCGCCTCGGCGATCTCGGACAGCGCGTCGCCGGGGACGGCGCCCTCGCCGCTGAGCTCGACCAACTCGCCGGCGGTGATCCCGAGATCGGTCAGCAGCTCGAAGTCGCCGAGCGGGCCGACCGGCACCGCGCCGGATCCGGCGTCCCGGTCGTCCTCCTCCTCGTCCTCCACCTCGCTGCCGGCCTCGGCGTCGGCGTCCTCGTCGTCCAGCTCCGCCACCAGGGTGTCGAAGTCGTCGTCGAAGTCGCTGTCACCGACCCGGTCCACCAGTTCGTCGGTGAGCACCGCGCCGTAGGAGCTGCGGGCCGCGGCAGCGCCGTCGGAGACGAAGATCCGCGGGTCGTCCTCGCCGTCCACCCGGATCACGGCGAACCACGCGTCTTCCTGTTCGATGAAGACCAGGACGCTGTCGTCGTCCTGGGCGGCCTCGCGGGCCAGGTCGGCCAGATCGGCCAGGGTCTCGACCTCGTCTAGTTCTGTCTCGCTCACATCCCACCCGCCATCGGTGCGAGCAAGCACTGCAGCGAAGTACGCCACCAGGGACACTCCCAAGTTGGTCTCGGCTGTAGGCGATCACGGGCGAACGCGGCCTGGCCGCCCCCGCGCCGGAGGCGGTCCGCTGTTCGGACCGTCCCTCCGGCATCGTGACAGAAAGGCTGCCGCTGCGGGGGGTGTTCGGCAGCGCGTCTTCGCAGGTCGTGTCGGAATGGCCGGTCGAGGACGGGCGGAGGGGCCGGTGGCTCCGTCAGATCCGGAAGGTTCGCATCCGCATCGCTTCGCGCATTCGGCGCTCCTTGGTGCGCCGGGGCTGCACCCGCTCGCGCAGCTCGCGCGCCTCGGCGAGTTCGCGTAGGAAGACGGCGCGCCGTCTGCGCCGCTCGGCCGGGGTCTCGGGGGTGCCCTGGGACTCGTCCGTCGAGCCGGGCTCGCCCGCCGCGTCAGCGGCTGATGTTCGCGCCGGATTGCTCTTCATATGGTCCGACCTTCCCAGAAGTGTTCGGTTGATACCACAGGAAAGGTCTCGGCTCCGTCATTAAGCCCGCGCTTCCGGCAAGTCGTACGTATGTGCCCAAGCCCGTTATCGTCGGACTATGCGTCTCCATGTCGTCGACCATCCGCTGGTCGCCCACAAGCTCTCCACCCTGCGCGACGAGCGCACCGACTCGCCGACCTTCCGGCGGCTGACCGACGAGCTGGTCACCCTGCTCGCGTACGAGGCCACCCGGGACGTCCGTACGGACCAGGTGGAGATCACCACTCCGGTCGCCGTCACCAACGGCACCCGGCTGAGCTACCCGCGTCCGCTGGTGGTGCCGATCCTGCGGGCCGGGCTCGGCATGCTGGACGGCATGACCCGGCTGCTGCCGACCGCCGAGGTGGGCTTCCTCGGCATGGTCCGCAACGAGGAGACGCTGGAGGCGTCCACCTACGCCACCCGGATGCCGGACGACCTCTCCGGCCGCCAGGTCTACGTCCTCGACCCGATGCTGGCCACCGGCGGGACGCTGGTCGCGGCGATCCGGATGCTGATCGACCGTGGCGCCACCGATGTCACCGCCGTGGTGCTGCTGGCCGCGCCGGAGGGCGTCGAGGTGATGGAGCGGGAGCTGGCAGGGATGCCGGTCACCGTGGTGACGGCGGCGGTCGACGAGCGCCTCAACGACAACGGCTACATCGTCCCCGGCCTGGGCGACGCGGGCGACCGCCTCTACGGCACGGCGGGCTGAACGTCCCCGAGCTCGAAACCAGTGAGCCAGTCGCACCGCTCTGCGGGGTGCGACTGGCTCACTGGTTTCGGCCGGCCTTCGGCGGGCTTCAGCAGGTGCCCTGGCTCGGGGAGGGGGAGGGCTTGGTCGCGGCCTGGAGGGCGGCGGCGGCCTGGGCCGGCTCCAGGAGGGCTGAGTAGGTGTCGCCGATGACGAAGTCGACAGTGGCGTCGGTCCGGCTGTCCGTGGTGGTGGTCGAACCGGCGCTCTGGGAGCCGAGCAGGGTGGCCGCGCCCATCCCGGCCGGGCCGCTGATCACCTGGACGGTGCCGGGCAGCTTGCGGTCCAGGGCGGCCGGGGCGTTGCCGACCTTGCCGATGGTGAAGCCGCGCTTCTTGAGTTCGTCCGCCGTACGGGCGGCCAGACCGGACTTGTCGGTGGCGTTGTAGACGTTCACCGTGACGGCCTGCGGCTGGGGGACGGCGGTGTTGGTCGCGGCCGGTGCGGCGGGGCTGCTCGCCGGGGAGCCGGAGGCGGCCGCCGAGGGGGCATCGGAGGGCGCGGGAGAGCCGGACGGGGCGGGGGAGCCGGAGGCGGAACCCGAGGCGGCCGCCGGTGCCGCCAGGGCCTTGCCATTCGCGGTGGGCGAGGCGCAGGCCCGGGCGCTGGGCGACTTGCCCTTGCCGGTGAAGATCCCCGCCAGCTGGACGCCACCGAGCGCGATCAGGGCGAGCGCCAGCACCGCGCCGACCACGGCCAGTACCTTGCGGCTCCTGCGGGGTGGACGCCGGAGGCGGGGATAGGACTTACCGGTGACCCGGTACTGCTTTCCCTTCAATCCCTGCGGAGTCAACATGCTCACGGTCAGTCTCCCCCTCTTGCCAGGGCAGGCTCGGTGATTGGTGCGGCCAGCGACGGATCCGTACTCAGCAGACTAGTGCCGGAGCGGCTGCGGAGTACTGGATGATCATCATCTGGAGTACGAGGGCACTCGAAAGGATGTACCGGAGCCCCGAGCGTCGGGGCACCGGCGTGCGACTGATGATCAGGACGCGCGCAACCGGGGTTCGGTTCGCGTTCGATTCCTCGGATTTCCCGAGGTCAGTCCATCTCGAGCACGCGCGCGTGCAGCACCTGGCGCTGCTGCAGGGCCGCGCGGACCGCGCGGTGCAGCCCGTCCTCCAGGTAGAGGTCGCCGTGCCACTTCACCACGTGGGCGAACAGGTCGCCGTAGAAGGTGGAGTCCTCGGCCAGCAGGGTTTCGAGGTCCAGCTGCCCCTTGGTGGTCACCAGCTGGTCCAGCCGCACCGGACGCGGCGCGACGTCCGCCCACTGGCGGGTGCTGATCCGGCCGTGATCCGGGTACGGCCGTCCGTTGCCGATGCGCTTGAAGATCACACGGAAAGCCTACCGTCACGCCGCCCGGGGGCGCAGCAAGCGCGACGCAACCCCGAGGGAGAGGACAGGTGCGATTCGTCGGCTTCTGACTCTTTTGTCGTCCCAGTTGTCGCCTTTCGTCTCCTCGTGCCGCTCGGAGGAGGGCGAAGCGCCGGCGGGTGCCGGGACAGCGCGCGGCCCGGGTGCCGTGTCGGGCACCCGGGCCGCGGGGAGCGGGAGCGGACCAGGATCAGGCGGTGATCTTGCCGGCCTCGACCAGGGCGCGCAGGGCGGCCTTCTGGGTGTAGACGAGCAGGGAGACCGTCACGGCGGCCATCACCAGGGCGAACAGGACGTGCACCAGGACCGAGGTGAGGGCGACGCCGATCACGGCCAGCAGGGCGTGGCTGCCCAGGCGCAGGCCGAGCAGCATGAAGGCGACCTTGCGGGTGCCCTTGCCGCGCCAGAGCATCTTCGCCATCTTGAGCCGCTTGCGCATCATGGTGAACGAGACGGTGAGGTTGACCGCGAGCAGGGCCAGCAGCGCGGGCCAGGCCGCGGGGAAGGCGTGCAGGATGTCGTACGCGCCGGCCAGGACGCCCTCGAAGCCGAAGAACCAGGCGGGCAGTCGCATCTCGGCGACCGTCGGCAGCGGCTCGGCGGCGGGCGCGGGTTCGGCGGCGGGGAGCTGTCCGACGATCACCAGCTGCTCGGCGTCGGTCTGCGGCAGGTCGGTGGCGGCGGTGCTGCTCATGGTGTTCCCCCGGAGACTGTGGTCCCGGCCTCGCGTCGCTCGCCCCGCCGGTGATCACGATTCTGCCGTGCGGCCGGTGCGGCACGACAGGCCGGTGCGTCACCGATCCGGCGTGACGGATGTCATGGGCCGGCCGTGCAGGGCCTGGCCGATCCGGTCCAGCGAGGACAGCCGCATCAGGCCGTAGTTGTAGAACTCGACCTCGGGAACCCCGAGTTCGCGCAGGGTGCGCAGCTTGGCGGCCAGGTTGTCCGCTCCGTCGCAGTCCTCGGCCATCGGGCGGAGGACCACCGCCATCGAGTCGGGCCGCACCCCGTGCAGCGCGAAGGCGGCGACCTGCTCGCGGAGCGCCTGCGGGGTCTTCACGTACCCGAGGGTCTCGATCCGGTGGGTGGCCCCGGCGAGGGCGGGCAGGTCGATGCCGGACAGCCAGCCCCTGCCCGGGCCGGCGGCGTCCATGAAGGTCAGCCGCATGCCGTGCTCGGCAGCCGCCCCGGTCACCTCGGCCGCCAGCGCGGTGACCGAGCGGGCGGCCGCGTCCAGGTACGCCGCCAGCGCGCCGTCGGCCAGCCGGTCCAGGGCGGCGGGTTCGGCGGCGCGGCGCTCGTCCGCGAGGCGGGTGCGCAGCTCGTCCTGGACGGCCTGCCGGACCTCGGCGGCCGGGACGCCGGCCGCGGCGGCGGCCGCCCGGCAGTGCGGGCAGAAGCAGATGCCGAGCAGGGCCTCGGCCACCGGACCGAGCTCCTCGAAGTACCGCTCGTGGTGGTAGCCGTGACGCAGACCGTGGAAGTGCAGCGACTCGGCGCGGATCGCGTCCACGCCGTACCGGGCGAACTCGCCGACCAGGGTGGTCGCGTACTCGCGGACCTCGGGGTTGGCCGGGCACAGCTCGGTCAGGTGGCGGTCGCCGAAGGCGTTGGCCGGAGCGGTGTCGGGGTGGCTGAATCCGAGGCGGTCGTTGTGGCAGAAGACCGTCCAGGCGTGCAGCTTGAGGCCGCGCCGCTGCGCCTCGGCCGCCGCCTCGGCGAACGGGTCGCGCTCGCCGATGGCGGCGGCGGGCAGAGGGGCGAGCCGGCGGCCGGCCCAGCGGGCCGGGTCCGGACGGAAGTAGGCGGCGCCGGGCTCCAGGTAGCGGACCACCCGGCGTGGGTTGTGCGGGAAGACGTCGCGGGCCTGGTGGTAGACGGAGGCCAGGGTGACCCCGCCGACGCCGGCCCGGTCGTTGAGGTTGCCGAAGAAGGTCTCGGCGCCCTCGTCGATCAGGTCGGTGACGAAGGCGAGGACGGACGACTCCACGGGGCGGCTCCGGCGGGGTGGTGCGGTACGGGCTGTCACGCTAGCCGGACTGCCGGGATTGGTCTATACCTAGTCGCCCGATTGGCGGTGCTCAGAGGCCCAGGTCGTCGAGTTCCTTGAGCAGCTGGGCGCGGTCCGGGTCGGCGCTCCTGGGCGCGGCGGCCGGTGCGGTGGTCGCGGCGCTGCGGGTGCGGGGCCGGTCGCGGAAGAGCCAGGCGCCCGCGAGGCCGCCGACCAGTCCGCCCAGGTGGGCCAGCCAGCTGACGCCCGGGGTGCCGGGGACGGCGGTGGTCAGGAGGTAGGCGAAGGAGGCGCCCATCACCAGGCCGATCAGGGAGTCGATCAGGTTCCGGTCGAACAGGCCGCGCAGTACCACGTAGCCGAAGTACCCGAAGATCACGCCGCTCGCGCCGACCGTCACCACGTGGTCGCGCTCGAAGAGCCAGACCGCCGCACCGCTGGTCAGCGCGACCAGCAGGGTGAGGCCGAGGAACTTCTTCACCCCGCGGTACGCGGCGAGGAAGCCGAAGACGAAGAGCGGTCCTGAATTGCCCTCCAGGTGCTGCCAGTTGACGTGGAGGAAGGGAGCGGCGAGGACGTCGCCCAGCCGGCTCGGGCGGTGGGCCACGATGCCGTAGTCGATGGTGAGGCGGTAGTCGTCGGCCCAGTTGGCGAGTTGGACCGCCCAGACCGCGCAGAGCAGGACGAACATCGTGAAGAACGCCCGCCGGGCCTCGGCGATCATCCGGGCGGGGTCGAGTGCGGGGGAACTGTCCGTGGCCATGCCTTCGACTCTACGGCCGACTCCTAGACTGCTGGGTGGTTATTCACCGCCCGACCAGTTGAAGAAGGTGCTGTGATGAGCGTCCGCCCGCCCCTGCCGTACGAGTTCCTGCCCCAGGTCCCATCGTTCGAGCTGACCAGCCGTGATCTGACGGATGGTGCCACGCTCGCCGACACCTTCACCTACGCCGGCGGGAACGAGTCGCCGCAGCTCTCCTGGTCCGGCGCCCCGGCCGGGACCCGGAGCTTCGCCGTCACCTGCTATGACCCCGACGCGCCGACCGGCAGCGGTTGGTGGCACTGGCTGGCGCTGAACCTTCCCGCCGACACCACCGAACTGCCGCGCGGCGCGGGTGCGTCGGACGGCACCCTGCCCGGCAAGGCATCCTTCCACGGCCGCAACGACTTCCCCGGCCACAAGTACGACGGCGCGGCCCCGCCGCCCGGCCCGGCCCACCGTTACGTCTTCGCGGTCCACGCGCTGGACGTCCCGGCCCTCGACGTCACCCCGGACACCCCGGCGGCGGCGATCGGCTTCAACATCACCTTCCACACCATCGCGCGCGCGCTGATCACCGGGGAGTACGCCTCCGGCTGAGGCCGCCCGGAGCACCTCGCCGGCCGCCCCGAATTCCCTTATCCGGAATTAAAATTCGGGGCGGTCCGGGTTTTCCTGGATTTCGTCGGGGCGGAAATGTGCGGGAACTGCTCGGCAGGGTCCGGTAGGGCCCGGGGAAGTACACTGTCGGCGCCGAGCAGCACTACCGAGGAAGTCACAGCCGCCATGTCACTGACCGGGAAGCACATTCTGTCCAGCGATATCTTCGACCGGGACGAACTGGAGCGGCTCTTCGAACTCGCCGACGTCCTGGTTCCGGTGGCCCGGGGTGCGCAGGTGACCCGGGTGCTGGAGGGGGCGGTGATGGCCAGCCTCTTCTTCGAGGCGAGCACCCGTACCCGGCTGAGCTGCGAGACCGCGTTCCTGCGGCTCGGTGGCGCGGTGACCAGCACCACCGGTGCCGAGGTGACCTCGATCTCCAAGGGCGAGTCGCTGGCGGACACCGCCCGGGTGGTCAGCGGCTACTGCGACCTGGTGGTCATGCGGCACCCCGAGGTCAGCTCGATGAACGAGTTCGCGGCGGCCACCAACATTCCGCTGATCAACGCGGGCAACGGCGCCGGTGAACACCCGACCCAGGCGCTGCTCGACCTGTTCACCCTGCATCGCGAGTTCGACCGGCTGGGCAAGAGCATGGACGGCCGCCGGATCGCCCTGGTCGGCGACCTGAAGTACGGCCGTACCGTGCACTCCCTGATCAAGCTGCTCTCCCGGTTCGAGAACCTGACCATCTCCTGCGTCTCCCCGGCCGAGCTGCGGATGCCCGGAGAGCTGCTGGAGCTGGTCGCGAGCCGGGGTCACCGGGTCGAGGAGAGCACCCAGCCGAGCAGTGGCCTCAAGGACGCGGACGTCGTCTACGCGACCCGGCTGCAGACCGAGCGCTTCAAGGACAAGCCGCTGCCGTACAGCGACGAGTTCCGGATCGACCGCGCGCTGGTGGACCGGGTCTGCCTCGACGACACGGTGATCATGCACCCGCTGCCGCGCGACAGCCGTCCGGGTGCCAACGACCTGAGCACCGACCTGAACCGTGACCCGCGGCTGGCGATCTTCCGGCAGACCGACGCCGGTATCCCGATGCGGATGGCGCTGTTCGCCTCGGTGCTCGGGGTGGACCGGCAGGTGCGCACGGCGATGCGCCCGTCCACCTGGTACCGGCCGGAGTACATCGGGCCCGACGACGCGCCGTTCTACCGGCACTGAGGCGAACGGGCCACTTCGACGGCGAGCGCCCTCGGGGGGTGCTCGCCGTCAGTCCGTCTCGTCGTCCTGGGGCGGGGCCTCTTCCATGAGGCGTTCGGCGATGTCGTCGACCCATGCCTGGGCCCAGGCGCGGAGTCCGGTCCGGGCGTCCTCGTCCAGACCGAGGGCGGCGAACTCGCGGTCGTCGATCCAGTCCGCCCGGGCGAGTCGAGCCTGCAGTTCGGTGAGGTCGAACTCGCCCCGGGCGTGCCGGCGTCCGAGCTCCTCCAGTTCCGGGTGGCTCCAGTGCTCGGCGGCCGCGTGCACGTCGACCAGGTCGCGGGCCAGGCCCCGGTCGGCCAGCGCGCGGACCCTGGTGCCGACCACGTCCTCGAGCGCCAGCACCGGCCCGTACTCGGTGTGCACCACGGGACGCCAGAACACCTCCTTGAGCAGCTCGGCCTCGCACCCCTGAGCGGTCACCGGATCCGTCACCGCCAGCCGGGCCGACACCGGCCCCGTCCCCAGCCGTCGTACCGTCCAGCCGCACGCGGTCAGCCCCACGACGACCTCCGCCGCGATCTCCGCCATCGGCACCGGGCTCTCGGTGGCCACCCCCAGGACCTCGGCGGGCCGGTCCACCAGGCCGTGCACCCGCACCGCGCAGCCGCCGCCGAGCGCCAGGGCGTACGGTGCGCCGACCGCCAGCAGGTCCGCCAGCAGCAGCTCGTGCACCGGGCTGAGCCTCATGCCGGGCGCTCCGCCGCGGACGG
Source organism: Kitasatospora sp. NPDC032150 (assembly GCF_055579945.1). NCBI lineage: Bacteria > Bacillati > Actinomycetota > Actinomycetes > Kitasatosporales > Streptomycetaceae > Kitasatospora > Kitasatospora sp. NPDC032150. Next base: position 74,962 of record NZ_JBVIMH010000018.1, on the reverse strand, counting down.
GCACAGGATGGAGGGGTGGTGCGCGATCATGTCGCTTCCTCGTGTCTGCGGTCAGTGGGTTACGACGCCAGGGCGCAGGTACTGGAGCTCGAGTTCGTGAGCACCGCCGTGTACCGGTACGCGGCGGTGCCCCGGCGGGTCCACCGGGAGCTGCTCGACGCCTCCAGCCTGGGCGGGTACTTCAACCGGGCGATCAGGGGGCGGTACGAGTACCGGAAGGTGACCTGACCCGGGCGGGTCAGGCCTTCCGCCGGCCGGCGGGGGGCTGTTTCGCGGCCGAGGCGGCCTTCGCCTCCCGCTTGGCCTGCTGCTTGAAGGCGCGGACCTGCTCCAGCGACTCGGGCCCGGTGATGTCCGCGACCGAGCGGTAGCTGCCCGCCTCCCCGTACGCGCCGGCGGCCTCCCGCCAGCCCTCCGGCGTCACGCCGAACTGCTTGCCCAGCAGTGCCAGGAAGATCTGCGCCTTCTGTTTGCCGTAGCCGGGCAGCGCGGTGAGCCGGTCCAGCAGCTCGCGGCCACAGGCGGCGTCGCGCCAGACCGCCTGCGCGTCGCCGTCGTAGTGCTCCACCAGGTACTGGCACAGCTGCTGGATCCTCTTGGCCATGGCCGCCGGGTAGCGGTGCACGGCGGGCTTCGCCGAGAGCAGGGCCGCGAAGGCCTCCGGGTCGTACGCGGCGATCCGGTGCGGGTCCAGATCGTCCTCACCGAGCCGCTGCGCGATCGCCAGCGGGCCGGCGAACGCCTTCTCCATCGGGACCTGCTGATCCAGCAGCATGCCGGTCAGAGCGGCGAGCGGGCTGCGGCCGAGCAGTTCGTCGGCCTCGGGCTGCTGCGCGAGCCGAATGGTGTCGTCCATGCCCGCGATTCTCCCCGCCCGCGTGCGGCGCGTCCCCGCTCAACACGCGAGCCGGGGGGATGCGCGGGCGCCACTCGGTATGACCGTGATCACACCCGCATCGGTAACCGAGGTGCAGTCCTCACCACGTCTCTGTGTTCGGGGCGGTCTGTCCCCAGGAGTGAATCGGAGACCGGACTGTGCAAGCTCACCAAGGTGGCGGGACCGAGGAGGAGAAGCCCGGACGGCGGCCGCAGGGTCGGCGGCGGCGGGTGGTGTGGCGGCTGGACTACCCGCGCCGGGGGCGGCAGGGGGTCCGCCGCTGGCTGCCTTCGTGGCGGCAGCTGCTCCTGGTGCTGGCCGTCGGGACGAGCGTGCTGACCGGGTGGGCGACCTGGTTCTACCTGACCACCGAGGTGCCGGACGACCTGAACTCCTTCGCCACCCAGCAGAACAACGTCTACTACTGGGCCGACGGCACCGAGATGGCGCGGGTCGGGGAGGTCAACCGGCAGGAGGTGCCGCTCAGCCGGGTGCCGGAGTCGGTGCAGTGGGCCGTGCTCGCAGCCGAGAACGAGACCTTCTACTCGGATCCCGGGGTCTCCCTCAAGGGCATCAGCCGCGCGGTCTACCGGATGGGCTCGGGCGGTGACACCCAGGGCGGCTCGACCATCACCCAGCAGTACGTCAAGAACATCTACCTGAACCAGCGCCAGGACGTCTCCCGCAAGCTCAGCGAGATCGTCATCTCGATCAAGCTGGACCAGCGGATGAGCAAGCAGGACATCCTGGCCGGCTATCTCAACACCAGCTGGTTCGGGCGCGGCAGTTACGGAATCGAGCGGGCCGCCGCCGCGTACTACGGCAAGGACGTCTCGCAGCTCAACCCGAGCGAAGGGGCCTTCCTGGCGGCCCTGTTGAAGGGTGCGGGGCAGTTCGACCCGACGCTCAGCCCGGAGAACCGCCAGCGGGCCGTGGAGCGCTGGTCGTGGATCCTGGACCGGATGGTGAAGGTCGGCAAGCTCTCCCCGGCCGAGCGCGCCAAGTACACGGTGTTCCCCGAGCCCAAGCCCCAGCCGAAGGCGGCCGGGCTGACCGGCCAGGTCGGGTACCTGGTGGACATGGCCAGGACCTATGTGGAGGGCCACACCGACATCACGCCCGCCCAGTTCGACCTCGGTGGCCACCAGATCTACACCACCTTCGAGAAGCCGAAGGTCACCGCGCTGGCCGCGGCCGTGCAGGACGCCACCAAGGACATCGATCCCGACAGCCGCGACTCGGACAGACTCGTCCGGGTCGGCGCCGCCTCGGTGGCCCCCGACGGGCGGATCGTCGCGCTCTACGGCGGACCCGACTACCTGAAGCAGGGGTTCGACAACGCCAACACCTCGACGGTGCCGGTCGGTTCGGCCTTCACCCCGCTGGTGTACGCCGCCGGCCTCGGCCAGGGGGTGCAGCGCCAGCGCGTCGGCAGCCGCACACCGGTGTTGCCGACCAGCACCTACAACGGCGACAACGGTGTGAACGTGATGACGCCGGAGGGGCCGTACTGGGGACGCGACGGCCAGATCGTGAAGACCGTCAACGACGGCAAGCGGAACTGGGGTCCGATCAGTCTGCGGACCGCGGTGGAGCAGTCCGTCAACGGGCCGATGATGCAGCTGGGCATGGACGTCGGCCTGGACCGGGTGCAGAAGACCGCCACCGATCTGGGCCTGCTCCCGGACAGCATCGGCGAGTTGGTGCCGGCCTTCACCGTCGGCAACTCCACACCGAGCGCGATCAGGACCGCCGACGCCTACGCCGCCTTCGCCGCGGGCGGACGGCACACGGACCCGTACTCGGTGCTCAAGATCACCCGCAATGGCGCGCCGATCGCGCTGCGGCTGCCGACCGCCGTCCAGGCGTTGACGCCCAAGGTCGCCGGTGACGTGGACACCGCGCTCAAGGGCGCGGTGCGCACCGGGAGCGCCAGGGAGGCGGCCGCCGCGGGTCCGGACGCGGCCGGCAAGGCCGGGACCACCGCGGACCGTACGGCGGGCTGGTTCGTCGGCTACAACGGCCAGGTGTCCACGGCCGTCACCCTCTTCCGGGCGGACCTGAAGGACATGAAGCTGCTCTCGCTGGAGGGCCTCGGCGGCGCGAGTCCGGACACCCCGGACTCCGCGCTGCCGACTCGGATCTGGACCTCGTACATGAAGGAGGCCGGCGGCCGCTAGGGCCGGGCCGGCGGATCCTTCCGGCCCGGAAGGATCCGCCGGGGACCGGCCCCGGTCACTTGACCAGGCGGGACCAGTCGGCGGGCTGCCCGGGGTCCAGCTGGCGCAGCTTGTCCAGCACCTTGGGGTCCTGGGCGTCCATCCAGTCGGCGACCTGGCGGAAGGAGACGCAGCGGACGCCGTCCCGCTTGCAGACGCTCTTCATCACGTCCTCGATGGCCTGCATGTAGATGCCGCCGTTCCAGGTCTCGAAGTGGTTGCCGATGAAGAGCGGGGCCCGGCTGCCGTTGTAGACCCGTTCGAAGCCGGCGAGGTAGCTGTCGCGGGCCTCCTTCTCCCAGCCGGCGTACTTCTTCGGGTCACCGTTGGTGCTGTCCCCGGACTGGCTGGCGAGGAAGTTGAAGTCCATCGAGAGGCCCTGGGACGACTTGCTCGGGAAGGGCAGCATCTGGAGCGGGAAGTTCCAGATGCCGTCCTTCTTCGAGGGCCAGACCTGGAACTCGCCCGGTGAGCTGGCGTCGTACCGGAAGCCGGCCGCCTTCTCGGCCGGGAGCAGGTTCTTCTGGCCCTCCAGGCAGGGCGCGCGGCCGCCGATCAGCTCCTTGGTGTAGTCGAAGGGCAGCGGCGCGAGGTCGGTGAAGCCTGTGTTGGTCTTCCAATTGGTCACGAAGGAGACCGCCTGGTCGAGCTCGCTCTTCCACTCCTCGGTGCTCCAGTCCTTGCCGCCCTTGTCGCCGCAGAAGTGGCCGTTGAAGTGGGTGCCGATCTCGTCACCGGCCTGCCAGGCCAGGCGCAGCTGCTCCAGGGTCTCCTTGACGTGGGCGTCGGTGGGGAAGTCGATGGCGGCGGCGCCGACGTCGTGCTGCGGCGGGTGGTAGAGCGCCCGCTTGGAGTTGGGCACGGTGTAGATGCCGCTCAGGAAGAACGTCATCTGGGCGTTGTTCTCCTCGCCCAGCTCGCGGAAGCGCGAGAACAGGTGGTCGTCGTTCTCCAGCGCGCCGTCCCAGGAGAACACCACGAACTGCGGCGGCTTCTCGCCGGGCTTCAGCTTCTCGGGCTTGGGCTGCTTGGGCTGCGGCCCGGTGTCGGAGGTGGAGCCGTCACCGAGCACCTTCACCTTGCCGTCCCAGCTCGGCGAGGGGCTCGGACCGCCGGACGGAGCCCCGCTCTGGACGGGGGCCGGGCTCGGTGAGGCGTCGGCCGCGGTCGGTCTGTCCTTGGAGCCGGAACCTCCTGTGGTGGCCAGGGCGAGGGCCGCGACGACCCCCACCGCGAGCAGGACGGCCGCGCCGCGCGCTGTCCGCACCGTCGCCCCCGTTCTCCGAATAGCGGTCAGATGGTGTTCGGAAATTCAGTCATACAGTGTGAATATGAGAACACTTTGACCCTTATGTGTCGAGGGAGCAGATGCGGGGCGCGGGGGGCGGTCGGCCCGGCCCGGCGGCTACTCGTACGGATCCTTCGGCTCCGGGATCCGGGTCACCTGGGCGGCCGTCAGCAGCGGGATGGTGTCCGGCTCGCCCGCCTTGCCGTCCGGCAGCCAGGTCCCGATCACCTCCACCCAACTGCCGGTCGCTGGTGCGGGGTCGGCTGCAGCGCCGCGGATCTCCACCTTGGACGCCAGCGCGTCGGCCGCGCAGCAGCTGATGGTCAGCCTGGTCAGGTACCAGCCGCCGCCCTTCCCGGCGGTGACGAAGCCGGTGAGCCTCACCCGGCGGCCGCGCAGCGGCGCGGCGGTGTCCCAGACGGCGCGGACGTCGAACGAGCCCAGCGTCATGGTCAACGGGTCCCCGGCCGGCAGTGGCGGGAAGGTGGGCTGGGTGCCCGCGGGCTTGACCGTCGTACTCTCCGACCGCTGCGCGGTGTACGAACCCAGCGCCGGGGGTGCGATCAGCACGATGGCCAGTACCGGCAGGGTGAGCAGCCAGGCGATCCCGGGGCCGCCGTGGTGGCCGTGCCCGTGGTCGTGGTCGTCGCCGTGGCCGTGGTCGTCCGGGGCGGCGTGCGCCTGGTCCGGGTCGGCGCGCAGGGCCTGCACGGTGGCGATCGCGCTCGCCACGCCGAGCAGTACCAGGACGGCGCCGGTGGCGATCAGGTACGGCCGCAGGGCCGCCCGGACGTACCTGAGATAGCTGTCGCTGAACAGCGAGATCCGCAGCAGCGCCGTACCCAGCAGCACCAGCAGGATCGCGCGTACCTCACGCCTCAAAGCAGCCACCACCCGATCAGTGCCGAGGCCGCGATCGCGACCAGGAAGGTGGCGGCCGAGAACCGCCATGCGAACGCCCGGCCGAAGGTACCGGCCTGCAGCGCGATCAGCTTGGTGTCCACCATCGGGCCGACCACCATGAACGCCAGCCGGGCGGCGGGCGGGAAGACGCTCAGACTGGCCGCGACGAAGGCGTCCGCCTCGGAGCAGACCGCCAGCACCACCGCGAGCAGCGCCAGCACCAGCACCGAGACCACCGGCAGCCCCGCCGCGCCCTTCAACACCGCGCGCGGCACCAGGACGTTGAGGGTGGCCGCCGTGATCCCGCCGATCACCAGGAACCCGCCGGCGTGCAGCAGATCGTGCTCCAGGGTGGCGCGGAACACCGCGAACCGGCCGGACCCCGGCGGCACCTCCCGCCGGACCTTCGGCCGCAGCCACTCGGGCCGGCCGAAGCGCTCCCAGAGCAGGCCCATCACCACGGCCGTCCCCAGCGAGGCCAGGAACCGGGCCAGCACCATCTCCGGATGCCCCCGGAAGGCGACCGCGGTCGCGGCGAGCACCACGGGGTTGATCGCGGGCGAGGAGAGCAGGAAGGCCAGCGCCGCCGCCGGGGCCACGCCGCGGGCGATCAGCCGGTCCGCCACCGGTACGGACGCGCACTCGCAGCCGGGCAGGACCACGCCGGCGACGCCCGCGACCGGCACCGCGAGCAGCGGGTTGCGCGGTAGCGCGCGCTGCAGGAAGGAGGCCGGCACGAAGGCGGCGATGGCGGCGGAGAGCACCGTCCCGAAGAGGAGGAAGGGCAGCGCCTGGACGCAGATCGCGACGAAGACGGTGGTCCAGGTCTGCATCCAGGCGGGAGCGGTCCAGCCGCCCGTGAGGCGCTGTGCGAGCAGCAGCGCCGTGATCCCGGCGACCGCCAGTTCCAGGGAGCCGACACGGCGTCTGGTCGCCCTGGACGGTGGGGTGGGCCCGCTTTCGGGCGGGTGCTCGGGCGCGACGGTCGGATCGGCAGCTCGGCTGCCCGGGGTAGCCACGCGCCGAAGTGTAGAGGGCGAATCTTTGCGGGAGTTGGCAGGGTTGCGAGGCGGACGGGCGGCCCGCTGTTGCTCACCGACCGCCGGGTCGCCGCGGGCACACCCGCCGCCGCCCGCCGCCCGCGCGGTGGCCGTGGCCGGCACTCCCACCGCCGCGCCGCACGAGGTGTTCACCGCCGCCACCCGGGGGCTCGACCCCGAGGGACGCGGCTGGACCCCGCGCAGGCTCCGACCGGCTCCGGGACGGCCGGATGCTCTCGGTGGCCGGGGCAGGACGTGACCGCCCGCCCGAGGGCAGGACGGACGTCCGCTACCGCTCCGGAGCCGGCGGGTGCGCCACCCCGGCGCGGTCCAGCAGGTGGTGCATGGCGGTGACGGGTACGGCGGGGTTCCCGGCGGCGCTGCGGGCGGCCTCGACGTCGTGCAGCAGGGTGGTCAGCACCCGGGCCGGGAGCCGGGCGTCACCGGCCGCGGCGCTCCGGATCCACTCCTGCGGGTCGTCGAGCAGCCGCACCACCGAGGCGGCGGAGAGCCGGCTGTCCCGAAGCGCCCGGTACCGGATCTCCGGATCCCGGTCCCGGCTGCGCAGTTCGGCCTCGGCCGCAGTTGACTCCGGCTCGGATCCGGCGGGTTCGGGTGTCCGGGAGCACGGGTGGGGCGGCAGGGCGGCCGACTCCCGCACCCGGGAGTCGGGGTCGGCGGCCAGCGCGGCCAGCAGGTGCACCGGCAGCCCGGGGTGGCGCGCGATCGAGGCCCGGACCCGCGGATCCGCGTCCGTCGCGAGGCTTGCGTAACCGTCCTCGGTGAGCGGCTGGCCCATGGTGGCGGTGAGCACGGCGAGGACGGGCCGGTCCTCGCCCTCGGCGTCCGCCAGCAGCCGGGTCCGGTCCGCGGCGCCGAGGTGCCGGCTCTCCACCAGTCGCCGCCGTACCGTCCACTCGGGGTGTGCCAGCCAGGCGGCCACCACCTCCGGCGGCAGTTCCCGGTCGAGCAGGGCGGACCACAACCGCTCGGCCGGATCCTCCGTCAGCAGCCGCAGCAGGACGGAGGCGTCCGCCGCCGGGTTGCCGGCCAGGCCCTCGAGCCAGGCACGGCGCAGGCGGAAGGGAGCGTTCCGCCAGCGGCCGAAGGACTGCCAGCCGTCCGTCCGTTCCTCCTCGCTCTCGGCGGCCTTCACCCGGGCCTCGGCCTCGAGCCGTGCGCCCAGCCGGTCCACGGCGATCAGCCAGACCGAGTACTCCTCGGTCGTCACGCCCAACAGGCTGTCGCCGTCGGGCGAGAGCGTGACGAACTCCGGTCGGCCGGGTCCGGGGCCCAGGACGCCTGCCAGGTCCCAGCGTTCGGTGAGCCGTACCTTCAGCCAGCCGCGCGGGGCGGCGGGGATGTCGATCAGGAACTCCCCGCCGGGGCCGAGCACTTCGTACTCGGTCGCCAGCCGCCGCCACTGCGCGTTGAGCTCGGCGACGAGATCCGGGTGGTCGCTCCGCACCTCGGCCGTCGGTCGGGCGTTCCCGGCCGCGACCGGGCGCCAAGCCGCCTTCGGCGGAAGCACGTTCACGGTCGCCCCGTCGTCCACGAGCTCCAGACCGGTCCGCCGCAGCAGGTCCGCCAGTTCACCGCTCCCAGCCGTCATGCAGCCCATCCTGCCGCACACCCCGGCGGATGCGGAGCTCGATTAGGTACCGGCTACGCGGTCTTGACGGATGGGCGGCCGTGATGCGGGTCAGGGGCCGGTGGTGCGCTCGCCCCGGTCCGGCTGATAGGCATGGGCTGTGCGCTTTGACACCGTTCCGATGCCCCCGACCGTCGATGCCAGGCCCCGCGACATCCGCGGCTATCCCGTTCCGGCCATCACGCCGTGGCACGACGACCAGCCGCAGTTCGCACTCACCGACTACGGGCGCAGCGCAGACTGCGCGCGGGGGCGGCTGTGTTCGGTCTGCAACACGCTGATGCCGCGCGGACCGGTGTGGCGGGTGGTGGGCGCCACGGAGAGCGCCGCGATCGGCGAGGCGTTGGCCGCCGGCCGGCCGTACCGCAACCTCGCGCCGACCCTGGAGGGGCCGGGTCACCGCGCCTGCATGCTGTACGCCTCGATGGTCTGCCCCTACCTGGCCCGGCCCAACGCGCGGCGCGGCACGTCCGCCGCCCAGCCGGACGAGCTGACCGAGCACGTGGTGCGCGGTGCGATCCGCGGCTCGATGGGCGCGGTGGTGGGCTTCGCCGACTACGAGTACGCGATCACCGACACCCAGGTGCTGTTCCGCTTCGTCGACGTGGTCGAGTTCCTTCCGCACGACAAAGCGGACGCCCACCTGGACGAGCTGAGGGCCGAGTTGACCCGGTCGGCCGGAGACTGATCCGGTCGACCGGGCCGACTCGGCCCAGGTGCCGTCGCTGACTGCCCCCCGGCTCGGTCAGCGACGGAAGGCGGGCATCCCGGCGTGGGTGGACACCAGGGCCGGCTTGGCGGAGCCGTCGGCCGGGACGGTGGCGATGCCGCCGGTGGTGCGGGCCGCGATGGTCCTGCCGTCCGGGGACCAGGTCGGCTGGACGTAGTTCCTGGCGCCGGGGGTGAGGTCCTTGTCGGTCGGGGCCTGGCTGTGCAGGTCCCGCTCGAACAGGTGGTTGTGCCCGTCGACGGAGCGGACGAAGACGACCTTGTCGCCGTCGGGCGACAGCGCGGGCTCGGAGCCCTTGGTCAGCGAGCCGCCCTCCTGGCGCAGGTACTCGTCACGGATGTAGACGTCGCCCGTGCCGGTGTTCGCGTAGACGATGGAGCCGAACTTCCCGCCGGCGCCGGGCCACACGTTGCCGGTCTGCGGCAGCTGCTCCTCGTCCGGGCCGGAGTAGTGGCCCAGGGGAAGCTTGACCGGCTTGCCGTCGACCGCGGTGGCCGACACCTTCTGCAGGGTGGCGACGCCGCCCTTGGTCGCGGCGAAGATGAGGTTGTTCTTGGCCGGGACATGGTTCCGGGCGTCGGCGGCAGCGACCTGCCAGGTCGGGTGCGACCAGATCTGGTGGCCCGAGTTCTCGGCGACGACCACCCGGTGGCTGCCGTTGGCCTTGGCGACGACGAGGTTGCCGTTGGCGCCGTCGATGAAGGCGGCCTTGGAACCGTCCGGGGACCAGGCGAGGTCGCGGACGGGGACGCCGAAGTCGACCTTCTTGCCGTCGATCACGACGTACCTGGTGCCGTTGCTGATTGTCAGGCCCTTGGGCGCGGTGGCGGCGCTCGCGGTGGTGGCCGCACCGACCATGAGCAGGGCGGCGCTGGTGGCGGTGAGAGCGACGGCGACTGCGCTGCGGAGCCGGTAGCGAGTGGACATGAGTGGTTCCCCCCGGGGAAGTCGATGGTGCGGTGATCGGCGCTCGCGGGCGGCGTCCACGGTCCGGCAGGCTTCTTCTTCTGGTCTGCCCGTTCGGCTGTCGCTGCTCTGTGCGATGTGAAAATTCTGTCGGGCGAACGTTCACAATCGATCTTCTATTTGTCACTGCCGTGCAACACCGCTCAACTGGGGTTCGGGACAGGGATCTTGCACTTCACTCGGCACCTGCGTGGCGGACCTCGGGCCCGGACCGGGAGATCCGGCTCAGTCGCGACCCGTCCCGCGTCGGCTCCGGCTTGACCCTGACCCCACGTCAGGGCGCAGGCTGAACCCGACGAGAGGTGGATCGATGAGCTACTCGGTCGGGCAGGTGGCCGGCTTCGCGGGGGTCACCGTGCGCACCCTGCACTACTACGACCGGGCCGGGCTGCTCTCGCCCGGCGACCGCAGCCCGGCGGGCTACCGGCTCTACAGCGACGCCGACCTGGGCCGGCTGCAGCAGATCCTGTTCTACCGGGAGCTGGGGTTCTCCCTGGAGGAGATCGGGTCGATCCTGCAGGATCCGCAGGCCGACGTCCTGGAGCAGCTGCGTGAACGCCACCGGCAGTTGACCGAGCAGGTCACCAGGCTGCAGAAGCTGGTCGAGGTCGCCGAGCACGCCATGGCGGTCCAGCAGACGGGAGTGGAGCTGACGCCGCAGGAGCGGTTCGAGGTCTTCGGTGACGTCGTCTTCGACCTCAGCTACGCCACCGACGCCCATCTCAAGTGGGGCCGCAGCGAGGCGCACCGGGAGTCGATGGCCCGGGCCGCGGCCCACACCAAGGAGGACTGGCGGCAGTTGATGGCCGAGGCGACCGCCTGGCGGAAGCGGCTGCTCGCCGCCTTCGACGCGGGCGCGCCGTCGGACGGTGAGCGGGCCAGGGCGCTCGCCGAGGAGCACCGGCAGCACATCGGCCGCTGGTTCGCCCCCTGCCTGCCCGAGATGCACTGCCGGATCGCCGACGACTACGTCGAGGACGCCCGCGCCTTCGCCCTGGTGGTGCCCCCGGCCGAACAGCGTCCCGGGCTGGCCCAGTTCCTGCACACCGCCGTCCACGCCAACGCCGTCCACGCCAACGCCGTCCACGCCGACGCCGGTCACGCCAGCGCCGTCCACGCCGACGCCGGTAACGGCGAAGCGGGTTGAGTCCGCGCCGGCAGCCCACCCGCAAGGAGAACCGTGAAGATCCTGATCATGGCGGCCGGCTCGTACGGAGACGTCGCCCCCTACACCGGTCTCGGCGCCGGTCTGCGGCAGGCCGGCCACCAGGTCGCCCTCGCCGTGCCCGAGGCCTTCGCGCCGCTGGTGGCGTCCTGCGGAGCGGAGTTCCGCCCGCTGCCCGCCGACCCGTACGGCGGGGGCGGCTCCGCGGAGGGCCGGACGGGCCTGCTGGGCCGCGCGGGCGCGTTCATCCGGGCACTCGGCGAGGGGATCGCCGAGGCTGCCGCGCCGGGCGCGGACCTGCTGCTGCTCTCCACCACCACCGCCCCGCTGGGCCGGCACGTGGCGGAGGCGACGGGCGCCGCCTGCCTGGGCGCCTATCTGCAGCCGGTCGCGCCCACCGGGGAGTTCCCGCCGGTGGTCGGCGGCGGGCGGTCGCTCGGACGGTGGGGCAACCGGGCCGCCGGACGGCTCTCGCTGCACGTGGTGGACCGCCTGCACACCGACGCGGTGCGGCAGCTGCGGACCCGGCTGGGCCTGCCCGCCCTGGGCCCGGGCGAGGCACGCCGAAGGGAGCGCGCCCCCTGGCCGGTCCTGCACGGCTTCAGCCCGACCCTGCTGCCCCGCCCGGCGGACTGGCCGGCGGGCCTAGAGGTGGTCGGCAACTGGTGGCCGCACGATGCGGGCGAGGAGCTGCCCGCCGAGGTCGAGGACTTCCTCCAGGCCGGACCGCCGCCGGTGTTCGTCGGCTTCGGCAGCATGGGCGGCGGAGAGGGCGAACGGCTGACCGAGCTCACCGTACGGGCGCTGCGCCGGGCGGGGGTCCGCGGTGTGCTCCAGTCCGGCCGGGCCGGACTGTCGGCGGCGGGCGACGACATCCTGACCGTGGGCGAGCTGCCGCACGCCCGGCTCTTCCCCCGGACGGCCGCGGTGGTGCACCACGCGGGCGCCGGTACCACCGCCGCCGGGCTGCGTGCGGGCGTACCCGCCGTCCCGGTCCCGGTGATGGCCGACCAGCCGTTCTGGGCCCGCCGGGCGGCGGCCCTGGGTGCCGCGACCGCCCCCGTCCCGTTCCGCGAGCTCTCGGCGGACCGGCTCGCCGACGCGGTGCGGCGCGCGGTCGGCGAGCCGTCGCACCGGGCCCGCGCCCGGGCCGCGGCCGACCGGATCTCCTTCGAAGACGGCCTCGCCCGGGTGGTCGAGGCGGTCGCGGCCCTGGGCTGACCGCGCGCGCTGCCCGGCGTCGCCCTGCCTGCCGGAGCGGGCGCTACCCCGCGGGGAGGGCCGTCGGGCAGAGCCGCTGGGGCCGGCCGCCCTTGAGGGTGGCGTCGACACAGCCGGGCGGGAGGGACCCGTACGCGGTGGTGCCGAAGTTGGCGGTGACCTGGAGTACCGCGTCGCCGAAGGTGGTCTGCTGGACCCGGTGGTCAGGGGTGAGCCAGCGGAAGCCGGTCATCGGCGAGGTGCCGGCGGCCTGGTGCAGGGGCGCGAAGTAGCGCTGCAGCTCGGCCAGCCGCTTGCCCTGGGCGGTGATGGCTGGGCCGTCCAGCACCAGGTTCAACGGGGTGTTGTAGAGCATGGCGAGCAGCGCCCGATCGGTCTCCAGAGCGGGGAACTTGGTGTACGAAAGCTCCCAGCGGTCGAGGTTGACCTGCGAGTCGTGCAGCGCGGTCTCGTACAGCGGGATGCGGTACACCGGGTCGAACATGGCCTTGGCGAGGTCGGGCGGCAGGGTGACCGGCTTGAAGAACGTGCCCGGTGCGCCGGCGGGTGCGTAGCCGCCCCAGGCCGCCTTGTCCCGCTCCAGGGGCCAGAGCCCGTCGGCGACCGGGGTGGCCGAGCCGTGGCTGAACGCGATGACCGGGTTGGCCCAGCTGCCGGCGCTCTCCGAGCCGAGGACCAGCTTGTCCGGGCCGGACAGCCGGCGCATCCGGGCCAGCCGGTTGGCCTGGTCCTGCGACTGGTTCATGGCGTGGGCGGGGCTGTAGTCGTCGAACAACTCGCCCGCCGCGTCGACGTCGAGGAAGTAGCTGTCCGCGCCGTTGGCGGTCAGTTGCGCGGTGCGCTCGGCCAGGTACCGCCGGCCCTCGGCGCTCTGCTCGAAGGCCTGCGAGCTCAGGTAGCAGCCACGGTCGTGGAAGCCCGCCTTCACCTGGCCGCTGTGCTCGTGGACGCAGAAGTCCGGATAGACCGGGGACGGCCAGGAGGAGGTCGGCGCGTCGGAGGTCTTCGGGTCCTGGCCGTTGGCGAACGAGTCGTACGGGCCGACCAGGTAGCCGGCGCGCTTGGCGGCCGCGACCGCCTGGGTGTCCATCGGCTGCCCGTCGGCGTCGTAGCCGAGCCAGAGCCGGCTCAGCCCGAGCGCCTGCAGCTGTGCGACGCCCTGGGCGGTCCGGGCGGTGCCCCAGGTGTAGGCGTGGAAGGCGCCGAGGAGCTTGCCGACCTCCGGGTTGGCGGCGATCTTGCTCTTGAGGGTGACCAGCCGGCCGTGGTCGGTGAGCCAGCGCCGGTAGTCCAGCGCGGGCGCGACCGGGGACGGGTCGGTGAGGGCGAACGTGACGGTGTAGTCGGTGGTGTCCGCGCGCCGGGAGAAGGTGTGCGCGCCGGTGCCGTGCAGCCGCCCGCCGTCCGAGGCGAAGGCGACGGAGCTCCCGGCGGGCTGCGGGACCAGGTAGCTGACGCCGTGGCCGGCGAGGGTGTAGCCCCACAGCGGCATGGTCAGGTCGGCGGTGAGGTCGTAGCTGTGACCTGCCAGACCGGTGGAGTCCGAGTTCCAGAACGGGTCCGCGACCGGTACGCCGAGTCCCTCGCCGCGCGGCAGCTGCACCTGCGAGGCGGCCCGGTCGGTACCGGTGACCGGCCAGGAGAGCGTGGAGCCGTCCCGGGTGCCGTGCACGGTGATCCGCAGCCGGCCCTGCTCCGCGGCCGCCGTAACCGACAGGCCGCGTTCGGGCAGCGTCCAACTCGCGGTCCTGCCGGAGATCTTGACGGGTCCGGGGCGGCCGAGCGGCTGGGCGGCGGGCGCGGACAGGGTCAGCTCGCCGCCGTCGTCGGCCCGTACGCTCACGGCCAGCGAATCGGCCCGCACCTCGGCCGTGCCACCGCTGACGGGTATCTCGACCTGCCCGGCGTCCAGCCGGATCTCGGGTCGGGCGCTCGCCTCGGAGGCCGGCGGCCAGGCCACGCCGCACAGCGTGCCGGCGCCGGCCACGACGAGCGCTGCGGCCAGCGCGGTACGGCGGCGACGCCGCTTCCCCGCCGACTGACGGGATGTCATGGAGTCCATCCCGGAATCGTGGCGCGCCGGGTTAAGAGCCTCCCTTATGAGCGGCATCCCGGAGGGGGATCGGGCTCAACTCGCCGCAGAACAGCCCCGGTCCACCACTCCGGCGCCCGTCCGCTCCCCGCGCTAGGACGCGCCGCAGACCGGCCGGACCCGTCGTCGCGGGTGCGCCGTAGCCTCCCGGGCGTACGCCTGTGGGCCGACGACCCGCACAAGATCGCGTGGCTACCATCGGCCCGTGGATGAAGCCATGCCGCGTCCCCCGCTGCTGGGACGGACGTCGAACGCCGGCCGGCCGGCACTCAGCTGGTGCGCGGCCGTGCTGTTCGCGCTGCTGTGCTACGCCAGCCGGCCGGGCGACCCGCCGCCGGGCATCGATTACCCGGACTCCTGGCTGCACCTGGGCAGCCCAGCCTGGGTGGGGATGTCCGTCGCACTGGCGGCACCCCTCGGACTGGCCCACCGCAGGCCGCTCCCGGTCCTCGGGCTGGTACTGGCCGAGTCGCTGGCGGTCACTGTGCTCGGGCCTTGGCCGTGGCTGCTCCTGCTGGCACTGGCGGACGCCCTGGTCTGCTACCACGCCGCCACCCTTCCCCAGTCGGTGGCGGGTGCAACTCCCAGGCTCCGAACCGGCCTTGCCGCGGCCATCGGGGCGCTGGCCGTCGAGCTCGGCGGCTGGCGGATCCTGAACCAGAGCTGGGATCCACGTCACTGGCTGCCCGTCGCGCTGATGACCTCGGGCATCGTCATCGCCTGGCTGGTCGGGAACTCGGTCAGGCTGGCCGGCAACCTGGTCCGCCAGCGCCGCGAGTACGCCCGGTCGCTGCGCGAGCAGGTGGCGGTTCAGGCGCTGACGGCCGAACGCCTGCGGATAGCAAGGGAGTTGCACGACATGGTCGCGCACAGCATCGGCGTCATCGCGATCCAGGCCGGCGCGGCGAGCCTGGTCATCGACACCCAGCCGGCCGGAGCGCGCAAGGCGTTGGACGCCATCGAGGCGACCAGCAGGGAGACGCTGGCCGGACTGCGGCGGATGCTCGTGTCGCTGCGCCGGGCCGACGACGACCCGGCGGCCGTCCTCCCGACGGCCGGCCTGGAGGCCGTCGACCGGTTGGCCGGGACGGCGGCGGACGCGGGGGTGAGCCTCGACGTGCACTGGCTCGGCGAGCGGCGCCCGCTGGCGCCGGAGACCGACCTGGCCGCCTTCCGGATCATCCAGGAGTCGGTCACCAACACGGTCCGCCATGCGGGCGCCCGGCACTGCCGGGTCTCGCTGGAGTACCTGGAGGGGGAGCTGGCCATCGAGATCACCGACGACGGGCGCGGCGCCGCGCACTCCGGTGCCCCGGCCGGCGCCGGACTCGGGATCGCCGGGATGCGCGAGCGGGTGGGCCTGCTGAAGGGCCGGTTCAGCGCCGGACCGCGCCCCGAGGGCGGCTTCCGGGTGGCGGCGAGGCTGCCGGCATGACGATCAGCGTGGTAATCGCCGACGACCAGCCGCTGGTGCGCGCCGGACTCACCATGGTCATCGCAGACCTCCCGGACCTGGAGATCGTGGGGGAGGCCGGCACCGGCGCCGAGGCGGTCCGACTGGTCGGCGAGCTCGGGCCCGACGTGGTGGTGATGGACGTCCGGATGCCCGGCATGGACGGCATCGAGGCGACCCGGCTGATCACGGAGGGCCGGGGGAGCACGCACGTCCTGGTCCTCACCACCTTCGACGACGACGACAACGTCTACGCCGCCCTGCGCGCCGGCGCCTCCGGCTTCCTGGTCAAGGACATGGCGCTGCTCGACATCATCACGGCGATCCGGGTGGTCGCCGCCGGCGACGCCCTGATCGCCCCCAGCGTGACGCGCCGTCTGATCGAGGACTTCGCGGCCCGGCCCGAAACCCTCGTGCGGGGACGCCTCCGCCCACTCGAAGGCGTCACCGAACGGGAACGCGAGGTGCTGACCCTGGTCGGACGCGGGATGTCCAACGCCGAGATCGCCGAGCAGCTCTACATCGGCCCGGCCACCGCCAAGACCCACGTGGCCCGGCTGCTGAGCAAGCTCGGCGCCCGCGACCGGGTCCAGCTCGTCATCGCCGCCTACGAGGCCGGTCTGGTGACGCCGTACCGCTGAACCCGGCACGGCCCGCGGTACCGGACGGTGCCGCGGGCCGTGTTTGCCGGGCGGTCTCGGGGTGCGTGGCGGGCTCAGCGGTAGGCGGGCAGGCCGGAGTAGCCGGAGACCTTGGTCGGAGCGGCGGAGCCGTCGATCGGCAGGGTGTAGACGCCGTCGGGCGTCCGGGCGGCGACCGTCTTGCCGTCGTGGGAGATGGCCGGCTCGGTGAAGTCCGTGGTCGCGTTCGGCGTGAGGTCCTTCTCGGGCGTGCCGTAGCCGGCCTTCTCGAAGAGGTGGTCGTGTCCCTTGACCGACCGGACGAAGACGACGGTCTGCCCGTCGGGCGCCAGCGCGGGCTCGGATCCCTTGGCGATCGCGGCGCCGTTCAGCCTCAGGTAGTCGTCCCGGATGTAGACCTGGCCGTCGGTGGCGTTGGCGTAGGCCGTGGTCCCGTGCGGGCCGCCGGAGTTGGGCCACTGGTTGCCGGTCTTCGGCGGCTGGACGCTGTCCTCCTCGCTGTTGCCGATCTCCAGCGGCTGCGGGGTGCCGTTCGCGGCGGTGGCCGGGACCGACTCCAGCTTGAGCACACCGCCCTGCTTGGCGGCGAAGACGATGTTCTGCTTGCCGGAGTGGCTGTTCTGGGCGTCCGCTCCGTACACCTGCCAGGTGGGGTGGGACCAGGTCTGGCCGCCGGGGTTCTTGGCCACGATCATCCCCTTGGTGCCGTCGGCGCCGACGACCATCAGGTCGCCGTTGCTGTTGACGAACGTGGCCTTCGACCCGTCGGGGGACCAGGCGAGATCCCGGACGTCGGTGGCGAAGTTGACCGAGGTTCCGTTCATCAGCACGTTCTTCGTCCCGGTGCTGATGGTCAGCCGGTTGGCCGCGGACGTCCCGTTCACGGCCGGCTTGCCCTGGCCGCCGCCTGACGGGGCCGCGCCGGACTGGGCCGGAGCCGCACCCGACTGGGACGGAGCGGCGCTCTGCGTGCCGTTGGTGCCCGTGGTGGCGTTCGGATCGCAGGCGGAGAGCAGCATCGCGCCGGCGGTGGCGGCCAGGGTTATGGCGGCGACGGTGCCGAGCCGGTTGCGAGCGGACATGAACGTTCCCCCTTGTTGTTGCGTACGACAGGAGACAGAGTGTCAGACGCCGGTTCGGAACCGGTGCGACCGCTGTCACAGCCGGGCAACAGCCGGCGCCGCTCCGTCCGGCCGAGGTGAGCGAGGGGCCGCGCGCCGGGCGGCCGGCGCGCGGACGCGTCGCCCGCCCCGCGGTCGCGTCCCCCCGCCACGCTCAGGCCCGGTCGACCAGTGCGGCGATCCCGTCCAGGATCCGCTCCAGACCGAAGTCGAGCGGGTCGCCCTGCTGCGGGGCGAAGGCCCCGGCGGTGATGGCGGCGGTCAGCGCCGGGTAGCGGTGCCCGTGGCGCTCCAGAACGTCGGCCTCGAGCCGGTTCCACTCCTCCTCGCCGGCCTCGTCCGCGGCGGCGGACTGCTGGGCGAGGGTCCGGATGTGACCGACGATCAGCAGGAAGGCGTCGTGCTGCTGCGTCGCGGGCAGTCCGGTCCGCGACAGGGCGCCCAGCGCGGCGTCCAGCCAGGCCAGCTGGTTGGGGCCCATCAGCTGCCGGCGCACCGCGGTGGCGGTCAGGATCCACGGGTGGCGGCGGTACTTCGCCCAGCACTGCCGGGCCCAGTCGGTCAGTCGGGAACGCCAGTCGTCCGGGATGCCGTCGGTCGCGACCGGGGTGCCGAGCGCCGAGTCGACCATGAGGTCGACCAGTTCGGCCTTGCCTGGGACGTACCGGTACAGCGCCATGGTGGTGACGTCGAGCTCGGCCGCGATCCGCTGCATGGAGACCGCGTCCAGCCCCTCGGCATCGGCGATCTCGATGGCGACGGCCACGATCCGCTCGGCGGTCAGCGAGGGCTTCGGACCGCGCCGCGGCGGCTCCTGCTCCCCCCACAGCAGAGCCAGGCTCGCCTTCGGATCGCGCTTCTTCTCCCTGCTCCCGGCCATGGCCGGCCCTCCTCGACGTGGTCCTGCGGACGGATGATTGACGGCCGCTCAGAACTGTGTATAACATACACTCAATTGCGTATCAGATAAACAGTTTCTGGGGGTAACCATGTTCGGCATCGCTCTCGCGGCATCCGCGGCTCTCGCCACGCCCGTGGTCGGGGCGCTGGGGTACCGGCGGATCAGGCAGGCCCGCAACGCCCGGCTGATGCGGATCGACACGCCGAACGGCATCGACGAGCGGGGCTTCGTCCGCATCGGCGGCCTCGACCACTGGATCTCGATCCGCGGCGAGGACCTGGGCAACCCGGTGATGCTGGAGATCCACGGCGGCCCCGGCGCCTCCAACTCGCCCTACGGGGCGCGCACCCGCGCCTGGGAGAAGCACTTCACCATCGTGCGCTGGGACATGCGCGGCACCGGCAAGACCCTCGGCCGCACCGGCGTCGACGGCCAGGGCGAGCTGAGCTTCGACCGGCTGTGCCAGGACGCCCTGGACGTCACCCGGCACGCCCTCGCCCGCCTGGGGGTGGACCGGGTGATCCTGGTCGCCAACTCCTACGGCAGCGTCTTCGGGTTGCGGCTGGCCCGCCGGCACCCCGAGCTGTACTCGGCCTACGTCGGCACCGACCAGAACATCAACGACGGCGGCCTGGACGACTCCGTCCGCCAGGCGCTGCTGGCACGGCTGCGCGCCGCCGGCAAGTCCAAGGACGTCGCCGTGGTGGAGCGGACGGGCCCCGACCGCACCGCCTGGACCGCCGAGCAGTTCAGCGCCTACGCCAAGCTGGTCGTGACCAGCGACCCGCTGACCTTCGACACCATGAAGACCGTGGTGGTGCGGTCCCTGCTGTTCTCCCCACTGCACTCGCTGCGCGACGTGAAGTACTTCTTCAAGGGCATGAAGCTGTCCGAGCGGATCGTCCCCGCCACCGCCGCCTTCGACGACTGGGCCGACGGCACCACCTTCGACCTGCCGTTCTTCATCTTCCAGGGCGACCAGGACGTGCTCACCACTCCCGAGCTCGCCAAGCGCTTCTTCGACGACGTGCAGGCCCCGGTCAAGGACTTCGCGCTGATCCGCGACGCCGCCCACTTCGCGTCGTTCCGGCAGCCGGAGCAGTTCCTGGACCTGATGCTGACCAAGGTCCGGCCGGTCGTGACCGGCCGCCGGAGCGTCGCCGTCGGGTGACCGGAGCCGGCCGCCGGACAAGGCGACGCCCTGGTGGGCGGTTCGGCCACGCAAGGCCTCTCGGCCTCTCGGCCACGCACGGCCTCTCGGCCTCTCGGCCTCTCGGCCTCTCGGCCTCTCGGCCTCTCGGCCTCTCGGCCTCTCGGCCTCTCGGCCACGACGGACGCGGCGTTCGCCGCGTGAGGGGCCGGGCCGCCGGCCCGCCCCGAATCCCGCGCGCGGGAACGGGTACGGCGGGTAGGTTGACGGCAACCGGTCCCCGGGAGAGCGATGCCGTCCGTCCAGCCCCGCGTCCTGTTCGTCACCGACCTCGCCTACGTGAAGGCGTCGCTGCACCGGTTCGCCGCCGAGGCCCGCACCGCCCGCAGCCCCCGGCGTAGCCGGGCGGGCGGGACGGCGCGGCCGACAACTGTCCGCCGTGGTACGGCCGGCGGCCCGCGTCGGTCTCCGGGGCCGGACAGGGCCTAGCTCAGCGTCTTCAACGCCGTCGCGTCGTACGGCTTCAGCTCCTCGAACCGGTCCGCCAGGACCTTCGCCGCCCACTCCGGATCCTGGAGCAGGGCGCGGCCGACGGCGACCAGGTCGAACTCGTCACGCTCCAGGCGGTCGAGGAGGTCGTCGATGCCCTGGACCAGGGCGCCCTCGCCCCTGAAGCCGCCGATGAAGTCGCCGTCGAGGCCGACCGAACCGACGGTGATGGTGGGCCTGCCGGTGAGCTTCTTGGTCCAGCCCGCCAGGTTCAGGGCCGAACCCTCGAACTCCGGGAGCCAGTAGCGGCGGGTGGAGGCGTGGAAGGCGTCGACGCCGGCCGCGGCGAGCGGGGCCAGGATCGCCTCCAGCTCCTGAGGGGTCTCGGCGAGCCTCGCGTCGTAGGCCTCCTGCTTCCACTGCGAGTAGCGGAAGATCACCGGGAAGCCGGGCGAAACGGCCTCGCGGACCGCGGCCACGATCTCGGCCGCGAACTTCGTCCGGGCCACCGGGTCGCCGCCGTAGGCGTCGGTACGGTGGTTCGTCCCCGCCCACAGGAACTGGTCGATGAGGTAGCCGTGGGCGCCGTGCAGTTCGACGCCGTCGAAGCCGATGCGTTCGGCGGCCGCGGCAGCCTCGGCGAAGGCACCGATGACGTCGTCCAGGTCGCTCCGGGTCATCGCCCTGCCATGCCCTTCGGTGCCGTCGACACGGAGGCCGGAGGGGCCGACGGCGGGGGCGTCGGCGTAGGGCGGCTCACCCTGCTTGCGCACCATGCCGATGTGCCACAGCTGCGGCACGATCGTCCCGCCCGCCGCGTGAACGGCCTCGGCGACCTTCGCCCATCCCGCCAACTGCTCTTCACCGTGGAACCGCGGCACACGGTCACTCTGCCCCGCCGACTCATGGCCGACGTAGGTCCCCTCGGTGACGATCAGGCCCACACCCGCGGCGGCGCGCCGGGCGTAGTACGACCGCACGTCCTCACCGGGGACGCCGCCCGGGGAGAACATGCGCGTCATCGGCGCCATCACGATGCGGTTGGGGACGGTCAGGCCGTTCAGTGCGACGGGCCGGGACAGGATCCCGGCCGCGCGGGAGGCGGAGGATGCGGTGACGGTCATAGGTGTTCCTCGCAGCTACCAGACGGTGTGTGCACACGCGTTGAATGCGTGTAGATGCCAACCACTCCGGCGGCCATGACATTTCACCTGCCCGATGAGCCGTCATGTGATCCCGGACACATGCCCGGGAGTGGGGGCGGTCGGCGCTCCCGTGGTCGCTTCCGCGGTCGGGCGCTGCGATGGCTGCCCGGTACCAGCGTGTGACCGCAGGCATCCTCCAGGGCGTTGCCGAGCGCGTGGGCGGCCTCATCTGGCAGGTGGCCAAGGGTGCGGACGGGGGCCGACCCAGGGGGTCGTTCTGGGGGTGAACCACCGGAACGCCGAGCTGGGGGAGCTTGCGGTGGGTGGCCGGTTCGGCCAGCCGGGGAGCTCAAGAACGAAATACCACTCGGAGGGGTGCGGGTCCCTTCCTGCATCGGCTCCGGCCGGCCACCCGGAGCCGGAGAGGAGATCAACCGTGCCGAGGCCGCCGCGCGCAGAGAAGAGCGCTGCGGGTTGGGCCAGGAAATCGCAACTGGGACCAAAATTGGAACCACAGGACGATGATGGCCCCGACCGCAGGAGCGGTCGGGGCCATCATCTGCCCAGCTGGGCGAAGGCGGAGGATACGAGATTCGAACTCGTGAGGGGTTGCCCCCAGCACGCTTTCCAATTCTCCCCAGCGTCGTTCAAGTGGGTCCGGCCCTGTCCTGACCAGGGGCGGAGCAGCGCTCGTAGTGCTGACTGAACCCCGGCGGACTGGCATGAATGAGACCAGAATTGAGACCACCCGCGTCTCTCTGCTGGTCTCAGGCTCTACTTGCCGTAGTGGTAACGGCACGCGATGACGCACAGGGTGTCGACCTGCTCGTCAAGGATGTAAACCAGGCGGTGTTCCTGATCGATCCGGCGGGACCAGGCCCCGGCGAGCTCGTGCCGCAAGGGTTCAGGTTTGCCGATGCCCTCGTTGCCGTTCCGGCGGATGTCGTCGATCAGCAGATTGATGCGCTTGAGGAGGCGGCGATCGTCAGCCTGCCAAGATAGGTAGTCGCTCCAGCCGCGCTCGGTGAACTGGACCTTCACGCGCCCTGCTCGGTGAGGTCTTCGGGGTCGATCAGTTCGCGGGTCACCGCACGGCCCTCCCGGTACTCCCGCAGGGAGCGGTGAAGGTGGTCGGCGTTGGCCGGGGAGCGCAGCAGGTAGTCGGTCTCGCGGAGCGAGGCGTACTCGGCCAGGGAGACGACAACCAGCGGCTCGTGGCCGGCGCGTGTGATGACGAGCTCTTCGGCGTCGCTCTCAACGGCATCGAGCGCGGCGGCGAGATTGCCGCGGAGCTCGGTAGCACTCATCGTCTTCATGCTGTACAGAATAACGTACATCTATCGAGCGGGCCAGGGGCGAACGACGAAGGCCCGGACCGCATGGTGCGGTCCGGGCCTTCGATCAAGGCGGAGGATACGAGATTCGAACTCGTGAGGGGTTGCCCCCGACACGCTTTCCAATTCTGCGCGGCGTTGTTTTGGCGAGGTCCAGGCGAGTCCTGACCTGCGGGTCTCCTGTAACTGGGAGAGCGGCTGAACCTGTCTGGACGGCGATGAATGCGACCGAAACTGAGACCAAGGACCAGGCCATGGTCGTTCCTGCAGCGCTCGCCATCAGGCGGGACATCCCAGCGACGGTTAAAGGCGAGATGCTCTCAGCGCAGCGCTCTCGGCTGATGACTCCCCTGGTCTTCTTCGGATCCGACTCCACGGTAGGGAGGGTGGGCGAGACGCAGAATGGCCTTCCATCCTTCCATCTCGCATTCATGTCCATTCATCTTCTCCCTGAGCCTTCGGTGTCAGAAGTTCTGGTGGCCGACGGCGTGGTGCTGGGTGTCGTACTCGTCGAGGGCGTGGAGGTGGGAGGTGGTGGGGACGGGGATGGCGTAGGCGGTGAAGGCGGTGCCGGGGATGGTGGCGGTGGTGGCGGTGGTGGGTGCGGCGTTGGTGAAGGTCATGGTGGCGGTGGCGACGTCGGCGGCGGGTTGGGCGATGAAGAGGCTGGCGCCGTTGGGGAGGTTGTGTTGGCCGTACATGCCGCGGGGGCTGGGGTCGGTGGGGCCCTTGACGCCGGCGCAGTCGCCGTAGCGGCTGGTGGGCTGGTTGTTGATGGTGGTGCGCAGGCAGACCAGTTGTCCGGTGGTCTTCTCGCCGGGCGCGTAGTCCGCGGGGGTGGTCGGGTAGTAGGTCAGCGTGACCGACCAGGAGGAGCCGTCCAGCACACCGCTGCCCACGGTCCGCGACAGCTGGCCCGGGACCGGCGCCGCGGCGGCGGCCGGGGGCTGCGGTGTTCCCACCGGATCCTGCAGGTCCCAGGAGAGCGCGAGGGCGCCGGCCAGTGCGCAGGCCGTGACGCCAGTCAGCGCCCGGCGCCGGCGCGTGCGAAGCGCCCGGCCCGACCGCAGGATCTCGGTGACAGGCGCGGGTGACGGGGTGATCCGGCCGGCCGAACGGGCCAGGGCGTCCTGGAGTTGATCGGTCATGAGGTCGCTCCCCACAGGTCGGCGGCGTGGTCGAGCAGGGCGGGGTCGGAGCGCAGCTTGGCCAGCGCACGGGATGCCTGGCTCTTCACCGTGCCGACGCTGCACCCGAGTTCGTCGGCGACCTGCTCCAGGCTCAGATCCTCCCAGTAGCGCAGTACCACCACGGCCCGCTGGCGTTCGGGCAGCCCGGCGAGGGCCGCGACCAGCAGGTCGCGCCCCTCGCCGGGGTGGGTTGCCGCCGGTGCCGGTCTGTCCGGCAGGAAGGGCGTCAGCAGGTGGCTGACCCTTCGCCGCCGGACCCGGCTGCGGTTGTTGTTCACCAGTGCGCATCGCAGGTAGCTCGTGGCGGTGTCCGGGCGCATCCGCGGCCACTGCGGATACGCCTTCGCGAGGGTGGTCTGCACCAGGTCCTCGGCCTCGTGGAAGTCACCGGTGAGCAGGTAGGCGGTCTGCACCAGTGACCCCCACCGGGCCACCACGAACTCGCTGAAGCCGGCGTCCTCGCATGCTCGCTCTGTGCCGCTGCGCACGGGAATGGGCGTCCTTCGGGTCGGTGCCGGTGTCAGAAGTTCTGGTGGCCGACGGCGTGGTGCTGGGTGTCGTACTCGTCGAGGGCGTGGAGGTGGGAGGTGGTGGGGACGGGGATGGCGTAGGCGGTGAAGGCGGTGCCGGGGATGGTGGCGGTGGTGGCGGTGGTGGGTGCGGCGTTGGTGAAGGTCATGGTGGCGGTGGCGACGTCGGCGGCGGGTTGGGCGATGAAGAGGCTGGCGCCGTTGGGGAGGTTGTGTTGGCCGTACATGCCGCGGGGGCTGGGGTCGGTGGGGCCCTTGACGCCGGCGCAGTCGCCGTAGCGGCTGGTGGGCTGGTTGTTGATGGTGGTGCGCAGGCAGACCAGTTGTCCGGTGGTCTTCTCGCCGGGCGCGTAGTCCGCGGGGGTGGTCGGGTAGTAGGTCAGCGTGACCGACCAGGAGGAGCCGTCCAGCACACCGCTGCCCACGGTCCGCGACCGAGGGGCGGCGGCCGGCGACCCGGCGGCGGGGACGTCCGTGCCGGCGGGCGCGGCGTCAGGGGCGGTGGAGGGCGACGCCTGCGCCGCGGCTTTCGCTGTGGCGAGCGGAACGGCGAGGGCTGCGGGGGCGGAGTCGGCGTTGGCGGACGTGCTCAGGGCGAGGCCGGCTAGTGCGGCGGCCGCCGCGGCGGCTGCGATGAGCTTCTTGGTCCGTGGCGGGGTCATGGTTCTCCTCGATCGCGCAGGGGGTGAACGGTAGGAGTGGCGCCTCTCCACCCGTCAGTACTCCCGCTGCGCCGAAGGGGTTGCATGCGTCGAGGACGGACGCGCTGAGCGCGAAACGCGGACGGGCCCCGGCGAAGACGCTGTGTGAGTCCCGGGAGCGCCTGCAGGGCGACGACGTGGCGGGTCCTCCACCCCACGCGGTGGAGGACCCGTCGCCTGGGTTGCGTGGCGACCTTCCGGCCCAGTGCCGTGCCCGCGACTGGATCGAGCGAACCGGCGCTCGGAAGGCTAGTGACCTGCTCTGGGCCGAGTCCGCCGAGGACTCAGGGCCCGGCGGGGCGCGGTCAGCGAGGCCCAAAATCCCAACTGAGACCACAGCATGACGAAGGCCCCGACCGGCAACCGGTCGGGGCCTTCGTCTGCCCTGGCGGGCAGAGGCGGAGGATACGAGATTCGAACTCGTGAGGGGTTGCCCCCAACACGCTTTCCAACTGTTCGCCCGGGCGTTCGGAGATGGTTGCAGGCGTCCTGACCTGCGGCGGAGCGGCGCGCTTGGCAGGCTTCGGACGGCGCCGGACGAGGCTGAATGCAACCAGAACTGCAACCAGGGACGGCCGCTGACGCTCGCTCTGGCTGTCGCAACTGCGGGGCTGTTGGCGCCGGCTGCGGGCGTGTGGAGATGGTGCAAGGGAGGATCCGTGAGCCGCTCTCCCCGCAGGCTCGGTCTTTTCGTTGCTTTGCGAGGCTAGGGGCCAGGAATTTGAACTGGCGGAGATAGCTGGGGCTCCGTTACGTCCTGATCCGAGACGTCGATCAAGAGGTTGAAGAGCCAGACTAGCCTGAGCGATCGAAGCACTCCAAAAACTAGAATAAATTCAATAACGTAGCCAATTTTGCCTGGCTTATCGTGCATGTCGAGCACGAGTGCTGAAAGGCAGCTGCCGGAGATGATAAGCATGGCCCTCAGAATTCCAGACCAATTCTTTCGCATTCTCAAGCCGAAGCGTCGCCTGATCTCCAGCATTCGCCTGCCATTAGCGGTAGCGTATTGGCTAATGGCCGCAGTTCCAAAGCCCCCCACTAGCGCCGAGACTGACGCCGCAGTCATGTACAGGTTGCTACGGTTGCCCGCGGGGAGCGCCGTCAGCAAGTCTTCGTGGTGGGTGACCGTGCGGTAGGCTGCGTATCCAGCCATAGCAATTGCCGCTAAAGCCCAGTCGGCTAGTGGAAACTCGGCCCAACGGTCCCGGACTCGGCTCATTAGATTGAAAAGTGCCACGGCTCCGTCTCCCCTCGTGAACCCAGGGCTACCACCTTAGAGGGTGGCACTGACAGCAGCGCGCAGGTCGTCCGCGTGTTCTCGAGCTGCATCCAAGATCGCATCGACTGCCGCCTCGTGGCGAGGTCGAGAGTCCTCCGCGCGTACTTGAACGCGCTTTTTGGCCGTAATGTGGTGCTTTAGGAAGTCCAGCGACTCGTCCTTTAGGTCACCTGAGGGCGTAGGAAGGGTCACTACCGCACGCGCTCGAGCGACACCATTCGGCTCGGTTAGCCAGCCAAGCTCGGACATTAGCGCCTGGACATCTTCGCGCAGCCGCCTTTCGCCACGGGCTCTGGCAACTGGGCCAAGGCCACTACCGCGCTTTGGCAGCTCAATGGTCATGCTGATTTTGTGGTCGGGATAGCGTTCGCGGCCCTGGCGTGCGAAGCCTGCGAGCCCGACCCCCTCTGGGGGCATCAGGCCGGGGATGGGCTTAAAGCTGAATTCGAACCTGTGTACCGCTGAGGCCTGTTGTAGTTTCTCCCAGACGCCGCGGCTAATTACGGGCCAGAGGGCGATATCTTCGGCAACCATGCCGCAGCTATTCATCCATCGCTGCAGGGCCGAGGCGCGAGGCGAGGCTTGGCCTGCTTGCATGATGCCGATGATATTTCCGAAATCTAGAAAGCATACCGTGGTTGTGTCAATGAAGCCCCGATTCCCTTCGAGTCGAAGGTCTTCGATGTGGCCGTGGTCCAGGTCGACAGTCTGATGGTCGCCGCTTCCGATGCGTCCAATAAGAAGGTGCTCTTTGCCATTGCCGGACACCACTTCCCCGATGAATTGATCATCTTCGGTGGTGTAAGTCCGTTGCGCTGCGGGCTTGGGTTGGATGCGTGCGAGTGCCAAGGGCCAGTCAACCTGTTCCATTCGTGGATTCTGAGAGTCCTTTGCTCGAACCACTTCGTAGAAGGCGACAGTCCTAATGCGACTTTCGGCCATGGAACCCCCTCCGGTCCACCATCGAACGTCCGCAGTCTACGGCTGGTTAAGGCTTCTCGGAACGACTTTGGTGCAGGTCGTTGTTCCGCAGGCAGGTCCGCGCCTTGGTTGCAGCTGAAGGTGGCTCGGCCAACACGCAGCCACTTCTCTAAATAGAACACATTAGCGAGAGCGTGCCGTCGTAATGGCGGGCGAGCCCGAGACGTTGCTGGAATCAGTGCGGTGAGGCCTGCCGCAGGTGTCCGGCGGCCTTCCCTGTCTGGTCCCGTCGCATGGCGGTCATGGACAACTCGGCGACGCGGGGAAGGAAGGTTAGGTCGAGCTGGTCAACTGGGTGCAGCAGGCCACGTTCGCAGGTCTCTGCCGTCCATACCGTGTAGCCAGCCCGCGGGTAGGAAGTGTTGATGCCGATCTCACCCTTCGGGATCGTGCCGTTGAAGGGCGTCGGGATGCCTTCGGTGTTCCAGTAGGCCCACGCTTCAAGGGCCTTTGCCTGCTCGAAGGCGAGGTAGAGCTGCGGGTATCGGTCGATGATGCGCGTCTCGCGGAAGATGAGTTGGCCCAGTAGGTGAGGCGTGGTCGCGGCGAGGGTGTCGAAGTCCGCGTCGTGGAATGCGAAGGACGCCGCGTCCTGACTGGGCGCCAGCGCCACGCTGGCGAACAGGTGTGACAGGCGCCGCCTGGTGAAGCGGGCTACGCCGGAGGTCAGACCGGCCTCGATTTGCCCGACGAGCTGGAGGAGGCGCTCGTGGCCTGGGTTGAAGCGGGAGAGGTCGAAGAGCTGGTCCATGCCCTGGACCGCTGAGAAGGCCAGCTGCTTGTAGAGGCGATTGTTCATCTCTCCGAGCTGGCCGTACGCCTTGGTCTCGGGGGTCGTGGAGTGGAGCATCAGGTACTCGGAGAGCACCTCGAAGTAGAGGTAACCGAGGAACGGGAAGGTCGGCACGGTGGCGGCGAGCTGGTCGAAGAACTCGGCTTCCAGGGTCGGCTTCCCGGCGGCGTTGGCGAGGAGGGTGCGGAGGAAGGGCGCCGCTGCACGGATCCGGTTCAGCACTGCTTGGCGGAGCTGGGCGTCTTCGGGCCGGGTGAGGAAGCTGCGGTGGGTGAGGTAGGTGCGCAGGTGGATGGCGCCCAACCGGAGGTAGTCGATGCCCTTGGGTGGCACGGGAGCGTCAGGGGTGATCTCGAAGACCAGGGTGCGGGTGTGCTTCTTCGTCTCCAGCAGGTACGTGCCGAGGTTGTGGGGGCGTAGGCCGGCGGGCTCAGGGGTGAGGGGCGCGCAGTAGAGGGCCGCGGCCAGGCAGCCGGTGGAGGCGTAAAGGTGCCCGCTGGCGCGGATCGCGTCCAGGGCGACGGTGGTGTGCATCAGGTGGATGGGGCGTCCGGAGGTCAGCGTTTTGATCAGGGCGTTGCCGCTGAGGAGCCAGCCGTTGGGCGTCCCGTGTTCGAGGTGGTGGCGCCAGTCGGCTTCGCTCTCGGCGAGGCCGGAGGGGCCGGGCCGGGTGACGCTGCTGGTGTGGTCGGTGTGGGCGTGGTCCCACTCGTGGTGCATGGATGGCCTCCTAATGCCGGGGGTTCAGGATCTGGCTGGCGTGGATGAGTGCCCAGTGGTTGGTTGCGCCGTCGAGTCGGGCCTGTTCGCTTCGGACGACCAGGTCGAAGGCGACGGGGTGGAGCCATGTCGGGATGGCGACGCGCAGGTGGGAGGGGTCGGGCCACCAGCGGGAGAGGGGGAGCCGGTAGCGGTCCAGGCAGTCGGCTGCCTTGAGCAGGTCGATCAGGTGGGGCGCGCGCTGGTAGGCGAGGTTCTGCTGCGGGGTGAAGCCCGCGTATGGGACGTCATGCAGGCCGATGGCGCCGGCTGCCTGGTGGGAGAGGTCGGGCGGGAGCTCTCGGCCGAGCATGGCGGTCACGGCGTGCTGGTTGCGGGTGAACCAAAGTGCTGCCCGTCGGCCGTGTCCGGGATCGTCGCGGTCGTCGCGACGCCGGCAGTCGTGGACTGCTGCGGCGGCGCACAGGGCAGCAGTGTGATCGCGGTCGAGCCCGTACTCCTGGGCGAGCAGACCGGCGAGGAGGGAGACGCGGGCGTTGTGTCGAATGCCGTGGATGGAGTCGATGAGCTGGGGCTGCGCGAACCAGGTGACGTCCGGTACCAGCATGAGCGGCGGATGTGGCAGGGTGGGCGGCGCGGCTGAGGCTTCGGGCCGGTTTCTGGCGATCCAGGCGAGTGTGTCCTGGTCCATGACCTGATGGGCGGGAAGGCTCCGGGTCTCGGCGAGTTCGCGGAGCGACGCGGCACCCGGCTTCGGCGGTCGTGAGGTCATCTCTGGTTCCTCGAGGGGAAGAGGTTCGGTGGGCGTCAAGCTGGGTGTGGCGGTGCTGACCATGGGCACGCGGCCGAAGGAGCTGGCCGAGCTGCTGGCCTCGGTGGAGATGCAGACGGTCAAGGCCGCGAAGGTCGTGGTGGTCGGCAACGGGTGCGCGCTGCCGGAACTGCCGTCGTGGGTGGAGGGTGTGGAGCTCGCGGACAATCTCGGGGTGACCGGCGGGCGCAACGTCGCCCTCGAGCACCTGCGGGACGTGGACGTGGTGATCGATCTGGACGACGACGGCCTGCTGGTCGCCGACGACGTCCTCGCCCGGATCGCCGCCCTCTACGAGGCCGACCCCCAGCTGGGCATCGTAAGCTTCCGGATCGCCGACGAGACCGGCCTCACCCAGCGGCGCCACGTCCCCCGGCTGCGGGCCGGTGACCCGATGCGCGGCGGCGAGGTGACCAGCTTCCTCGGCGGCGGCCACGCGCTGTCCTCGAAGATGCTGGAGCAGGTCGGCGACTGGCCAGACTCCTTCTTCTTCGCGCACGAGGAGACCGACATGGCCTGGCGGGCGCTGGACGCGGGCTGGCGGGTGCTCTACGTTCCCGAGCTGCTGCTCCAGCACCCGCGCACCAGCCCGACCCGGCACTCCTTCTTCTACCGGGTGAACGCCCGAAACCGGGTGTACCTGGCGCGCCGCCACCTCCCCGCCCTGCTGGTGCCGGTCTACCTCGGCGTGTGGATGGCCCTCACCGTGGCCCGAACACGGGACGTGGCCGGGCTGAAGGCGTGGTTCGCGGGCTTCGCCGAGGGCTGGCGTACACCCTGCGGCCGGCGCAAGCCGATGCGCTGGCGCACGGTGTGGACCATGACCCGGCTGGGGCGTCCGCCGATCATCTAGGCAGCTGACGCCTGGCGCATCCAATCGGGGATGGCTTCCGGCGTGGCCTTCAACCAGGCCACGTAACGGGCGACGCCTTCCGCCACCGTGATGTTCGGCCGCCAGCCCAGCAGCTCCTCCATCCGCTCGACGAAGGCGTATCCGCCCTCGGGGTCACCCGGCGGCATGGGCGTCTCGACCAACTGGACATTCGGGTAGTGGCTGCGGACGAGCTCGGCGATCTGCCGAATGGAAGTACCATTCCCAGTACCGATGTTGACGGTCTCGTTGTGCGCGCGGGGCGCAACCAGCGCCCGCAGCGTGCCGATGGCGATGTCGTTGACGTGAACCATGTCGCGGATCTGGTGACCCCCGCCGTTGAGGTGCAGCGACAGCCCGAGCGCGGCCCGCATGGCGAACCAGGCGACCACCCAGGAGTGGCTCCGCTCCTTCACGACCTGCGGTTCGCCGTAGACCGAGAAGTACCGCACCACGGCGTACGAGATGCCGGCACCGCCAAGCACTGCGGCGGTCTGGTACTCGCCCCACGCCTTGCTGTTGCCGTACACCGACACCGGCTGGACCGCCGCGCCCTCCACGAACTGCGAGCTGCCGTTGCCGTAGACGCTGGCGGAGGAGACGAACACCATCCTGCGCACCCGGTCCGAGGTGGCGACTGCGTCCAGGACCCGCTGGGTGCCGGTGATGTTGGTGTCGATGGCGTCCAGCGGCCGGCGCGTGCAGGCCGCCACGTCGGCCAGGGCGGCGGCGTGGATCACGTAGTCGCAGCCGGAGATCACCTTGCGCATCAGGTCCGGCTCGGCGATGTCGCCGACGATGAAGTCCGGGTCGGAGGCGTCGATGCCGAACCGCTCGCGGTACACCTCGTGCGGGTAGGCGTCGAGCTTGCACACGGAGATGGGGCGGGCGCCGAGCCGGCGGAGCTGGGACGTGATGCGGCTGCCGACGAGGCCGCCAGCACCGGTGACCAGGACGGTCTTTCCTGAGAGTTGTTCGAGGGACAAGGGAGGTTCTTCCTCTCACACGTGGGATGGGTGGTGCCGCAGGGACGTACGCGTCAGCCGTCTCGGTGCTGCGGGCAGCGGCAGGCGGGCCAGGTGGCCGAGGGGTGGTAGGCGTAGGCGTCGGGTTCCGACTCCACGGTGATGACGCCGGAGTCGTCGTACCGGGTGCCGTCCTTCGCGATCTTGAACGTACGGATGTACAAGCCCTGGTGGCGGTCCTCGGGGAGCTTGAAGTCCGAGGAGTTCTCGGTGCTCACGCCGCCGACTCCCGGTGCCGCTTGCGGCGGTGACGACCGGCAGCGAGCTGACGCAGGACCAGGGCGCGTCGGCGGGCTCGGTCCCGGTTCGGGACGACGACCGTCCGCCCGTCGGCCTGGATGTGGAGCTCGTCGCCGATCACGCGACGCTCCCCAAACGGATGTTCCTGGTCACTCCACAGGGCCAGGGCTCTCGCACCGGACGCACAGTGGCTCCACGGGTGCGGTGTGCGGTCGGCAGTCGTCATCAGCCTCTCCGAGGTCACGAGTTGGCGGGGCGACTTCAATGCCGGATGCACAGCTGGAGCCGCCGCAGGCCGCCGCTCCGCAGGGCCTCAGGGGCCGAATCGGCCCCACCTGGCGGACGGCATGCAGTTAGTGAACCGCCTAATCGCTACTGGGAGTACGGTGTTGGGCACGCTATGCGGTTTAAGCGGTTTAACGGCCCGTCAGGGAGGTGCGCTTTGGCGCCGACGAAGGAACCGAACGAGCGGCTGCGGAAGGTCATCGACGAGGCGAAGCTCTCCGGCGATGCGATCGCGCGCCTGGTCAGGCGGGTGGCAGCCGAGCATGGCGAGCCCTTGGAGACCAACAAGTCGAGCATCACGCACTGGAAGAACGGCGGTCAGCCGGCGGGGAACGTCGGTGCCTTCCTGGCCGAGGCGCTGGGTCGCGCGCTCGGCGGACGGGTCGTAACGCTGGAGGAGATCGGTCTGATCGCACCAGCGCCCCAAAAACCCGACTGGGACGCGGATACGCTGAGCGCGCTGGCCGAACTCGGGAGAGCCGACGTGGACGTGGAACGCAGGCGGGCGCTGGGGGTGGCGGTCTACTCGGTGGCCGCGCTCTCGCTGCCCGGCGAAGACTGGTGGCAGCGCATGGCCGAGCGGGGCAGCGCGCGCAGCGCTGCGGCAACCCGCCGAGTCGGCCCTGGCGACCTGGCAGCCGTCCGCGACATGACCACCTTGTTCTCCCAAGTGGACCAGCGGCGAGGCGGTGGCCACGCCTGGACGTCTGTGGTGCAGTACCTGACGACCGACGTCACTGCCTACCTGCGAGGGAAGTTCACCGACGAGCGTGTCCGCCGTGACCTCTTCTCCGCCGCCAGCGAACTCGCCTACCTGGCTGGCTGGATGGCGTTCGACGGTGGCCAGCACGCGACAGCGCAGCGGTACTTCGCCGAGGCGGTGAAGCTCGCGGCCGAGGCCGGCGATCCGCCGATGGCTGCTCACGTGCTGCGGGCGATGGCTCACCAGGCCATCGACCTCGGACACCACCAGCAGGCTCTCGACCTCGCCGCCGCGTCCGTCGACGGCGACAGATACACGCTCGCCTCCCCACGGGAGCGGGCGCTCCTCGGCGTAGTCCACGCCCGGAGCCTGGCTTCCGTCGGCCGTAAGAACGCCGCCGCCAAAGCCCTGCTGCGCGCCGAGGACGACCTGTCCGCCGCCAGCGACGACATCCCCGAGCCGGACCGGGTGTTCTTCTTCGGCGAGGCCAGCCTGGCCCACGAGACCGCGTGCGCCCTGCGCGACATAGGAGACCTCGACGGCTCGGTCGGCGAGTTCCACCACAGCGTCCGCACCCGCAAGGCGACGAAGTTCACCCGCACCCACGCCGTGACGCTGGGATACCTCGGTTCCGTGTATGCGCAGATGAACAACATCGACCGAGCCTGTGCCACCTGGTCTCAGGCGCTCGATGCCATGGACGGCGTACGGTCCGGCCGCACCCGCCAGGCCGCCGCCGACATGCGCACCCTGCTCTCCCCCTACCGGCGGCGCGGTTCCGCGGCGGTCAGCGAGATCGACGCGCGCGCCGCCGCGTACCTGTCCGAAACAGCCTGATGAGGAGTCACTGATGGCAGACCGTGAGACGTTCGAGGTCGAGGCCCTCGGCCATGTGGTCGGCGGACGGATCGAACCCACGGACGACTTCTGGGGCGGCACCCGAGCGATCATCCGGCTGGACGGATCCCTCTTCACCGCCGATGCGACCAAGGGCCTGGAGGACTTCTCGCACCTGGAGGTCGTCTTCCGGTTCCACCTCACTGACCCGACGGACCTGAACCTCGGCGCCCGCCGACCCCGGGACAACCCGGACTGGCCGGAGGTCGGGATCTTCGGCCACCGCAACATGCGGCGCCTGAACTGGCTCGGGGTCTCACGCTGCCGTCTGCTCAAGGTCGACGGCCTGGATCTCCACGTCGAAGACCTCGACGCTGTAGAGGGCACGCCGGTCCTGGACGTGAAGCCGTGGTTTGGTGAGATGGGCCCTCGCGGAGGGCAGCACCAGGCCGAGTGGACCACCGTCATGCTCCGCGATTACTTCGCGCCTGCAGCCAATGACTGACGGCGGACCGTGAATGTCCGATCGCGAGCATCGGCGGCTCTGCGCCTACCCGCTGGCGCTGGTTACAGGCTTGCTCTCGCACCCCTGGGCGAGGGCAAGTGCGGCGGCGGGCCGTAGGACCGTCCAATGCGACAACTTGCTCCGCCAGGAGCGGCGCCGGGTAAGGAGTCCTTACCCCACAACTTGCTCCGTCCTGGACGGCGCTGGGATAAGCAGTGCTTACCCCACAACTTGTCCCGGTTTCCGGTGGTCTGATCAGGATTCGGATCGCGGTGATCTCTTATTGCTGGTCTACCTGGTTACAGCGGGCGGCGGCTTAGAGTCGCCTCGAAGGCGGGGCGTTCACGGTAGGGCGTACACGCGAGCCCCCTTCTAAAGGGGGGCTCGCGCGTGAACGCTGGGTCGCGTGGACGGCGTGTACGCCTCCGTGATCGCTCTACCTGCGGTTTCTTTGCTCCGCGTGGACGGTGTGAACGGCTTTCGCCGGGCCTTCGCGGGAGGGGTGCGTGTACGGTCCCGTGAACGATCCCGCGTCTGTCTGTCGGTGCCGAGTTGGGTGGGTGATCCGTTCACTGACCGGCCGCCTGGTGGCCCTGGTGGGTGCCTCCGCTGGTCGTTCGACGGGCCGGTCAGCAGGTCGGCGGGCTGCTGGCCTGTGTGGCACTCCGGTCAGTTCGGTCGGTCGGAGTGACCGGCTGACCGGAGCCCCGGTCACTGGGGTAGGTCCGGTACGACGGACTGACCGGGGGGGCGGTCACTGCGGTGCCCCCGGTCAGTCCGGTCACCGTGGTGGCCGTTACGAGACGGCGGTGATATGCCGGGCGGAAGCGCGGTAGCGGGCTTGCTGGCCGCCTCCCGCGCCTCCGGCGGTGCCGTCGGTCTTGACCGCCAGCCCGCTCTTCACGAGGCGGTCCAGGTGGCGGCGGGCCTTCTCGATGTCGGCGCGGTCGGGGTTGGCCTCGCCGGTCAGGGCGGTCGCCAGGTCACGGGTGGTCAGGCCGTTCGGGGTGGCGCGCAGGATGGTGACCGGGTCGAGGGTGGGTTCGACGTAGGTGGTGCCGCGCTGGTGGTCATGGACGACCGGCAGCGGACCGATCTCGCCGGTCACCGTCTTGAGGTGGTGGATGGTGACCGCCGGGTCGCCGGCCTCTCCGGCGATGAAGAGGACGCTGCCCGCTCCGGCGGTCAGCCAGGTCGAGCCGTACACCCGGTCCAGCGTGGGTCGCATCCCTCGTGGAGCATCAGCGGCGGCCTTGCGCTGGTGGTGGAGCTCCATGATCTGGACGCCTGAACGCAGGGCGCGCATGCGGGCGTTGTTGAAGGCGACGGCCAGGGAGTCGTCCACCAGGGTGCTGACTGCGTCCTTGAGGCTGTCGATGACGATGGTGTCGGCGCGGTGGGCGGCGGCGAGTTCGGCGAGGAGGTCGGGTTCCTTGTCGAGGGTGGCGGGAAGCGGGCCCTGCCACACGGCGAGCCGGTCGCGCAGGTGGGCCTCGTCAGCGGGGGTGATGCGACGGGCCATGGCGCGGGCGATCTGCTGGGGGCGGTCCATGGCGAGGTAGAGGACGCGCTCTCCCTCGGCGACGGGCAGGTCAAGGACGGCAGCCTGGAGGCCGAGGCGGGCGAGGACGACCTGGTGGGCGAGGGTGGTCTTGCCGACGCCCGGTGCGCCGACAATCATCAGGCTTTCGCCGGAGGCCCAGGCTGTCTGTTCGCGGGTGCCCCAGAGGGGTTCTTTGTCCGCGCCGGTCTTGGTGACGAAGTCCCAGCCGTTGACGATGTAGCGGGACAGGCGACTGCTACCGGAGGCCAGGGCACGCTCGCGCTCGGCACGGATCTCCGCCTCGACGGCCGTGCGGATCTCGTCCGGGTCAGCACCTGGGGTCAGCGCGTGGTGGACGGTGCGGATGCCGGTGGCGTGCAGGGTCCGCAGTTGGGCGTCGCGGCGCACGATCTGCGCGTAGTAGTCGGCGTTGTCCGTCGAGGGCGGCGCGACGGCGACCAGCGTGTGCAGGTAGGACGAGCCCCCGACGCGGGAGAGATCCCCCTTGCCTTGGAGGTGGTCCGCGAGGGCGATGGGGTCGGTCGGGGCGTCTTCGGCGCGCAGGGCGAGGATCGCGCGCCAGATGGTCTCGTGGGCGGGCCGGTAGAAGTCGCCCGCGTCCAGCGTCCCCCGGACCTGATCCACCGCGTGGTGCTTCAGCATGCATGCGCCGAGGACTGCCTGCTCGGCGTCGATGTTGTGCGGCGGTTCCCCGGAGGTGGTGTCGACGGGCACGGGGTAGGGCTCCGACGCGCGGCGGTCCCGTCGCCGGTCGTGGGCTGACGGGCCCGGCGGCGGAGCCGTAGGCTTGTCCACAGCGGTGTCCTCACTCGGAGGATTCGGGCGGCTACCCGGTTCCTCCGTTGTCGACTGTTCCAGGGATGGGCGGTTTCGAGGTTTCTGCTGTGGCCCCCGGTGTTCGTAGCACTGGGGGCCTTCTTCGTGGCGTCGCCGGGTGGCTGGCCCGGCTGGCCGATGCAGTTCGGCTCAGTTGCGTTTCATCTTGCATCACGTTAACGTCGTGCTCGGCGCATTGCAAATGGGCTTATCGACGATGCATGGAGGGTTGACCGTGGCTGACGAAGACCGGCGACAACGACTGGAGGGGGAGGAGAACGTCGCCCGGCGCATCAAAATGGAGCGCGAGGCGCGCGGGTGGAGTACCGCCACGCTCGCCGAGCGCCTGACCGAGGCCGGCTACCCGCTCAACCAGTCGGCGGTGTGGCGCATTGAGAGCGGCGAGCCACGTCGCAGGGTCAACCTGGACGAGGCCATCGGCTTCGCCAAGGTCTTCGACATCTCCCTGGACAACCTGGTCGGACCACCCGAGATCGCCGCGAACACCCACGTGAAGCGGCTGCTAGCCGATTTTGCCGAGAGCTGGCAGAAGTCCGTCGCCGCCCGCAAGGAGATGGACCTGGCCCGCGAGGCGCTCGACGCCTATGGCCGTGCCCACCCGAACCTCCAAGAGCTCATCAGAGCGATGATCACCCGGGTCGTAGCGGACGCGGCCGGTGATGACTACCGCTCGCCAAACTTCCCGCCCGGCGCCTCCGACGCCGAGGGTCTCGGCGACCCAGGAACCGAGACGTAGCCAGAGCACCCGAGGGCATGCCCCGACCACCTGAGGCCGCCCGCTATCCGTCGCTGCTTCCGCACGCCAGTCCCGTCGCCGATCCGATGATGACCGGCATCATGCCGGGCATCCGGCGGTTTGGTGCGGCCGGAATCTGCGGCTAACGTCCCGTCCCGCCGGTCCGACCACGGGCTTCGCCAGCCAGTGAACCCTCGACCAGCCATGCCCTCCGCAGCCCCTCGGCGCTACGAACGCCGGGGGTCGCCACGCGGACCCGAACCACCAATCGCCCATCCCTGGAACATCGACAACAGTGGCGCATAGCCGAAAGCGCCGCTGGGATAGGACACCCATGTCCGAAACGTCTTTCGAGCTCTCCCGAGTGGCCTACGCCCTCGGCACCACAGAGCACGTGCTCCTCCGCCTGATCGCTGATTAGGACGGGGCTGCGGCCGACTCCACACTGGTCGCGCTCACCGTCGAGGAGGCTGCCCGCCGACTCGGCATCGGGCGAACGAAGATGTACGAGTTCGTCGTCTCCGGCGAGATCCCCTCCGTGAAGATCGGAAGCCTCCGCCGGATACCCGCCGAGGCGGTGGGCGCGTTCCTCGCGAAGCGCCTTCACTCCGCCGGTCTCGACCTTGCGGCCTGAGGGGGCAGACATGGCGAACTCCCGTCAGCCCAACGGCGCATCATCCATCCACCAGGCCAAGGACGGTCGTTGGCACGGCTACGTCACCGTCGGAGTCAAGGACGACGGTCGTCCCGACCGCCGTCACGTCACCCGTAAGACCCGAGCCGATGTCACCAAGGCGGTCCGCGAGCTGGAACGGCAGCGCGACTCCGGCGCGGTGCGGAAGACCGGCCAGACCTGGACCGTCAAGACGTGGCTCACCCACTGGGTCGAGAACATCGCCGCTCTGCATGTCTCCGAGAACACCATCGACGGATACCGCGTGGCCGTGAACCACCACCTCATCCCCGGCCTCGGTGCTCACCGCCTGGAGAAGTTGGAGCCGGAGCACCTGGAGCGCTTCTACAAGAAGATGCGGGACAACGGCAGCGCCGCCGGCACTGCGCACCAGGTCCACCGCACGGTGCGCGCGGCGCTCAACGAAGCGAAGCGGCGTCGGCACATCACCGAGAACCCGGCGACGGTGGCCAAGGCCCCGCGGTTGGAGGAAGAGGAGGTCGAGCCGTACTCGGTCGAGGAGATGCAGCGGCTTCTCATCGAAGCGGAGCGCCAGCGGAACGCCGCCCGTTGGGTGATCGCCCTGGCCCTCGGCCTGCGGCAGGGAGAGGTGCTGGGCCTGCAGTGGACCGACGTCGACTTCGAAGCCAGCGTCATCCGCGTGCGGCGTGGACGGTTGCGGCCCCGCTACCAGCACGGTTGCGGTGACCGTTGCGGGCGCAAGCCGGGCTACTGCCCGCAGAAGATCAGCATCCGTCGCGAGACCAAGGACACCAAGTCACGTGCGGGCAGGCGCCCGATCGGCGTCCCTGATGAGCTGATGAAGCTGCTTGCGCAGCACAAGGTCGAGCAGGACCGCGAACGGCGGCTTGCCCGCGACCTGTGGGAGGAGAAGGGGTATGTCTTCACCTCTCCGACTGGCCAGCCGCTGAACCCCAACACCGACTACCACCGGTGGAAGGACCTGCTGAAGGCGGCGAATGTTCGCGACGGTCGGCTCCACGATGCCCGCCACACCGCTGCCACTGTCCTGCTGATCCTCGGCGTTCCCGATGCAGTCGTCGACGCGATCATGGGGTGGGAGCCCGGCAAGTCCGCTCGGATGCGCCGGCGGTACCAGCACCTGACGAGCCCCATCCTCCAGGAGACTGCCAGCAAGATCGGTGGCCTGCTCTGGCCCGGTGTCTCCGAAATGACCGAATAGAGCTGAACGCAGCGGAGCCGTGCCCTTGACCCATGTCCGGTCGAGGGCACGGCTCCGGTTGTAGGTCCGTTCGGCGCTATCGCAGGTCGCGCGGTGCGGCCGCTGGCGCGGAGTCGCTGCTCCCACCGGGGCCTGTCGCGGGGACGCCGCTTGCCGCGTTAGCTGATCCAGATGCCCTCGGGCGAGATCCGGCGTGCGAGGCGCCGGCCGGCGTCGCTGACTGGTGTCGACCAGGACACTTCGGTGGCCTCGCAGCCGAAGTCGTTTGCGAGGGTCTGTACGAGCGTTGCGCCAACGCCCTTACGGCGGTAGGAGTCTGCCACCCAGATCAGATCGATGCATGGACGCAGGGACTCGTCCTGATCACCGTCCTCCGAGTCGTCGAGCAGGTCCCAGTGGCGGTGCTCTCTGACGTCGTGGGTCGCCAGGTAACCGATGACGTATCCGTTGGCCTGCAGCAGGTATGCACGTACGTTGTCTGGGGTCGGTTCAGGCTCACCAAGGTGCGACCACGAGTTGACGTCGTAGCCGTTCTCTCGCTGAGGCATCCGCCCCACCTGGTAGGTCAGCTTCCGCCAGGCGATCGGCGACTCGGTCGTCACCACTGCCAGGTCGCTCCACCAATCCAAGTTCTTGGGTGCCCGAACGCCGATCGCCCACATCGCATGGTGGGCAGCGTGTTCATTCCCGCCGTCCTCAGGAGCTCGCATGGTCATTCCGCAGGCGCATTTGCTGCCACTCGGTGTCTGTACATGCCGGAATTGGACGGGGGCCGCGCGGTAGCTGAGGTTCTGTCCTCTGCCACCCACCCATGGCCGGTCCGGCGCGTCGTCCGGCTCGACGTATCCGGTCCATCGGTCCACCCAGTCGGGGTACTGCTCGGCAAACAGCTCCCGCTTTTGCTTCTCAGCGAGCGGCAGTGTCGGGCGAACCCACACACTGCCCAGGGAAGCCCGGCCGTTGAGGCGCAATCCGTGCCGCTTGGCCTTGCCGCGCAGGAACCGCAGAAACACGCCAGGTGGTGCGGAAAAGTCGACGCCGCGGACCAGCTCCCGCTCGCCGGGGGCGAGCCAGTCCTCGACGGGAAGCGCCAGTCGGTCGGCGAGGGTGTGAAGTCCGCTGTAGTCGTAATTGAGCTCGGCATCGCACAGTGCTTCGACTGCCGCTCCAACCTGGGCAAAGGGAACAGTCAGACTGACCCAGCTTGGTCCGCTGCCCCAGGAGAGCATGCCCAGGTATCCGTCGCACCGGAGCCGATCGGCAGATGTGTTCTGCGCCCTGGTGACGGCCTCCGTGTAGGCGGCGGGTAGTTCTGGCGAGTCTCCCCGCCAGGTCAAGGCATCGACGTACCCATCGCGGTCGAGTTCGACCGTGACGTACCAACGGCGGGCCCGGACATTGATCTTCCGAGAACTGGGGTCGCGTCGATCGGGGTCGAGGTAGATCGTTCGCTCAGTCATGCGCTCTGCTCCTCGTCAGGTACTCCCGTGCTCGGCTGCTTGTTGGGATAGGGCCT
Organism: Kitasatospora sp. NPDC032150; assembly: GCF_055579945.1. Lineage (NCBI taxonomy): Bacteria > Bacillati > Actinomycetota > Actinomycetes > Kitasatosporales > Streptomycetaceae > Kitasatospora > Kitasatospora sp. NPDC032150. The sequence continues at coordinate 34,572 of NZ_JBVIMH010000018.1, read as the reverse complement.
ACCGCTCCCGTCCGTGATCGTGGCGTGCGAAGCTGGCTGGACCTCGACGCGGAGCATGGGCCAGGGCGTGCCCTCCTGACCGGAGCCATCGATCAAGAGCATGTGGCGTACGAAGGCGCCCACCAGGAAGTTGTGCTCGGCGAGTCTGCTCAGGTAGCTCTGCAACCCCTTCTCGGCGTCGCGGTTCTCGCGCACACTGTGCAGCTCGGCTGCGATGTCGCAGTAGTCCTGGACCGCGTCCAGGAACTCCAGAATGAGGTCTTCATCCTCCTCGGGGAGACCGTCTGGCAGCGCGTACTCGAAGGTGACGCTGGACTTGATCATGTTCCACAACGGGTTGCCGCGGGTGATCAGCTTCAGGATCCGAGGCTGCGGGAACTCTGGGTCGGGCACCAACTTCAGCCGCCCTGGCGTTGTCTCGCCGAGCGAGCGCATCCATGCGGCGTGCTTGGCCTTGATCTCGCGCAGTCGATCCACCGTGAAGTGGCCTGGCTGGTCATCGATTTGCTTGTGATGCTTGCTACACAGCAGGACCATGTTCGTATGGCTGTCGATGGATGCGTCGTCCAGCAAGCCGGCTCTCGGTCCGCCCTTCGAGCGGGCGACTATGTGAGCCTCCTCGCCGAAGACCGAGGGGTCGTCGCAGTCAGTCCCGGGTGTCACCACCTGCGCCCGGCAGATCGCGCACCTGCCGCCTGCTTCACACCAGATGATCTTGCGGGTCTTTTCGGACACGTCCATGGATTGCACCCTGCCAGAGGAGCGGTTCCCAGCGGGCGCGAATGCGTGGCTCGGTCAGAGAGGCCGTCAGCCGGATGCGGTCGTGCAGCCGCCCCATCCGGTGGATCCCGGCAACTGCAACCAGAACTGCAACCACGGAACGACGAAGGACCCGGCCGCAGTGCGGTCGGGTCCTTCGTTTGCCCTGGCGGGCAGAGGCGGAGGATACGAGATTCGAACTCGTGAGGGGTTGCCCCCAACACGCTTTCCAAGCGTGCGCCCTAGGCCTCTAGGCGAATCCTCCGTGGGAGAGCTTAGTACATGTTGAGGGGTGCTCGCGAACCGCAGTCTCGTAGGCGGTCGAGGGTGGCTGCCTGCGGATCGGAGATCGGTGTGGAGTGCGGGTGGAGTGCGGGGTCCGGGGCCGGGATCCGCTACTCTTGGGGCAGCCCCTCGTGCGGCGTTATCTCTCTGAACCCCCCCAGGGCCGGAAGGCAGCAAGGGTAGGAGAGCTCTGGCGGGTGCACGGGGGGTCCTTGCGTTCCGGGGCGGCTTCGGTGGGACCACGCGTTTGTCCGCGTGTCCCGATATCGTCGTTGGCGTGTCCCTAGCCCTGTACCGCCGCTACCGCCCCGAGACCTTCGCGGAGGTCATCGGGCAGGAGCACGTGACCGCTCCGCTCCAGCAGGCCCTGCGCAACAACAGGGTCAACCACGCCTACCTCTTCAGCGGCCCGCGCGGCTGCGGCAAGACGACGAGCGCCCGAATCCTGGCCCGCTGCCTCAACTGCGAGCAGGGGCCCACGCCGACGCCCTGCGGCGAGTGCCAGTCCTGCCGGGACTTGGCGACGGGCGGACCCGGCTCGATCGACGTGATCGAGATCGACGCCGCCTCGCACGGTGGTGTGGACGACGCGCGCGAGCTGCGTGAGCGGGCGTTCTTCGCGCCGGTGCACAGCCGGTACAAGATCTTCATCCTGGACGAGGCGCACATGGTGACCTCGGCCGGCTTCAACGCGCTGCTGAAGGTGGTGGAGGAGCCGCCGGAGCACCTCAAGTTCATCTTCGCGACGACCGAGCCGGAGAAGGTGATCGGGACGATCCGCTCCCGTACGCACCACTACCCGTTCCGGCTGGTGCCGCCCGGCACGCTCCGCGACTACCTGGCGGAGGTGTGCGGCCGGGAGGGCATCCAGGTCGAGGACGCGGTCTTCCCGCTGGTGGTCCGGGCCGGTGCCGGTTCGGTGCGTGACTCGATGTCGGTGATGGACCAGCTGCTCGCTGGCGCGGGCGAGGCCGGCGTGACGTACCAGATGGCGACGGCCCTGCTCGGGTACACGGACTCGGCGCTGCTGGACGAGGTGGTCGACGCCTTCGCCGCGCACGACGGGGCCACGGTCTTCCAGGTCATCGACCGGGTGGTCGAGGGTGGGCACGATCCGCGCCGCTTCGTGACGGACCTGCTGGAGCGACTGCGCGACCTGGTGATCCTGGCCACAGTGCCGGACGCCGGGGAGAAGGGGCTGATCGACGCCCCCGTCGACCGGGTCGCGGTGATGCAGGCGCAGGCCGACCGGTTCGGGGCGGCTGAGCTGAGCCGGGCCGCCGACATCGTCAACACCGGGCTGACCGAGATGCGCGGGAACGCGGCGCCCCGGCTGCAGCTGGAACTGATCTGCGCCCGGGTGATGCTGCCCGGCGCGTACGACGACGAGCTGTCGCTGCAGGCGCGGCTGGACAAACTGGAGCGGCGGGCTGCGGCCGGAGCCCTGGCGGCGCCGATGGCACCCGTGGCACCCGTGGCACCCGTGGCGCCCATGGCGCCCATGGCGCCCGCAGCGGCGGCTCCGCAGGCCCCGGCGGCACAGGCCCCGGCCGCGATGCCGTCGACCCCGGCGCCGTCCGCCCCGATGGCGCCCGCGCCGCAGCAGTCGGCCCCCGCAGCCCCGGTGCAGGCTCCCGGGCCCGCGCAGGCGGGCCCCGCGCCCGGCGCGTGGCCGATCCCGCGCAGCTTCCCGCCTGCCGGGGGCGAGCCCGCCCCCGTGCCGCCGCAGCCGGCACCCGCTCCGGCGTACGCCCAGCCGGCGCCTGCGCCGGTGCAGGCCCCCGTGCCCGCGTCGCAGCCGTCGGGCGGGCAGCCGTCCGCCGCCGCGCAGCAGGGTGCGGCGCAGGTGCGCCAGCTCTGGCCGCAGATCCTGGAGGCGGTGAAGAACCGCCGCCGGTTCACCTGGATCCTGCTGAGCCAGAACGGCCAGGTCGCGGGCTTCGACGGCAGTGTGCTGCAGGTCTCGTTCATCAACGCGGGCGCCCGGGACAGCTTCGTCAGCAGCAACAGCGACGACGTGCTGCGGCAGGCACTCGCCGACTCCCTCGGGGTGGACTGGCGGATCGAGTGCATCGTCGACCCCTCCGGCGGTGGCGGCGGTGGGTCCTCGTACGCGCCGCCGGCTCCGCAGGCCGGCAGCGGCTGGGGCGGCGGTGCTGGGGCGGCGCAGGCACCCAGGCCGGCCGCACCGGCGGCACCGCCGCAGGCCCCGGCTCCAGTCCAGCCCGCGCCCGGCCCGGTGCCGCCCCCGGTCGCGCCCGCCGTACCGCCGGTACGGCCGCAGCCGGCCATGGCACCGGCGCAGGCGCCGCCCGCCCCGATGGTGGCGCCCGAGGACGACATCCCCGAGGACGACGACCCGGATCTCAAGGAGGACACGTACTCCGGACAGGAGCTGATCATCCGTGAGCTCGGGGCGACGGTGTTGGAGGAGATCCACCACAACAGGTGACCGGCGGTGCCTGCGCGCCGCACGGCGGCGCGTAGGCTCAAGGTGACATTTCCGTGCACAGGCAGGAGTGAGCCGTGTTCCCTGGTGGCCAGCCCAACATGCAGCAGCTGCTCAAGCAGGCGCAGAAGATGCAGGAGGAGCTCGGCAAGGCTCAGCGGGAGCTGGCCGAGACGAAGGTGAGTGGTACGGCAGGCGGCGGCCTGGTCGAGGCCACCGTGACGGGTGCCGGTGAGCTGGTGGCGCTGACCATCGCCCCGGCGGCGGTCGACCCCGAGGACACCGAGACCCTGGCCGACCTGGTGCTGGCGGCCGTCCGGGACGCCAACGCGGCGGCCCAGAAGCTCCAGGCGGACCGGATGGGCCCGCTGACCCAGGGCCTCGGCGGCGGTGTCCCCGGTCTGCCGTTCTGAGGAGGCGGGCCTCCGTTCTGAGAAGGCGGGCCTCGGACCTGACGGTGCGGCCCCGGGCTGACGAGCAGACCTCGGGGCCGGTGGCCTGCCGCCTCGTGCCGTCGCGCGGCCCAGATGGCTGACAGGTAGCAGAAGCGCAGCCACGCTGTGTGATTTATGGGTAAGTCGGGCGTCGGACGGTGTGTCCGGCGCCCGATTCGTTGGATGATGGCACCGCGAGCGCGCGTACGAGCAGGCGTGGAAGCAGGCGCTGCAGCGCGCGCGGAAGCGAAGACGAGAGCACGCGACGGCACGAGGGAAGGCGCGAAGTTGTACGAGGGCGTGGTTCAGGACCTGATCGACGAGCTGGGCAGGCTGCCCGGTGTCGGGCCCAAGAGCGCGCAGCGGATCGCCTTCCACGTCCTGCAGGCCGACCCGACGGACGTCCGCCGCCTGGCGCGCGCGCTGCTGGAGGTCAAGGAGAAGGTCCGGTTCTGCGTGGTCTGCGGCAACGTCGCGGAGTCCGAGCAGTGCCGGGTCTGCCTGGACCCGCGGCGCGACCTGGCGGTGATCTGCGTGGTCGAGGAGCCCAAGGACGTCGTCGCGATCGAGCGCACCCGGGAGTTCCGCGGCCGCTACCACGTGCTGGGCGGCGCGATCAGCCCGATCGAGGGTGTCGGTCCGGACGACCTGCGGATCCGTGAGCTGCTCGGGCGGCTCGCCGACGGCACGGTCACCGAGCTGATCCTGGCGACCGACCCCAATCTGGAGGGGGAGGCAACCGCCACCTATCTGGCCCGGCTCTGCAAGCCGATGGGTCTGAAGGTCACCCGGCTGGCGAGCGGCCTGCCCGTCGGCGGGGACTTGGAGTACGCCGACGAGGTCACCCTCGGCCGGGCCTTCGAAGGGAGACGACTGCTCGATGTCTGACCACACCCGCACCCAAGCGCACTCGCACCTCCGGCACCCGCACACCAAGGCCGAGGCACCGGACGACTTCGCGGTGCAGATCGCGGACTCCATCGAGAGTTTCGTGCTCGCGGTGACCGAGGTCGCCAAGGGGGACGAACCCGGCAGCGCGATCTCGCTGCTGTTGCTGGAGGTCTCCCAGCTGCTGCTGGCGGGCGGGAGGCTCGGGGCGATCGAGGACGTCCTTCCGGAGGACCGGTTCGAGCCGGACACCGGCCCCGAGCCGGACGGGGTGGAGCTGCGCGAGCGGCTGGCCGAGCTGCTGGCGCCGATCGACGTGTACCACGAGGTCTTCGACCCGTACGGTCCGCCCGCGCGTCCGAACGCCTTCCGGATCTCGGACGACCTGGCCGGTGTGGTGAGCGAGTTGCAGCACGGTCTGACCCACTACCGCGAGGGCCGGGTCAGCGAGGCGCTGTGGTGGTGGCAGTTCTCGTACCTGTCCAACTGGGGGTCGACCTGTTCGGCGGTGCTGCGGGCGCTGCAGTCGCTGATCGCGCACGTCCGGCTCGACAGCCCGATCGGCGCGGCCGTGGAGGGTGCGGACACCGACGACGACGGGCTGACGGACGAGCAGTTGGAACAGCAGGCCGGCGACCTCATGGCGGCCGAGCTGGGCATGTGAGCCGTGCTCCGCAGCCCGGCGGGTGCGGGCGGCGGGGCACGCGGAAAGTGTGACGAAGAATTCATTGACCGGCCGGCCGGAAAAATTCCGAGCCCTTCGGCGGCGGCCCCGGCAATTCTTGTCGGCCACCGGTGGCGGGTCCGGAGACCTGACGAAAACCGCTGACCACCAGTCGATATTCGCGTCTCAGCATATGGAATACGGCTGAGGTGCCGAAAGCGCTGGATAGACTGGCTCGGACCGCAGAAGGGGCCACCCAAGTCCCCCTGAACGACACAAGTCGAGGAGCGCACGTGGGCCTTGTCGTGCAGAAGTACGGCGGCTCATCCGTTGCGGATGCCGAGGGCATCAAGCGCGTAGCCCGCCGAATCGTCGACACCAGGAAGGCCGGCCATGAGGTCGTCGTCGTGGTGTCCGCGATGGGCGACACGACGGACGAGCTCATCGAACTCGCGGAACAGGTAACCCCGATTCCGTCCGGCCGCGAGTTCGACATGCTGCTGACCGCAGGAGAGCGGATCTCCATGGCGCTGCTGGCCATGGCGATCAAAACGCTGGGTTTCGACGCCCAGTCCTTCACGGGTAGCCAGGCCGGCGTCATCACGGACGCGACGCACAACAAGGCGCGCATCATCGACGTCACGCCGGGCCGGATCCGCAACGCCCTTGACGAGGGCAACATCGCGATCGTGGCCGGATTCCAGGGTGTCTCCCAGGTCAGCAAGGACATCACCACGCTCGGCCGGGGCGGCTCGGACACCACGGCGGTCGCCCTCGCGGCGGCACTGGAGGCCGAGGTCTGCGAGATCTACACCGACGTGGACGGCGTCTTCAGCGCGGACCCGCGGGTGGTGAAGAAGGCGCGCAAGATCGACTGGATCGGGTTCGAGGACATGCTGGAGCTGGCGTCGTCCGGCTCCAAGGTCCTGCTGGACCGGTGCGTCGAGTACGCCCGGCGCTATAACATCCCGATTCACGTACGCTCGTCCTTCTCGGGGCTTCCCGGGACGATTGTGAGTGGGGCCAACCCGACCAAGCCCGAAGGGGGCGAAATGGAGCAGGCGATCATCTCCGGAGTCGCCCACGACACGTCCGAGGCCAAGGTCACGGTCGTCGGCGTACCCGACAAGCCGGGCGAGGCTGCCCGCATCTTCCGTGCCATCGCGGATGCCGAGGTCAACATCGACATGGTGGTGCAGAACGTCTCCGCCGCGTCCACCGGCCTCACCGACATCTCCTTCACCTGCCCGAAGACCGAGGGCCAGAAGGCGATCGACGCACTGGGCCGGGTCCGTGAGGGCATCGGCTTCGAGTCGCTCCGCTACGACGACGCGATCGGCAAGATCTCGCTGGTCGGCGCGGGCATGCGCTCCAACCCCGGTGTCACGGCGACCTTCTTCGAGGCGCTCTCCGAGGCGGGCGTCAACATCGAGCTGATCTCCACCTCCGAGATCCGCATCTCGGTGGTCACCCGTGCCGACGATGTGAACGAGGCCGTCCGGGCCGTGCACACCGCCTTCGGTCTGGACAGCACCACCGACGAGGCCGTCGTCTACGGCGGCACCGGCCGATGAGCCGTAAGCCCAACCTCGCGGTCGTCGGCGCCACCGGCGCCGTAGGGACCGTGATGTTGGGCCTCCTCTCCGCGCGGGAGGACGTCTGGGGCGAGATCCGGCTGATCGCGTCGCCGCGGTCGGCCGGGCGCCGGCTGACCGTGCGCGGCGAGGAGGTCGAGGTCGTCGCGCTCAGCGAGGAGGCGTTCGACGGCATCGACGTGGCGATGTTCGACGTCCCCGACGAGGTCTCCGCCCGGTGGGCGCCGATCGCGGCGGCCGAGGGCGTCGTGGTGGTGGACAACTCCGGCGCGTTCCGGATGGACCCGGACGTGCCGCTGGTCGTCCCCGAGGTGAACGCGCCGGCGGCCAGGTTCCGCCCGCGCGGCATCATCGCGAACCCGAACTGCACCACGCTCACCATGATGTGCGGCCTGGCCGCGCTGCACGCCGAGTACGGGCTGCGGGAGCTGGTGGTGGCCTCGTACCAGGCCGCCTCCGGCGCCGGGCAGTCGGGCGTGGACGCGCTGCGCGACCAGCTCAAGCAGGTCGCGGGCACCGGTGTCGGCGAGCAGACCGGCGACCTGCGTGCCGTGATCACCGACAACGGGCCGTTCCCGGCGCCGCTGGCGCTGAACGCGGTGCCGTGGGCGGGCTCGGCGGCTGCGGACGGCTGGTCCTCCGAGGAGCTCAAGGTCCGCAACGAGTCCCGCAAGATCCTCGGTCTGCCGGACCTCAAGGTCTCCGCGACCTGTGTCCGGATCCCGGTGATCACCGCGCACTCGCTGGCGGTGCACGCGGTCTTCGAGCGGGAGGTCAGCCAGGAGCACGCACAGGACATCCTGCGGGAGGCACCTGGCGTCGTGCTCTACGACAACCCGGCGGCCGGGGAGTTCCCCACCCCGAACGACGTGGTGGGCACCGACCCCACCTGGGTCGGGCGTGTTCGCCGATCGCTGGACGACCCCAACGCGCTGGACCTCTTCCTCTGCGGGGACAACCTGCGCAAGGGCGCCGCGCTGAACACCGCTCAGATCGCGGAGCTGGTCGCGGCGGAGCTCGGCGGCTGAGGCGGCGCAGGGCATCGTCCCGAGGTGCCGCGGCCGGGGCGCCGTCCGGTGATCTGCCGGCGGGTGGGAACTGCCGTTCCGTCGAGGAACTGTCGCTCGGAAGCGGACGGTCCGAATCCCCCTCCAGGGCGTTGGAGGGGGATTCTGCGTATGCGGGAGAATGTGCCTCCGGCCGGGCAACCATGACAGGGGAGCGAGTGTCCAACAGGCGTGGCGAACGTAGTGGGGGCGGTCTCCGTGGTGCCCATGGCACCCGTAATGGTGGTGCCGGTGGCGCCCGTGATGTCAGTGGTGCCCGCGGTGGCGCTGCCGCCCCGAGCAGGGCTGTTGGCCGATAGCCGGATGGGCACGGCCGCAGAGGGCGCGGCGGGAGCCAGCGTCGACCACCTCACCGAGACGTACCAGGCGCACTACCGTTCCCTGTTGCGCCTGGCCGCCCTGCTCCTGGACGACCTCTCGACCTGCGAGGACGTCGTCCAGGAGGCGTTCATCCGGGTGCACGCCGCCCGCCGCCGGGTCCGCGAACCCGAGAAGACCCTCGCCTACCTCCGGCAGACCGTCGTCAACCTCTCCCGCTCGACGCTGCGTCGGCGCATCCTCGGCCTGCGGCTGCTGCCCAAGCCGATGCCTGACATGGCCAGTGCAGAAGAGGGCGCTTACGATGCGCTGGAGCGCGACCAGTTGAAGACCGCACTGCGAGGGTTGCAACGCCGCCAGCGGGAGGTGCTCGTCCTGCGCTACTACGCGGACATGACGGAGGCGCAGGTGGCCGACGTGCTGGGGATCTCCCTCGGCTCGGTGAAGGCGTACGGATCGCGCGGCCTGGCCGCCCTGCGAGTCCTGATGGAGGCCGAGGATGACTGACGAGAGGACACCCGGCGAGGGGACGGCCGGCGACGGGCCAGCCGACGAAGGCGCGGTCCGCAGTGCAGTGGCCGACGCAGGTGCGATCGGCGACGAGCGGGAGCCGCGGCGGACGGGGGCTACTGACCGGAAGTCAGGCGGTTCGAGCCGCGCCGTTGGTGCCGGGCGTCCGGGACGGGACACCGCCGTCCGGGCCGAAGTGGCCGAAGTGGCCGGACCGGTCGACGAGGTGATGGAGCGACGGCTCCGGGAGATGCTCCACCGGTCCGTCACCGAGGTGCAGCCCGACCCGGCCGCGCTGCTGCGGATCAGGCAGGCCGTTCCGCGGCGTCGTGCCCGGCGGCGCAACCTCTGGACCGGTGCGGTTGCCGTCGTGCTGCTCGTCGCCGCCGCCGTACCGACCATCAAGGGCGTCCAGCACCTCGACCTCTCCGACGGCCCGGCCACCGGTCACACCGTCGCGGACTCGGACGGCCAGAGCCAGGTCCCGCCGTCCGAGGACGGCGGGGCGGGCCGCTCGCACCTGCCCAGGCCGGCCATTTCGGCCGACCGGTCGGGCACCGCCGCGCCCGGCAACGGGGCCAGCTCCGCTGCCGCCAGCCCCTCTCCGGGGACCGACGGCAGCCCGGCGGCCGGGAACACACCGGTGCCCGACTGCGTACGGGCCGACCTCGGTGACGGCAGCTCCCATCTGGCCACCGCGGACGGCAGCGGCAAGGTGTACGGCTGGTTCACCGTGTTCAACACCTCCGGGCGCAGCTGTGAGCTGACCGGTCCGGGGACGGTCGCGGTCAGCTCGGCGGACGGCGGCCCGGCGGCGAAGGTCAGGGTGTTGGTCCACCAGGCCGGCGACCCGGCGATCGGCCTGCCCGACCCGGGCCCGGCGACCGGGCTGCTGGTGCTGCCGCCGAACGGCGGGTACCAGATCCGGTTCGGCTGGGTGCCGGACCTGCAGTGTCCGAACACCGGCGGGGGCCCGGCCAGCCCCGCCGCACCGGCCCCGCAGACGGCGCCCTCGGTCGCGGCCGCGCCGGGCGCCGAGGCCTCGCCCCAGGCCACGGCCTCGCCCAGCGCCGCCCCGAGCCCCAGCAGCTCCCCGCCGCCCAGCACGCCGTCGAGCATCACGCTGGCGCACACGCCGGAGTCCGGCGGCGCGGCCGCCGCGACCGCCCAGGTCAGCGCGGCCTGCACCGGGACGGTGTACCGCACCGCACCCGAGGCCGTTCCGGCGGCGGGTGCGGAGCCGCCGTCCGACAGCCCGGCCTCGGGCTCGGCCGGGAAGTAGCCGGCGGTCGCGGGCCTCGGGCGGGGCGGTACCGCGCTGCGGGGGCGGCGGCCGGGCCGGTCCGCGGCGCACGGCCGCCCGCCGGACCGCCAGCCGGGGCTGCGGCCGGACGCGGCCGGGACAGCGGGCGCGACGGCCCCGGGGGACCGGACGGGTGTGAGGAATGGTTACCGTGGTGGGCGTGTACCGGTTTCTCCTGACTTCGCGCTGGCTGGGTGGCACAGTCCTGGCCCTGGTCGCCATCGCGGTCTGCCTCTGGCTCGGCTCCTGGCAGCTCGGGCGCTTCGAGGACCGGGTCTCCACCCACAAGGACAGCGGCAGCTCGGCGAAGGCGCCGCAGGCGGCCGCCCCGCTGTCCTCGGTACTGAACGGCGGGACGGCCGAGGTCGGCACCGACACGGTCGGCCGCGAGGTCACCGTCGCCGGCAGCTACGACCCGGCGCACCAGCTGTTGGTTCCCAACCGCACGGTGGACGGCAGGAACGGCTTCTACGTCCTCACCCCGCTGCGCACCGCCGACGGGCCGGCCGTGGCCGTCGTGCGCGGCTGGGTGCCCGGCGCGCCGGACGGCTCCGGTACGGGCACGGCGAGCAGTACGGTCCCGGTGCCCGCCGCGCCGGCCGGGCAGGTGACCGTGACCGGCCGGCTGCAGGCTCCGGAGAACAGCGGCAGCGGCGGTGCGGTGGCCGGCGGGCTGCCGGCCGGCCAGCTGGGCACGATCAGCCCGGCGACCCTGGTCAACGTGCTGCCGTACCGCTCCTACGACGGCTGGGTGGCCGCCGACGCCGCGCCGGCCGGGCTCACCGCCGTGCCCACCGTCCAGCCGCAGGGCGGGGACGGGCTGAGCCTGCGGGCGTTCCAGAACCTCGGCTACACGCTGGAGTGGTTCGTCTTCGCGGGGTTCGTCGTCTTCATGTGGTTCCGCCTGGTCCGGCGGGAGGCGGAGCTGCTCCAGGACCGGGCACTCGGCCTCGACCCGGCCCTGGACTGAGGCGGGCCCGGGGGCTCACTGCCGCCCCCGGGGAACGGACCGGGTTCCCCGGGGGCTGAGCGGCTGCCAGGCCCGGGTGGTCACCCTTCGCGGGCGGGCAGGTGCCGCAGCGCGAAGTCGATCTCCAGCCGGAGCTGCTTGATCCGCTCGTCGACCACCAGCGAGCCGTGGCCGGCGTCGTAGCGGTAGACCTCGTGCACCTTTTCGAGCTGCTCCAGCCGCTCGACGTAGTTCTCGATCTGGCGGATCGGGCAGCGCGGGTCGTTGACCCCGGCGCTGATGTACACCGGTGCCTTGACCTGCTCGACGTACGTCAGCGGGGAGGAGGCGTGCCAGCGGTCCGGGACCTCCTCCGGGGTGCCGCCGAAGAGCGTCCGGTCCAGGGACTTGAGCGCCTCCATCTCGTCGGCGTACGCGGTGAGGTAGTCGGCGACCGGGACGGCGGCCAGGCCGAGCGTCCAGCTGTCCGGCTGGGTGCCGAGGCCGAGCAGGGTCAGGTAGCCGCCCCAGGAGCCGCCGGAGAGCACCAGCCTCGCCGGGTCGGCGAGGCCGGAGGCCACCGCCCAGTCGCGGACGGCGCCGATGTCCTCCAGCTCGATCAGGCCGATCCGCTCGCTCAGCGCGTCCGTCCAGGCCTGGCCGTAGCCGGTGGAGCCGCGGTAGTTGACCCGGACCACCGCGAAGCCGTGGTCCAGCCAGGCGGCGGGACCGGCGGCGAAGGAGTCGCTGTCGTGGTGGGTCGGGCCGCCGTGGATCTCGAAGACGGTCGGGAAGGGGCCCTGGCCGTTCGGCCGCTGGACCAGCGCGTGCACCCGGCCGCCGGGGCCCTCCACCCACGCGTCCTCCACCGGGACGGACCCGGGCGGCACCGGCCCGGCGGCGCGCAGCACCACCGTGCCGGCGGTGGACCGCACCGCGGGGGGTTCGGCGGCGCAGGACCAGAGGAACTCGACCGTCCCGTCCGGGCGGGCGGTCGCGCCCGCGACCGTGCCGCGCGGGGTGTCCAGGCGGACCAGCTCGCCCCGCTCCAGGTCGTACGAGAACAGTTCGCTGCGGGCCTCGTACTCGTGCTCCACCAGCAGCGCCCGCGCACCCGGCCGCCACTGCGCGGAGAGGTCGCCGGGGAACTCGCGGCCCTGCTCGTCGCGGAGCGCCAGCTCGGTCTCCGCGCCGGTGGCGACGTCCCAGAGCATCGGCTCCCAGCGGCCCCTGCGCTGGTGGGCGACGAGCAGCCGGGTGTCGCCGTCGGCCGGGGCGAAGCCCAGGCATGTGACACCGCAGGGGTTCCGGCGGCCGGTCACCTCGTCCAGCTCGGCGACGGTGGAGCCGTCCGAGACCCGGACCACCCGGAGCGCCGAGTGCATCGCGTCACCGTGCTCGGTGTGCTCGATGGCCAGCAGCGCGGAGTCGTACGAGAGGTCGCCGACGCTGCCGTACTCGGGGTGCTGGTACAGCCTCTCGACCTCGGTGCCGCCGGGGCGGCGCAGGTAGACGGCGGTGCCGTCGTCGTCCGTGGAGGTGCCGACCACCACGGTGCCGTCGCGGCCGATCGCGAGGCCCGCCGAGTACGCGGCGGGCACGCCGGGGACGGCCTCCTCGTCGGTGCCCAGGGACCGCCCGGCGCCGTCCGCGCCTCCCGTGCGGTCGCTCCCGGTGGCGGCGGTCGCCGGGCCGGTCGGGAAGGGCCGGCGGCGCCAGACGCCGAACTCGTCACCGTCGGTGTCGTCGAACCACCAGATCCACTCGCCGTCCGGGCTCAGCTCGGCGTCCGTGGTCCCGTTCGGGCGGTCGGTGACCTGCCGGTGCTGGTCGGTCGACCGGTCCCAGGCGTAGACCTCGTAGGTGCCGGTGGCGTTGGACACGTACAGCGCCCGCTCGGGGGCGTCCTCGGCCCAGTCCGGCAGCGTTACCCGCGCCGCCCGGAACCGCTGCTCCCACGCAGGTGCTGCGCTCTGCTGCTCACTCATTCCCCCATCCAACCCGATGTCGGGCGCCGAGCGGAATGCCGTGGGAACCGGGCCGGATCCCGGCTCTCCCGGCACGCCGCCCGGCGCCGCCGTCCCCGGGCCGCCGCCGGCCGAGGAGCCGGGCGAGGAGCCGGGCGAGGGCCCGGCGGGACTGCGGCGAGGGACGCGGGCGCAGGGCAGGGGCGGGACGGGGAGCGGGGTCAGGCGGCCGGAACCTTGTCGAGGAAGCCGAGCACCGCGCTGATCCGGCCGTCCTCGTCCACGGTGACGACGTCGAAGCCGACCACCAGCGCCTCGGCGCCGGCCGGACCGAGGTCCCAGGTGAACCGGGCCAGGTGGTGGTGGGCGTCCACCGGGCCGAGGGTGAATGCCAGGCCGGGGAACTGGGCCCGGGCCGCGCCGATGGTCGCGTCGATCGCGTCCCGCCCCCGGACGTCCACCAGCGGATCGGTGTAGCTGCCGTCCTCGGCCCACAGCTCATCGATCAGCTTGCGACGGGCGGCCTGGTCGGTCTCGTTCCAGACGGCGATGTAGCGCTCGGCCACCTGCTGGAGGTCGGTCATCTTCCTGCTCCTTCGGCTCGTTCGGTGATCTCTTCCGGGGCGCCTGCCGGGGTGTTCCCGGTGCTGCGTTCCTCCGATGGCATGAAGGTACGGCGGGGCGGGGTGACGGCGAATCAGTCACGGATGAGTCATCGCGGCGGCCGGTATCCGCACCGGCGTAGGTAGGGTGCAAGCCATGTTGTTCGGGAGGGCGGAGGAGCAGGCGGCCATCGGCCGGCTGCTCGACGGGGCGAGGGCGGGTCGCAGCGGGGTCCTGGTGCTGCGGGGCGAACCGGGCATCGGGAAGAGCGCGTTGCTGGACCACGCGGAGCGCGTGGCGCTGGCGGGAGCGGGCCCGGGGCCCGGCGGGGCGGACGGAGGCGCGGCAGGCGCCACCGGGCCGGGTGTGCCGGGCCCCGGGGGTGCGGGGAAAGGGGTGGCCGGAAAATGGGTGGCCAGCTCGGACCCTTGGTACGAGGGCGAGTTCGGGGCCGGCGGCCCGGCGACGGCGAACGGGCAGCCGCCGTTCCGGGTGGTCCGGGCCACCGGGGTCGAGTACGAGGCGGAGCTGCCGTTCGCCGGGCTCAGCCTGCTGCTGGCCCCGGGGCTCGACCGGCTGGCCGCGCTGCCCGCCCCGCAACGGCGGGCGCTGGAAGCGGCGTTCGGGCTGACCGACCAACCGGCGGACCCCTCGGGAGCCTCGTCCGGGTCGGCCGCCCCGGCGGCCGACCGGCTGCTCGCCGGGCTCGCCACCCTCGCCCTGCTGGCCGAACTCGCCACCGACGGGCCGCTGTTGTGCCTGGTGGACGATGCCCAGTGGCTGGACCGGGCCTCGGCGGAGGCGCTGCTGCTGGCCGCCCGGCGCCTCGGCAACGAGGGCGTGGTGCTGCTCTTCGCCGCCCGTGACGGTGAAGGCTCCTTTCCCGCGCCGGGGTTGCCGGAACTCCCGCTGGCGGCACTGTCCCCGGCCGCCGCGTCCGCACTGCTCGCCGCGCTGCCGCCGGGCCGGGACTCGGACGGAGGGAGCGGGGACGCCCAGGACGCCGCCAGGATCGCCGCCGTCCACCGGCGGGTCCTCGCCGAGGCGCGGGGGAATCCGCTGGCGCTCACCGAACTGCCCGCCGCGCTCGCCGCCGAGCAGTCCGGTGCCGTCGGCGCGGTCCCGCTCACGAGCCGCCTGCAACTCGCCTTCCACGGCCAGGTGTCCAGGCTTCCGGCCGCCACCCAGACCCTGCTGCTGGTCGCCGCCGCAGAGGAGACCGGGGACCTGCGGGTCGTACTGTCCGCCGCGGCGGCTCTCGGCGCCGGCCCCGAGAGCCTGCCGCCGGCGGAGCGGCCGGGGCTGCTCAGGCTGTCGGCCGACGAGCGGCTGGTGTTCCGGCACCCGCTGATCCGTGCCGCGATCATGCAACGAGCCCCGCTGACCCAACGGTTGGCGGCGCACCGGGCCATCGGCGAGGCGCTGGACGAGGGCGACCGCCGTACCTGGCACCTAGCCCTCGCCGCGACCGGGCCCGACGCCGGCCTCGCCGACGCGTTGGAGCGTACGGCCCTGCGGGCCGGAGCCCGGGGCGGTCCCAGCGGCGCGGCCTCGGCGTACGAGCGGGCCGCCCGGTTGACCCCCGACCGGTTCACTGCCGTCCGGCGGCTGGTGCTGGCCGCCGAATCCGCCACCGACGCCGGCGAGTTGGACCGGGCGGCGGCACTGGCCGAGCGTGCACTGGCCCGTACGGACGGCCTGCCCCACCTCGACGGACGGGGGCGGCCGCTCGCGGTGGCGCTGCTGGAGCACATCAGGGCGACCGCGCAGTTCTGGCGCGGCGCCTACCCGGCCGCGTACGAGCTCCTGATGGCGGCCGCGACGTCCGAGATCGAGGCCACGCACGCCGCCCGGATGCTGTTCCAGGCGTTCCACGCGGCCTGGTACCTGGGGGAGGAGCAACTGGCCGCCGTACTGGACCGGTTGGCCGCGCTGGAGCTGCCGAGCGGGGATCCGGCCGGGCCGCCGGCCCGGTACCTGCTCGCCGCCGCGCTGCCGGTGGTCGGCGGTCCGGCGCCGGAACTGCCGCCGGTGGACGAGACGGTGGCGGCGGCCCGGCGGGCGGGCGCGGACGCCGTCAGGGACCTGGTGCAGGTCTGCGGGGCCACCCTGATCCTCGGACGGGACGAGGAGACCTACCGGCTCGCCGCCGCTCTGGTGGCCGAGGCCCGGGCCGAGGGCGCGGTCGGGCAGCTGCCGACCCTGCTGTACTTCCTCGCCGAGGCCGAACTCTTCCACGGACGCCACCGCGATGCCGAGGTCACCGCGACCGAGGGCCTGGCGCTGGCGGCCGACACCGGGCAGCGCCAGTGGGTGAGCCAGCTGAGGAGCCTGCTCGCCCACCTGGCGGCGCTCGCCGGTGCCGACGGCCCCTGCACGGAGCTGACCGCGGCGGCGCTGGACGGGCCGGGCTCCGCACCGGCGGCCGGGTACCCGTGGGCGCAGTGGGCGTCGGGGCTGCTCGACCTCGGGCAGGGGCGGGCGGGGCTGGCCGCCGACCGGCTGGAACGGCTGGCCGGCGGCCGGTTCCGGCACCATGTCTCCGCCACCCGGGCGGTGCCCGATCTCGTCGAGGCGGTGGTCCGGCTGGGCGAGCCGGAGCGCGCGGCCGAGCCGTACGAGCGCTTCGCGCGGTGGGCCGCGGTCACCGGCCGGTCCTGGGCGCAGGCGCTGGTGCTGCGCTGTCAGGCGCTGCTCGCACCCCCGGAGTTGGCGGAGTCGGCGTACCGGTCCGCGCTCGAACTGCACCAGCGGGACCACCGCCCCTTCGAACAGGCGCGGACCGCGCTGCTGTTCGGTGAGTGGCTGCGCCGGGAACGGCGCCGGACCGAGGCCCGCTCCTGGCTCACCACCGCGCTGGAGTCCTTCGAACAGCTCGGCGCCGCCCCCTGGGCGGACCGGGCCCGCACCGAGCTGACCGCCACCGGCTCCACCGCCCCCGCGGGGCAGGCGGCCGGTCCGCTCGCCGCCCTCACCCCGCAGGAGCTGCAGATCGTCCGGCTCGCGGCGCAGGGCCTCACCAACCGGGACATAGCCGCGCAGCTGTTCCTCAGCCCGCGTACGGTCGGCCACCACCTCTACAAGGCCTACCCGAAGCTGGGGGTCGCCTCGCGCGGCGAACTCAGCGATCTGGACGGTGTGCTGACGGGGACGTGAGGTGGTCGGAACGGCCGTCGAGCGCTGCGTCCAGCACGGTCTGCAGGGAGTGTTCGAGTTCCGCCGCGCGCCTCGGGTCGGCCGCGATGGCCGCGTAGTGCCAGCCGGCGTCGGGGGAGACGGATTCGACGGACAGCACCACGCCCTCACCCCGCTCGTGGGAGTAGGCGAGGCCACAGTCCCGCAGCAGTGCCTGGACGGCCGCCAGATCCGTGGGGTGCGGGCCGGGCCTGGTGTCGGTCAGCCAGGCGAGCTCGGAGCGGCCGCTCACCGAGGCCAGCCGTTGCACCATGGCCTGCCTCGTCGTGGTGGCGGTACGGCGGACGTTGCTCTCCACCGCGTACACCGCCGAGTCCTCGGCCACCCCGGCGTCGATGCTGAACCTGCCCCGGTAGTCGAGGTCCGCCAGGTAGCCGCCGAGGGCCATCCCGGCCCGCTCCAGTTCCCGGCGAACTCCGCCGGCCCGCGCGCCGCGGTCCGCGCCGTCGCAGTCCGCAGCGTCGTCGACGGTGCCTTCGCGGCCGGGCCCCGGCTCGGTCAGGGGCGAGGCGAATCCGTGGTAGCTGCAGTCCCGGGTGCGCATCTCGCCGGTGTAGACGACGGTCGGGCCGGTGGGGCCCACCTCCATCTGCACGCTGACGTCGCGGACGAAGGGGACGTACTCCTCGACCACCCACCCCTCGGCCCGCTGCTCTCCGGGCTGGTGGCGGCGGGTCAGTCGTGGAAGGTCCGCGCGGGTGAGGATCCGCAGGCCGTCTCCGCCGGCCGCCCTGGCGGGCTTCACCAGCACGCGGGGGTACCGGTCGAGCAGTGCGCGCACGCCGGCGACGACCTCGGACCAGTCACGGCAGGAGCGGCCCGCCGGCACCCGGATGCCCAGGCTCCGCGCGGCCTGACGGAAGCCGCTCTTGGTGTTGAGCCGGTCCACCGCCTCGAGCGCGCTCTCCGGCACCGCCTCCGCGGCCTCGCCCCCCGGGACGGCGCCGCGGGCCCGGCGACGGTACCCGTCCCCGTACCCGGACACCGGCAGGCCGAGCTCGGCGGCGAGCCGGACCGTCGACCGGTCCAGCACGATGGGCAGCAGTTCGATGCCGGGCCGCTCGGCGACCAGGGCGCGCAGCCGGCCGCCGAGCCCCGGGGTGCGGTCGATCGCCTCGGCGAGCGGCAGCGTCGGATCGGCGTCGGTGCTGATCACGGTGACCGATTCGGGTGCCGTGCCGAGCAGGCCGCAGGCGTACCGCCGGAAGTCCCGGCTCACCGGGAACTGCGTCACCAGGACGTCCCCGGGACGCGTCAGCCAGACCTTCCGGGAGGACTGCGCCATCCCGTGCAGGTTCAGGTCGGCCGCCTGGCGGCCGCAGACCACGTCGGAGACGAAGTTCGCGAACAGCAGCAGCGGCCCGCGGCCTGGGCCTCCTCCTCCGGGAGCCCCGCCGCACCGGTTCTCCTCGCCCGTGCCCTCGCCGCCGCCGGTCGTGCCGTCCCCGCCGTCGCCACCTGCCCTGTCGCGCATGCGCGCAGCCAAGCACGGCGGACGGCTGCCACCCGGTCGGCCACCCGGCTGCGCGGGGGACGTCACCCTTTCGTACCCGTCCGCCGCGCCGGCCGTCCGGGCTGCGGACAGTCTGGGGCCGATGATGCGTGACACCCCGCCCGACAGCGCCCTCACCGCCGTGAACGGGTGGCTCGGCGATCCCGAGCTGTTCCCGTTCGACGCCGTCCTGCGCGAGATCCAGATCACGGGCAAGCACTTCCTCCCGGGGCCGCTGGCCACCGCGCTGGAGGGCGCCCGCGTGCTCTGCCGGAGCGGCGCGGCGCCCGGCGATGCGTGCGGGGGATCCGTGTTGCGGGCCTTCCTGGACTGTGCGCTCGACAAGCAGGACGGCCGCTACGGCTACCGCAGTTACCTCTGCCTGCCCCTGCTGGAGGACTTGGTCCACGGACCCCGGCCGCGGGTCGCCGGCACCGAGCTGGTCGGCCTGCTCATCGCCGACGCACTGCGGTACGAACTGGCCGCGGACGGCGACGGTCCGGCCACCCTGGCGCAGGGGCGCCCGGACGCCACGGTCCGGTACAAGCGGCTGCGGTACGGCCTGCGGCTGTTGAGCGGCTACGCGCCGACCGGGAGCGAGACCCCGGACGTCGACCGGCTCAGCCACGCCCGGGGGCCGGAGCTGCCGGAGCTGGAGAAGGTGCTCGACTCGCTGGCACCGCAGGTGGATCCGGTGGTCGGCCGGCGGATCGCGCTCAGCATGCAGCCGGTCTACGTGCTGCACGACGAGTACCTCTTCCTCCGGGTCCTGCAGAGCTACGAGACGGTGTTCACCGCTCTGGTGGGCTGCGCCCGCCAGGCCCGCGACCTGCTCGGCCGACGTCGGCCCGGCGGTGCGGTGGCGGCGCTGACCGAGGCCGCCGAGCAACTGGACCGGGCGAGCCTGCTGTTCAGCCTGCTGGCCACGATGGACATCGGCGGGTTCCGGCGGTTCAGGCAGTACACCGAGGGATCGAGTGCCATCCAGTCCGAGCAGTACAAGCGGTTCGAGTGGCTCTGCGGCAGCCCGCGCGAGGAACGCCGGCTCTCGCCCGCCTTCGGCAGCGTGCCGTCGGTGGCCGAGCAGGCCGCCGCCGACCCCGGCAGCATCTCGCTGGCCTATCTCGCGGTCCGCGAGTCGAAGTCCTTCACCGCGGAGCAGTGGTCTGCCCTCGATGCCGCGCTGGCCCGGCTGGAGCACAGCCACCAGCACTGGAAGGCGACGCACCACTCGCTCGCCGCCAGGATGATCGGCGACGCGGCCGGCTCGGGCTACACGGCGGGGGTCCCGTACCTGGACGACTGCCTCGGCAACCGGCTGTTCTGGCGCCTGGGCGAGCGGTACCTGCCCATGTCCCGGGAGCCGGACCGCCGCCGCTAGGCCCGGGCAGCCGGGAGCGGTGCTCAGGGGGGTGGTGGCCGCCCGGCGGTAGCGGGAAGCTGAAGACAAGGCGTCCGCACACCCGAGAAGGTGAACACGATGACGTTCCTCCAGCTCATCGAGTACGAGACCACGCAGAAGGCCCGGGTCGACGATCTGTTGGACGAGTGGCTGAAGGCCACCGAGGGCAGGCGCACCGCGACCCACGAGATGCTCGGCCAGGACCGGGACAAGCCGTCGCACTTCGTCAACATCGTCGAGTTCCCCAGCTACGAGAAGGCCATGGCCAACAGCGCCCTGCCGGAGACCCAGCACGTCGCCGAGGAGATGCGCGGGCTCTGCGACGGCGAGCCGCGCTTCGTCAACCTGGACATCGTCCGCGACGAGAAGTGGTAGGAGGCGAGCGGCACAGCCAGAGGAATTCGCGGCGCCGGCAGCAGAGGAGTCCGGTCCATGGCCGCCGATGGGACGGCACCGTGATGCTTCTCGAACCGTTCGCGGGCGCCGAGCCGCCGGGCGCCTCGGCGCGGCCGTCCGCGCCGCCGGCTGATCTCCGGGGCACCGGCTACGGGGCCGGTGCCCCGGCGGCGGGCCGCAGCGAGCTGAACCAGCGGACGATCTCGGCCGTGGCGACCACGTTGGACCCGAGGTGGGTGGAGTTCTGGTAGGGGGCGGCGGGCAGGTCGGTGACGGTGGCCGGCACGCCGGCGGAGTGGAGGGCCGCGGCGCAGTGGTCGGTGTTGGCGGCGGTGGCCTCGGTGTCGGAGCGGGTGGCGAACAGGCGCACCGGGGCGTGCGTCGACCAGCCGGAGCACACGCTGTCGGCGGTCCGGAGGGCGGCGAGGAGCCGGCCGTTCGGGTGGCGCAGCAAGTTCAGGCCCCGTGGGGTGAGGAGCGCGTCGAGGGTGCCGGGGGTGCCCGCCATGAGCTGCTCAGCGGTGTGGTTCCCGTCGAAGAGCCGCTCGATCGAGTCGGTGTACGGCGGGCGGAACACCTCGGAGGGCGAGGCGTAGAGGTGGTGCAGCCGGTTCCAGGACACCAGTAGGTACGCCGCGTACAGCACACCCATCTTCGCGGTGATCCGGCCGCCGGTCAGCGCTGGCAGCTCGACGTCCCGCAGGGCGTACGCGCCGCTGACCGGGGCGACGGCGCCGAGGCGGAACCGCGGATCGGCACCCCGGTCCAGCGCCTCGGCCAGTCCCAGTGCGGCGGAGGCGCCCTGGGAGAAGCCGGTGACCAGTACCTCGCGGTCCAGTGTCCGCCGGGAGTGGCCGCCGGCGGCGGTGCGGGCGCCGCCGCGCACGAAGTCGCTCGCGGCGCGGAGCATGTCCAGCGAGGCCGTGGTCTCCGAGGGCAGGTCCATGTACGGGTGGAACCCCGGTCCGGTGCCCAGCCCCAGGTAGTCGGGCGCCACCGCGGCGAACCCGGCCGCGCCGTAGCTGAGTTCGGGTGAGGTGGCGAAGTCGTGCTGCTGCTCCGACGGCGCGTCGCCCCGGTAACTGGTGGTGCCGTGCTCGAAGACCACGGTGCGCAGGGTGCGCGCTCCGCCGTGCGGCAGGACGAGCAGCCCGCTCGCGGTCGTCGAGCGGCCCTGCGGGTCGACCGTCCGGTACACCAGCCGGTAGGTGTCCACCCCGTACCGGGCGGCGTCGGCGGAGAACCCGGTGCCGGTCAGCTCGGCGGCGGTCTCCCGAGCCGTCAGGGAGCGCAGGTGGCTGTGGGACACCAGCTGCCCCCGGTGGTGGGCGGCCAGGCGGGTCGGGGTGCCCTCGGGTGCGGCCGCCGCCGAGCTGGCACCGGTGGCGAAGGCTCCGGCGGCGAGAGCGGAGGCGGTCGTCAGGGCCGCCAACCTGCCCGGGCCGTAACGGCGTTGGCGCGTACGAGTGGTCTCTTCCGCGAGCGTCGAGTTCATGGCAACCACGGTAGGAGCCCGGCGTCCTGAGGTCGCCCCGGGCAGCCACCGTCATGGGGTGGGGTTATCCCGAAGGGCGGCGGTGGTGCCGGAATCCCGTGCGCGGCGGCCGCTGCCGGACGGCGCGCTCCCGTCGCGTCAGCAACCGGGGCCCCGGCCGCAGTTGCCCGTGCCCGAGGCCGGTCGGTCTTAACCCAGGCTTCCCCTTGGCTTCCCCCGGGCGCCGTGGGATGTTGTCGAACGCTTGATGACACTGTCCCCGCAGCACCAGCACCTCGGACGACCCTGGAGGGCCGGCCCACATGACCGAGATCAACCGTCGACGTTTCCTGCAGCTGGCGGGCGGCACCGCCGCGATGTCAGCGCTGTCGAGCACCATCGCCCGCGCCGCCGAGATACCGGCGAACCGTCGGACCGGCACCCTGAAGGACGTCGAGCACATCGTCGTCCTGATGCAGGAGAATCGTTCCTTCGACCACTACTTCGGCACCCTGCGCGGTGTGCGCGGCTTCGGCGACCCGCGCCCGGTGAACCTGCCGAACGGCAAGGCGGTCTGGTACCAGTCGGACGGCACCA
Organism: Kitasatospora sp. NPDC032150; assembly: GCF_055579945.1. NCBI lineage: Bacteria > Bacillati > Actinomycetota > Actinomycetes > Kitasatosporales > Streptomycetaceae > Kitasatospora > Kitasatospora sp. NPDC032150. The sequence goes on along the minus strand of NZ_JBVIMH010000018.1, from coordinate 12,225 downwards.
AGGACGTGCTGCCGTTCCGGCCGGAGGCCGACAACCTCGGCCTCCAGTTCCTCCAGGACCTGCCGCACGACTGGGAGAGCGGCCACGTCGCCTGGAACCAGGGACGGTACGACAAGTGGGTCCCGGCCAAGGGCACCACCACCATGGCCTACCTGACCCGGGAGGACATCCCCTTCCACTACGCCCTGGCCGACGCGTTCACCATCTGCGACGCCTACCACTGCTCGCTGCTCGGCCCCACCGACCCGAACCGCTACTACATGTGGACGGGCTACGTCGGCAACGACGGCAAGGGTCGAGGCCCGGTCATCACCAACGCCGAGGCCGGCTACGGCTGGACCACCTACCCCGAGCGGCTGGAGCAGGCCGGAGTCTCCTGGAAGATCTACCAGGACATCGGCGACGGCCTGGACGCGGCCGGCAGCTGGGGCTGGCTCAACGACGCCTACCGCGGCAACTACGGCGACAACGCCCTCCTCTACTTCGACAACTACCGCAACGCCAAGCCCGGCGACCCGCTCTACGACAAGGCCCGCACCGGCACCGACGCCAGGAAGGGCGAGGGCTACTTCGACCAGCTCAAGGCCGACGTGCTGGCGGGCAGGCTTCCGCAGGTCTCCTGGATCGTCGCCCCCGAGGCGTTCACCGAGCACCCCAACTGGCCGGTCAACTACGGCGCCTGGTACATCGCCCAGGTGCTGGACGCGCTCACCGCCGACCCCGACGTGTGGGCCAAGACCGCGCTGCTGATCACTTACGACGAGAACGACGGCTTCTTCGACCACGTCGTCCCGCCGTTCCCGGCCGCCTCCCCGGCACAGGGGCAGAGCACCGCCGACACCACCACCGAGATCTACCACGCGACCGACGGCACGCTGATGACCGGCCCGTACGGCCTGGGCCAGCGGGTGCCGATGCTGGTCGTCTCACCTTGGAGCAAGGGCGGCTTCGTCTGCTCGCAGACCTTCGACCATACCTCGATCATCCAGTTCATCGAGCGGCGCTTCGGCGTGCACGAGCCGAACATCTCGCCCTGGCGCCGGGCCGTCTGCGGCGACCTGACCGCCGCCTTCGACTTCTCCCACGGCGACGCCCGGGTACCGGAACTGCCGGACACCGGCGGCTACCTCCCGCCGGACCGTGGCCGCCACCCGGACTACGTCCCGACCCCGCCGGCCCACCCCGCGCTGCCCAAGCAGGAGCGCGGACTGCGCCCGGCCCGCCCGCTGCCGTACGACCTCACCGCCGACGCCGTCGCCCGGTCCGGCCGGCTGTCCGTCGAGTTCGCCAGCCACGGCGCCGCCGGCGCGACCTTCCACGTGACCTCGGCGACCGACGGCAACGGCCCCTGGACGTACACCGTCGAGGCCGGCCGGGGGCTCGTCGGCGACTGGGACGTCAAGGGTGCCTACGACTATTCGGTGCACGGGCCGAACGGCTTCCTGCGCCAGTTCAAGGGCCAGGCCGGCAGTGCGGGCGTGGAACTGACCACCCGGCGCGGCGGGGACGGCCAGCTCCAGCTGGTGCTCACCAACAACGGTCCGGCGACGGTACGGCTCACCGTCACGGACGCCTACGGCAGCGACCGCCGGACCGAGCACCGGCTCCGCCCGGGCGCGCACACGGTGCACACCGCCAACTCCGGCCGCAGCCACGGCTGGTACGACCTCACGGTCCACTCCGACCAGGACGTGACCTTCCTGCGCCGGCTGGCCGGACACCTCGAGAACGGGCGGCCCAGCACCAGCGACCCGGCGATCGTCGCCGACTGACCGGCGCTCTCGGGCCGTCGTCCGAAGCCGCAGCCCGGTGAGGCGATCGAGCGGCTTCGGACGCCGGCGGGACGCGAGCGGCCCGGTGGCCCCGGAGCGTTGGCGCGCTCCGGGCCCACCGGCCTCCGGTCCGGCCGGCACCGCGGCCGGACCGGAGGATGCGGCGCCTGCCGGCCTCTCGACTACCGCCTGCGCAGCAGCAGATGGCCCCGACGGTAACGCTCCTCCTCGCGCGGCTCGCGCAGCATCCGGCCGACCTCGGCGAAGCCGGCCGCTCGGGCCAGCTCGGCGAGACCGTCGACCGGCCACCGGTAGGCCGGTGCCACCTTGTGGTCGAACTCCACCGCAGGTTCGCCCTCGGACTCGAAGAAGGCGAGCAGAAGGTGACCGCCCGACGCCAGCACCCGGCTGAACTCGGCGAAGTACGCGGGAAGGTCCCGCGGCGGAGTGTGGATCACCGAGTACCAGGACACGATGCCGCCCAGCTCGCCGTCGGCCACCTCCAGGGCGTCCATCGAGCCGACCTCGAAGCGCAGGTCGGGGTAGGCCTCGCGGGCAAGGCCGATCATCACCGGCGACAGGTCGACACCGAAGACGTCCAGCCCCAGGTCTCGCAGATGCGCCGTCACGACACCGGAGCCACAGCCGAGTTCGGCGACCGGGTGGGCACCGGAAGTGCTCACGACCTCGGCGAACGCGGCGAGGATCGAGCGGTCCAGCGGGAGCGGGTCGAGCCCGTTCCGGACGAAGTCGGCGTAGCGGACGGCGACGGCGTCGTAGGCGTTCGCCGTCGCGGTCAGGTGGGAGGAGGGTTCAGCCATGGGGGACCACCCTAGGTGACCGTCACTCAGCGGTGAAAGGCCCCGGGCCGGACGCCGGTCCGCCCCTCCGCGTGCCGCGGCTACCCGTCGCAGCGACCGCTCACTTCGGCCGGGCAACCAGGCAGGGATCGGTGATGCCGTGCGGGCAGGCCAGGGCGGCGATGTCCCAGCCGGCCAGGCGCGCGCCGGCCTGGTAGGCGCTCTCGTAGAAGGCGAGCACGGCTGCCTTGGGATCACTCTGACTGCGGGCGTCGTCGTAGCGCAGGACCGCCAGATGGCTGCCGGCGCGGGGGAGCCACCGGGCCGTGGCGGGTGTCAGGGGTTCGTCGGCCAGGTGCGCCGGCTCGGGCGCGGTGTAGGAGTAGAAGGCGGGTTCGCCGAAGCCGGCGTCGCCGAACCAGAAGCCGAAGCTGATGACCTCGCGCGAGTAGGCCTCCCGGGTGACCGGATCGACCTGCGGTGGCTGGTCGACGTGCCGGTCCGAGAACCGGGTGTGCGCGATGTCGAAGGTGTGCCAGAAGTGGTGGACCGGGCTGACTTTGCCCGAGAAGCCGGCGGCGAATTCCTCCAGGGCCGAACCCACTTGGCTGAGGACCTGCCAGTAGCGGTTCGCCCAGACGGGGTCGTAGCCGGCGTGCTCGGTGTCCTCGGCGAACGGCCTTGCGGCGTCGGGCAGATCGAATGGATGGGGGATCGCGATCTCGGCGTCGATGCTCAGTGAGGTCAGGGCCTCCTGGATCAGGCGGTAGAACGAGGCGACCGACTGGCCGGCCAGCGGGAAGCTGACCGTTCGACCCGCCAGCGTCGTGACCACCAGTTGGTGATCGACGAAGTCGAAGTCGACGGTGAAGACCGGATTGCCGTCCACCTGTCCCATCGGACGGGTCGTGATACCGCGTCCGGTGAGGTGGAAGGGGACGTTCCACCAGTGGTTGCGCCGCATGCTCGCCGCGAGGCGGAGCTTGCCGACGATCTGGGCGAAACGGTGGATGGTCTCCTTGGTGTCACGCCACTCGGTCAGCGGCATGGGAGGGAACAGTTGCATCAGGTCCTCCGGGTCACAGCAGTCGATGTGTCCGCAGGCGCACGGGCAGCAGGCGCAGCCACCGTCCAAGACCCTTGCCCGGGTGCTCCAGGCGCCTTCGCCTGCCGCGAGCCGACGCCGGATCGATCCCGGAAACACGATCAGCGGGCATCGGTGTGCTCCCGTCCAAGGACCCGCACGGACACGACTTCCTCCACCCTCGCGCCGCCCCTGTGGCCCCGCAAGAAAGGGAGCCCTCCACTGGGCCGATCGCGGGGCACCGGGCCGAGTGCGAGCCGCGACGCCGCCGCGAGCCGGACGGGCCCTAGGTGGACCGGGACCGGCCACGCGTCTCCTTCCGCTGCTTCCCGCCCGGCCCGCCGTCTGCCTGCGGCGCCCTCAGCGAGAACCAGCCGACCTTCGTTCCGAACAGCCAGGTCATCCCCAGATACAGGTCCGGACCCACCTGGCGGATCTCGTCACGCACGCCGCCCGCGACGAGGGACGTCCTGGAGTAGTCGATGACGATGCACTCCTGGTCGTCCAGCAGACTCGGTCCCGGAGCCACCGTGGCGAGGATCGCCAGCACGTCCAGCGCGGACAGCCGATTGCTCAGGTAGCCCGCGTCGCGATTGAAGACCTTGCCCCGCCACACGCCCATACGGACCAACGCGGCGATCGGCCGGGTCAGGGCCGTGCCCGCGCCGATGAGGGCGGTGCCCTCCATCGGACCGTTGGGGATGTCACCAGGCATGCTCACCCGGAAGAGTGCTTCCAGCCGCTCGTCATCGGCGCTGAGCAGCTCGTCCTCACTGACTGTCACGATCATCCTCCGGGCGGTCGCCCTGGTCGCCCTGGTCGCCCTGGTCGTTCGCAGCCCGGCGTCGTCGGACCGACCGGCTCTCCGCAGCCGTTCCTTACAGCAGGCCAGTGCGGTGTCCGACTCCGAGGCTGCGCGTCGCAACAGGACCGCGGTATCGAGTCGACTCAACGATGGAGGCTGTCGGCGCGGACCACCTCCGCTGTTGCGACGAACGGCTGACAGCCGTCGTGGAAGCCGGGCTCCGAGGTCGCCGGTGAGAGCCGCCTGCCGGCCGCGCAGCGGGCCAGGGCCGTTCTTCGTGCGCAGTGCCTCGTGGCGGGTCGCGAGGCGTCTTCTGGTGCCGAAGACTACGTCGTCGAGCCCACGCCCCGAGGCTCCCGCCTCACGTGGATCCTCGCCCGCGAACCCGTCCCCGCGCTCAAGCCTCTCTGCCAACTCGCCAGCCCGGTCACCGCGTTCGCGGCCCGGCGCCTGATCGCGGGTATCAACTCGCGCCTTCCGCACTGACGTTTGCCCGCAGCGCGACCGAGTCCATCACGGGGGTCAGAGCCACCTGTACAGCGCACCGAGACATCAGTGTCCACCGGGCCGGTCCATTCGCTCCGGAGAGAGCGCATGAACCGGTCAGCGCCCTGACCTCGCTGAGGATCAGGGCGCTGACCGGTACCACCGGGCCGGGGCGGTGGGGTGCCCGGTATGCGGTGCGCGCCGCACTTCCACCTGGCTGGACTCCTGGTGTCATACCTCGGACATGTCCGAAATGACAGCTATAAGGGCTGTCGTTACGTTCGTCGAAGATCGGTCGCCCGGCCGACATCCATGTGACGGAGAGAAGTGACATGCGCACGCGTACGTTAACTGTGGCCGCTGCCGGAAGCGCGGCGGTCCTTGCAGCCACCGGTATCACCTACGCCTCGACCGCCGAATCCGCCCCGGTGTCCCCGTCTGTCCAGCGAGTGGCTCAGCCCGTCCAGCGAGTGGCCCAGCCCGTCCAGCCGGCCACCCCTGCCGCGGCTGTCTCGGGCAGTGGACGCGCAAGCGGAGAGAAGGACGAGGGCCGCGACCGCGAGGGCGGTGGACGTGCAGGCGGCGACAGGGACGAGGGCCGCGACCGGGAGGGCGGTGGACACGGCCGCGGCCACAGGGAAGAGGGGAGGATCTACTTCAACGAGCGTGTGTACTCCGCCTCCATTGACGGCTGCATCACTGCGGCCAGCGGACTGGGCTCCAGCAGCTTCAGCATTTTCAATGACAGCCGGAAGACCGTCGAAGTCTTCCGCGGCTTCACCTGTGACAACGGCGCTCCGGTCGCCACCGTGGGGCCCCACGGCGAAACCAATGGCGTTGTGACCCGCACCGTCCACGGAGTCCTGTTCGGTGACGACGGCGTCGTGGGCAGCTTCCTGGTGATCGGCGACTACGACGAGTGGTGACAGCGCCGCCCGGAGGGCGGGACAGCTCCCGGTCCGCCGGAGCCGGGCCGACGTTCCCGGCTTTGTGGACATCCGCGGGGTCACAGTGGGCACCTGCCTGGCGGGCTGCGGCGGGTGCCCACTGACGGGAACCCGGGCCGTTTCCCGTCCCGCCGACCAGGGGGTCGCGCCGGCGGACTGCCGAGCCCCCGCGGCGCGGCCGGGGCCTGAGGTTCCGCATCGCGCCTGGGTGGCCCCGGAGAGAGAGCGGCGCCGATCACCGGAGGCCGGGTGGGACGCGCTTGGAGTGGAAGGCGATGGAGCCTTCGAGGTCGGCGACGCGCAGGGCGAGCTGAGCGCAGGACATGCGTGCTCGCAGTCGGCTGACCACCTCGTGGGTGGCTTTGTTCACGAGTTTTGATGTCGCTGGGTACGTGCCGGGGCAGCACCGGGGTACTCCTGGCAGGAGGCCGGGGGATAGCCGCGCGTGTGCACGAGGTCGTGGGTGAGGCGGGTGAAGGCGCGGGTGGCGGCGCTTTGGTAGGCGTCGGCGCGCTGGAGGAGGGCGACGGTGCGGGTGGGGAGGGCAGGGTCGACCGGGACGGGAGTGAGGTGGGGGTGATCGTCGGTGATGGCGTCGGGCAGGACGGTGGCGAGCGGGGTGCGTCGGACGATCTCGGTGAGCGTCTGAATCGAGTTGGCTTCCACTCGGATTCGCGGACTGACGCCGTGTCGAGCGAAGTAGGCGTCGACATGGCTGCGGGTGGCGAAGTCGCCGGTGAGCAGGGCGAGTTGCCGTTCGGCGAGAGCCTGCACGGGAAGCGGTTGGTCTTGGCTGGCGTCGGCGTGATGGGGGCCGGTGACGAGGCTGAGGGTTTCGGTGAACAGCGGGGTGGCGGTGATGCCGGGCTGGTGGGTGCCCGTGAAGGCGATGCCGAGGTCGAAGTCGTCGGCGAGCAGGCCGGTCTCGATGAGTTCCTGGGTCATCTCCCGGACGGTCAGGGTGATGCCCGGGTGGCGGGTGTGGAGTTCGGCGGTGAGGGGGCCGACGAGGTAGGCGGTGAACGTGGGGGTGACCGCGAGCCGCAGGTGGCCGCGGGAGAGGTTCTGCACGTCGTGGACGGCGCGTTCGGCGGTGGCGAGGTCCTGTAGCGCGCGTCGCGCGTGGTGTGCGTACGCCTCGCCGGCGTCGGTGAGTCGCACGGTGCGGCCGGAGCGGTCCAGCAGTTGGATGCCCAGAGTCCGCTCCATCTGCTTGATCTGCTGGGACAGGGTGGGTTGGGAGATGTGCAGGTCTTCGGCGGCGCGGGTGAAGTTGCCGTGTTCGGCCACGGCTAGCAGGTAGCGCAGGTGGCGCAGTTCCAGGGCCATGTCAGAACTATAGATGACACCAATGATTTCTATGGATGATCGATATTGGACGCTATAGGTGGAGGTCATGCAGGGTGGATCTCGCCGGGTCGGACGGGTCGGCAGCCACCGAAGGGAGTGACCCATGCGAGACCTCGCCGAGGGTGTCACGCGTTTCCAGCAGGACGTCTTCCCGACCAAGGAAGACCTGTTCGCCCACCTGGCCGGCAGCCACACGCCGCACACGCTGTTCATCAGCTGTTCCGATGCCCGCGTCGTCCCCGAGCTGATCACGGGGAGCGAGCCGGGTGAGCTGTTCGTCATCCGCACCGCCGGCAACCTGGTGCCCGCCTACGCTCCAGGGCCCGACGGGGTGGCGGCGAGCATCGAGTACGCCGTCGCCGTGCTGGGGGTGAAGGACGTCGTGGTGTGCGGGCACTCGGCCTGCGGTGCGATGACCGCCCTCGCTCAGGGCCACGACCTCACCGCCGCTCCGGCGGTCGCCGACTGGCTGCGGCACGCGGACGCCTCCCGGGCCCGCACCGCGCGGGGTGAGGTGGATGTGCTGGTACGGCAGAACGTGCTGGCCCAGCTGGCGAACCTGGCCACCCACCCCTCGGTCGCCCGCGCCCTGGCGGAGCAGGAGGTCACCCTGCGCGGCTGGGTCTTCGACATCGCCACCGGCCGCGTCGAGGAAGTCCAGGCGACCGGCTCCCCCGCCCCACTCGTGGCCTGACCCGGCTCGCCGGGCCGCTCCTGCCGGCGCGACCCGGGACCACCAACCGCCACCACCCCTGAACCCGCCCGCTTCGCGCACGATGCGCGACGGGCACCCAGTGAAAGGAATCCACCCATGGTGCACGCCCAGTTCGACCCCGCCGCCCGCGAGGCCCTGGCCGCCGCCGCGGTCGAGGCCAAGATGCGCAAGAACCTCTCCTGGCAGCAGATCGCCGACGCCTCAGGACTGTCGGTCGCCTTCACCACCGCCGCCGTCCTCGGCCAGCACCCCCTGCCGGAGGGCTCCGCGAAGGCGGTCGCCGAGCTGCTGGGCCTGGACGATGACGCGGCGATGCTGCTGCAGACCATCCCCACCCGGGGCTCGATCCCCGGCGGCATCCCCACCGACCCGACCATCTACCGCTTCTACGAGATGCTCCAGGTCTACGGCACCACCCTCAAGGCCCTGGTGCACGAGCAGTTCGGTGACGGCATCATCTCCGCGATCAACTTCAAGCTCGACGTGAAGAAGGTCGCCGACCCCGAGGGCGGCGAGCGCGCCGTCATCACCCTGGACGGCAAGTACCTGCCGACCAAGCCCTTCTGACGAACGCCACCCCGGTGGGGCGGGCCGCAGCCGGTCCGCCCCACCACCGCCTCACCCCGCTCCCTGCTTTCCGAGGAGGTCGTCATGGACTTCGTCCAGCGCACCATCGACATCGCCCGCCAGAACGTCGCAGACGGCGGCCGCCCCTTCGCGACCGTCATCGTCAATGACGGGAAGGTCCTCGCCGAGAGCCCCAACAAGGTCGCCCAGACCGGCGACCCGACCGCGCACGCGGAGATCCTCGCCGTCCGCGAGGCGTGCACGAAGCTGGGCACCGAACACCTGACCGGCACCACCATCTACGTCCTGGCCCACCCCTGCCCCATGTGCCTGGGCTCGCTGTACTACTGCTCCCCGGACGAGGTCGTCTTCCTCACCACACGCGACGCCTACGAGCCGCACTACGTCGACGACCGCAAGTACTTCGAACTCGACACCTTCTATGGCGAGTTCGCGAAGGACTGGGACCAGCGCCGCCTGCCGATGCGGTACGAGCCGCGCGAGGACGCGGTGGAGGTCTACCGGTTCTGGCAGGAGCGCAACGGCGGCGACCGCCGCGTGGCCGGCGCCCCCACCGCTTCCTGAGCCAGGTGACCCACGTAATCGAAAAGGTGGCGTGGATCCGGCTCGATGAAGGTCGGCTCCTCGTCACCCGAACCCACGGCCGCGACCGGTTCTACCTGCCCGGCGGCAAACCCGAACCCGGCGAAACCCTTCACCAAGCCCTGGTCCGGGAGATCCGCGAAGAACTCGGCGTCACCCTGGACGCCTCCACCGCCACAGCCACGCTGCTCGTGGAAGCCGGGCCGGACGACAAGCCCGACGGCACCGTGGTCCGCACCGTCTGCTTCACCGCCGAAGCCACCGGGCACCCCGCACCCCACGGGGAGATCGCCGAGATCGCCCACCTCACCCATGGCGATGCCCTCCGCGCCAGCACCACCTGCCGCCACGTGCTCGACCGCCTGGCCGCCACCGGCCAGCTCCTGCGCTGGTAAACAACCGAACGGCCCCAGCTCCCACCCGGTGTGCCACCCCCTCGCGGGGCGCGTGCCGGGTGGGGCAATCCTGAGGCCGAACCGCGCCGCTGGTTGAGGGCCCGATCGGATCACGGTTCGCTGCCAGCGCGACGTCGAGATCCGCCCGGACCACCTCCAAAGCGGCCGTCAGCTCGACATCGTGCGGCTCCAACCGCAACGACGACGGCGAGGGCACCCCGTACGACATCCGCACCGAGCGGGCGGCGGACAGCAGCCGCGCGCTGGCGGCCAGCGCCTCCTCAGCCCCCTCCAGGCCCCGTGGCCACGGCCATCCTCACCCACGTCTTCACCGAACACCGCGCGGGCCCCTGAACGCTGCCCTGCCCGCGCTCCAGCGCGACCTGGGCGCCTCCACGGCCTACCGCCGGCCCGGCTTGGACCTCCTCCGGCTCCGAAGTCTCCTCGCGAGCCGACCACCGATCCACAAAAAGTGACGTCTTGTCAACTCGGCGTGTTCGTTGACCTGCTGGACGCTGTTGACGTCAAGTGAAGTGATTACCCATTAACAAGATCACCAGTGGGTGCTTCTCGCGTCTCCGGAACGTGTTCAGAGCGATTGAACTGACCTGAACTTTGAGGAGGGTTTCATGCTCGGTGGGCGTATGTCGGTCCGAAGGCTGTGGGTGCGGTGGGGGCCCGGGAGGGCCCCCGTGCTTGGTGTGTGGTGGAGACAGGCCTGGGTCCGGGTGGCACTGGCGGTGTCCCTGGGCGTCCTGGGCATGCCGCTCGCCACGGCGGGACCTGCGGCCGCGGCGAGCGGAACGTTCGTCTACGTCGCCAACCTCGGCGATAACACCGTGTCAGTGATCGATGGCGGCACCAACACGGTCATCGCCACCGTCGGCGTCGGTGGCGGTCCGGATGGTGTCGCGGTCACCCCGGACGGTCTGCACGTCTACGTCGCCAACTCAGGCGGAGGCTCGAACAGTGTGTCGGTGATCGACACCGCCACCAACACGGTCACCACCACCATCCCCGTGGGCAACACGCCGAGAGGTGTGGCGATCACTCCGGACGGTCTGCACGCCTACGTCACCAACGCGGGCGCGGGCACTGTGTCGGTGATCGACACCGCCACCAACACGGTCACCACCACCGTCACCGTTCAAGCCGACCCGTCCGGCATCGCGATCACCCCGGACGGCACGCAAGCCTACGTCACCAACATTCTGTCGAACAGTGTGTCGGTGATCGACACCGCCACCAACACCGTCACCACCACCATCCCCGTCGGCGTCAACCCGATCGGTGTGGCGGCCACCCCGGACAGCCTGCACGTCTACGTCGCCAACGTTAACTCCAACAACGTGTCGGTGATCGACACCACCACCAACACCGTCACCGCCACCGTCGGCGTCGGCACCGGTCCGTTCGCTGTGGCGATCAGCCCGGACGGCGCGAACGCCTACGTCGCCAACGACACCTCGGGCACCGTGTCGGTGATCGCCACGTCCAGCAACACGGTCACCACCACCATCCCCGTCGGCAGCAATCCTGATGGGGTGGCGGTCAGCCCGGGCGGCACCCGCGTCTACGTCGCCAACAGCGGCTCGAACACCACGTCGGTGATCGACGCGTCCAGCAGCACGGTCGTCGCCACCGTCCCCGTCGGCAGTGGCCCGATCGGGGTGGCGGTGGCCAGAGTTCCGGTGGTGGCCACGGCCAACTGCCCGAGCGGCAGCGTCATCACCGGTGGGGGATACCAGCAGAGTGGCGGCGCTGTTCCGCCCACGGAAGTCACCAGTCGGCCGGTCGGCAACAGCTGGCAAGTACTCGCCGACAACCAGAGCACCAACTTCACCAACGTCACCCCTTACGCGGTATGCGCGCCGTGACACGGGCACGGATCCCCCGGACACACCATCAGCCGCTGCTCCCATCCGCGTGTATGGCCAGGTGCCTTCCGTTCACCTGTCCACAACATAGGAGACAAACACCATGAGACTTCACCCGCTGGGGCCTCTTCCCCGGCGCAGTGTGCACCGGGCTGTCGGTAGCGCGGCGGCATTGATCGCCGTGCTGTTCACCGGCGTCGTCGACCCGGAAGCCGGCGCTATGCGGCGCATTGACTCATCGTCACACGATGGATGTCACCGGCCGCACTGTGAGCACATTGGCCCGACTGGTGCGACCGGCCCGACCGGTGCGACCGGTGATACCGGGGCCGCTGGTGCGACCGGCCCGACCGGTGCGACCGGTGATACCGGGGCCGCTGGTGCGACCGGGGCCACTGGTGCCACTGGTGCCACTGGTGCAACCAGTGCGACCGGGCCGACCGGGCCGACTGGTATGACCGGGGCCACTGGGCCGACTGGGGCCGCTGGCGCGGCTGGTGCCACCGGGCCGACTGGTGCTGGTGTGACCGGGCCGACTGGTGCGACCGGTGCGACCGGGGCCACTGGTGTGACTGGTGCGACCGGGCCGACTGGTGCTGGTGTGACCGGGCCGACCGGTGCGACCGGGCCGACCGGTGTGACCGGGCCGACCGGTGCGACCGGGCCGACTGGTGCTGGTGTGACCGGGCCGACCGGCGCTGGTGTGACCGGGCCGACTGGTGCTGGTGTGACCGGGCCGACTGGTGCTGGTGTGACCGGGCCGACCGGTGCGACCGGGCCGACCGGTGTGACCGGGCCGACCGGTGCGACCGGGCCGACTGGTG
>NZ_JBVIMH010000017.1:0-161353 GCF_055579945.1 Kitasatospora sp. NPDC032150 | reverse complement strand
GCCTTGGTGTTGAGGTCCTGGGCCGCCCATTTGCCGCCCTTGGGGCGGTAGGAGTCGGTGAGGTGACCGTTGCTCTGGTTGATGCGGAAGACGTGAACGGTGCCGGCCTTGTCGGTGACAGCAGAACTGGTGAACAACGAGTAGTTCTCGGTGACCGGAGTCGCGACGTCGAGGTAGTCGCGGTCGATCCCGATCTCGACCCCGCCCCACGTCTCCTGGACGTCTCCGCTGTACTGGTGGACGCGCTGGTGGTTCGCCCACGCTCCGCTGGGCAGGATCGGGTCGTCGGTGTCGGCGACCCCGTTCCAGTTCGCGTCGAAGACGACGTCCGGCATGGCGTAGGAACCGCCCAGGTTCCGCACAAGGTCGGAGATACCGGAGGAGGAGCTGCTGTAGACCGCCGAGACATAGCCACGCGCGTGGAGCTCCTTGGTCCAGGCGGACAGGTACCCGAGCACGTTGGCACTGTAGGTCGAGTTGTAGCTCTCCATGTCCTCGTACAGGACGCTTCCGACACCCAAACCGAGGGACTGGGCCTGGTTCACCGCATCGTCGGCGGCAGCGGTTCCCTCGCTGTCCGGCGAGCTGATCTTCTCGGCCATGGCGCCCGCGTACAGAGGCATGAAATGCCAGCCGGCGGCGGCCTGCTGCTGGACCCACGAAGCGGTGAGGTTGCGCTGGCCGCACGAGCGGCTCGGGCCGCCGATGTAGATGCCGACCGCGCCGTAGGGGGAGTTGGCCAGCCAGGTGTTCATCGCATCAGACGCTGGCGCGGTGCAGGCCTCGAAGCCCTTGCCGACGTAGTTCGTCACGCTGGCGGGCAGGAAAGCGGCTGCCGCGCTGTCGGCTGGGCCGGCGTTCGCCGCCGTCGCGGTCCGGGGCCGTTTCGGGTTGCCGGTGGGCAGGGCGGCCTTGGCCAGGATTCCACTGACGAGGGACTTGTCCTCGTCATAGGTGCCGGTGACCTTGATGTCACCTGCGGCGGCGTCGAGTTCGTGCGCCACGGAGTTGTCCGTCGTCCCCTGTGCAGCTGCCGGGGTGGTTGCCGGTTCGACGAGGAGGGCCTCTGTGCGGCCGGTCAGCCGAGGCGGGCACTGCTGATCCTTGCCCGGCGTTCCGAGGTACAGCGCATGCTGGTCGAAGCGTACGCAGGTGGACGGGTTGGCGGTCAGATCGAACACCGGCCAGGAAGTGGGAATGCTGAACACGTGCCCGTGGTAGGAGAGTTGCTTGAGACGGCCCGTCGTGTCCGAGGCCGCGTGGGCGGGGCTTGCGGGCATGGCGCAGACGGCGGCTGCCAGACCACCGAGGAGCAGCGATCGCGGGTACCGGCGACGGCGCGCGGTGGCTGTGGGCACGGGTATGGGCAGAGGTGTGTGCATAATCACCGGTTTCAAGGCGGATGCGGTTTCGTCAGAGGTGTCGCGGCGCCGACTGGTCACCGACTGGACCCCATCTGGGCGGCGATGGTGCCGCTCAGTAGCCCGGGCGTAGCGCAGGCCGTGGTGCGGGAACCGGTGAGCAGAGCAGTGACTTCGACGTACGAGCAGATATGAGTCACTCCTCTTGGGCCGGAGACATCGTTGTGTCCCGTTCGATTCCTACCGGCCGGGGCCGCCACCGGAAGCAGGCTGTGGCCGTTCGACGCAGTGATCTTCCCGGGGCCCGCCCACAGACGACTAACGTTCTGTCAACGGCCTGCCGAAGCGGCTTGCCGCTATCGATCGCCAACGAAGGAGCCGAGCCTTCTGCCGTGGCGCCCCGAGTCGGCGAGCCGAGCGGAGCCGGTCTCACCAGAGCCGCAGACAGGGACATGGCAGCTAGGCAACTGATCACTAACGTGCCGCGTTGACGCCTGGCGAATTCACCACCTCCGGGTGGCGCCTGACGTTCCGACAGTCATCACTTTCGCACCCGGGTAGCGTCGGTATCTGGCGGTAGTCAAATCGACACCAAGCGTGTCTGGCGGGGTGTACCGTGGCCGCCGTAACGGGTCGCCCCGCCGGAAAGGGGCGAGCCCGGCCGGGTGTTGACGCACCGGGCCGGGCTCTACACCCGTCGAGTGGACAAGGACCACTGAAGGATGCTCAGGCATGTTATCGCGCCCTCGCGCGACTTCACGCAGATCGCCAACACGCTTGTGTGGGACGACAATCTCTCGGACGCGGCCTTTCGGCTGCTGGTACGGGCGCTGGCGCTGCCGCCCTCGCGCGCTCGCGGCACCACGGTCACCGAGCTGGCGGCCGGGCTGCCCTGCGGCCGGATCACGGCGGATCGGGCCCGCCGTCAGCTGTCCGGGGCCGGGCTGCTGCACTGCGCGCGCTGGCGCAGTGCCACCGGGCAGGTGCGGACGGAGTCGTTGATCTCCAGCGTGCCGCTCGACGAAGCCGAGGCGGAGCGGTTCTTCGCCGAGCACTTCGCCAAGGTCGGCCCGGGTGCCGGAAGGCGAGCCCCCGGCGGGGCCGCCGCGCGGGAGTCCGGCACGGCCCTCCCTGCGGGAGAAAGACTGACAGAGGGGGAGACTTCCCCCCTCCCGGTCCCGCCCGAACCGAAACCGGACTCGGGGCCCGAGGCCGGCCCGGCCGACCCGGCGATGCTCGCTGAGGCCGAGCGGGTCCTGCTGTCGCTGCGGCGCACCGACCCGAGGCTCGTGCTCGGCGCGGCCGAGGTGGGGCGCCTGCTGCCGCTGGCCGCCGAGTGGCTGGCCAGAGGCGTGAGTTCGGCAGTCATGCGACACGCCCTGACCGCCGGCCTGCCGGCCCAGCTGAAGTGCCCGTCGGCCCTGCTGCGCTGCCGCCTGCGGGACAAGATGCCCGCACCCGTACGGATCGCCTCGCTGACGTCCTGCGAGGGCTGCGACCGCGCCTTCCGCCCAGTCAACGGCGAGCAATGCTGCGGGAGTTGCCGCCAGGAATCGGCAGCGGCAGCCCCCGCCCGAGTGGCCGGGAACGGCGGCAAGCTCGGCTGGCGCGAACGGGTGGCCCTGGCCGCGCGAGGTTGACGGTCGCCCTCTCCGTCGAGTGGGAGAAGAGTCACGCGCCTCCCTGCCGGCCCTCCGCTGCCGTGCGGCTGGCGGGTTTCAGTCCGTCCAGGGTGAGGTCGAGGAGGCGTTCGGCCTGCTCCCGCTGTTCGGGCTTCGCCGAGGTGAGGGCGATGCCGGCGAGGGCGGCAAACATGTCGGTCGGGCCGATGTCCGTCCGGATCGCTTCAGCAGTGGTGCAGGCGTCCATCAGGGAGGCGATGGCGGCTTGGATCATGTTGTGACTGTGGGCGTGGGGGTTGCTCCCCGAGGCGGCCACGGCTCGCAGGGCGTCGGCCATGCCGAGTTTGGCAGTGGCGTAGTCCATGAAGAGGCGGGTCCATGCGCGAAGGGCTTCGAGGGGCGGTTTCGTCGCCAGGAGGTCCGGGACGACATCACACAGCTGGGCTACTTCGTTGCGGTAGGCCGCCTCAACCAGGGCCTCCCGTGTGGGGAAGTTGCGGTACAGGGTGGCCGTGCCCACGCCGGCTTCCCTGGCGATGCGCTCGAGGTGCGCATCCAGTCCCTCCTCCGTGAACACGCGCACTGCGGCAGCGAGGATCTTGTCCCTGTTGCGTTGTGCGTCGGCTCTCAACGGGCGTCCGGCGTCTCGAGCCATCGGTGCGTCCCTTCCTCTTCCGCTTGCTAAGTGGAGGAGCATCCACTTAATCTGCAACAAGTGGTGGCGCCTCCACTTTCACTCTAGGGCATGGCCTGGCCTGCCCGAACTCCTCCACTTGGAAGGACTGACGATCATGTCGGGAATCGAGGGCAAGGTCGTGGCGATCACCGGTGCCAGCAGCGGCATCGGCGAGGCGACCGCTCTGCTGCTTGCCGAGCGAGGCGCCAAAGTCGTCCTCGGAGCACGCCGACCGGAGCGGCTCGAAGCCCTGGGCGCCCGGATCGCAGAAGCCGGCGGCGAAGCCGCGTGGACTCGCACCGACGTCACGCTGCGCGAGGACCTGTCCGGACTCGTCGAGCTGGCGCGTGACCGGTTCGGCAAGATCGACGTCCTGGTCAGCAACGCCGGGATCGGCCTGATCTCTCCTCTGGACGACCTCCGGGTCGAGGACTGGGAGAAGATGATCGACGTCAACCTCAAAGGCGTCCTGTACGGGATCGCAGCCGCACTGCCGGTCTTCAGGGCGCAGGGCTTCGGACACTTCATCAACACCGTCTCCACGGCCGGACTGCGCATCGTCCCGCTCCAGTCGGTGTACGCCGCAACCAAGAACGCCGTGCGCACCCTTTCGGAGGGGCTGCGCCAGGAAGCCGGCGACGGCCTGCGAGTGACCGTCGTCTCACCCGGCGTCACGCGCACGGAGTTCACGGAGTCCATGGCGCCCGAGATGAAAGCCCAGATCAACGATTCAATGGGAAAGATCGCGATCCCTCCGGACGCCATCGCACGAGCCATCGCCTTCGCTATCGAACAGCCGGACAACGTGGACGTGGGCGACATCGTCGTCCGTCCTACCGCGCAAGGCTAGTGTCCTTCGCCGGAGATCCGTCGGCAGAAGCGGGCCAGGGAGTCGAGGATCTCCTCGGCTGTCTTGGCTACGAGGGGGGAGGTCCGCACGGCGATGACTCTCCTCCTGCTCCTCAGTTCTGCGGCCCGCGGGGCCTGTGATCACTCTGTATCAACGGGCGCGACTTGAGGGCGTTGTCAGGGCGGCATCTTTGCGCCTGGCGCATTGAGGAGGGGGACAAACAAGCGAGAACCGGACAAAAGTCCGAGTCGGATGGCAGGGCCCGCACCGCCCGTGGGGAACGGCGCACCGCCGCCGGGCGCGGACCGTCCGACGGTTGCCGCCGGGCGCTCTTGCGGGCCGTCGGTGACCGCACCGCCGGCCGTCGCGGACCGTCCGGTCGGCCGTCAGGACGGTCCGCGCCTCGGGGCGGTCAGAGCATCGCGGCGGCCGGCTGGACCATGCCCCGGGCGGTCTTGGCGTCGACGTACTCGCCGACGGCGGTCATCACCCATTCGCCGGAGTACTGGCGGATCAGCTTGCACATCACCACGCCGGTCTTGGGTTCGGCGTGGGTGAGGTCGAAGCGGACCAGTTCCCGGCCCGAACTGCCGTCCAGCAGGCGGCAGTAGGCGTTCTTGATGTCGGTGAACTTCTGGCCGGAGAAGGAGTTGACCACGAAGATCAGGCCGCAGACCTCCGAGGGCAGGCCCTCCAGGTGGACGGTGATCGACTCGTCGTCGCCGGTGCCCTCGCCGGTGAGGCTGTCGCCGGAGTGGGCGATGGCGCCGTCGAAGACGCTGAGCTTCATGAACCAGGCAGTGTCGATCTTGTTCCGCTGGGCGTCGTAGGCGATGCAGGAGGCGTCCAGGTCGATGTTGCGGCCCTGCTTGGCGGGCTCCCAGCCGAGGGCCATCCGGACCGAGGAGAGCATCGGCTTGCCGTTCTTCTCCAGCGAGACCGAGCCGCCCTTGACCAGGCTGACCCGGCCCTTGTCCAGGGTGACCTTGGGCAGGGCGCCCGGTGCCGGGGCGGAGGCGGCGGGCTTGGAGGAGGACACCGAGACGCCGAAGTCGGTGGCGATGCCCGCCAGGCCGTTGGCGTAGCCCTGGCCGACCGCGCGGACCTTCCAGTCGTCGCCTCGCCGGTAGATCTCGACCACCACCAGGGCGGTCTCCCGGGTGAGCCGGCGCGGGGTGAAGGTGACCAGGACCGCTCCGGTGATGGTGTCCCGCAGCGTCGCGGTCGGCTCGGTGCCGGCGAAGGTCCCCGAGGAGTCGTCCAGGCTGGCGGTGACCACGACCTTGCTGATCTCGGGCGGCAGCGCGGCGGTGTCCACGGTGATCGCGCCCGGGGTGTTGCGGGTGGCCGGGCGGTGGGTCACGCCGGGGCCCTTGGGGGCGTTGTAGAAGACGAGGTCGGCGTCCGAGCGGACCTTTCCGGCCTCGGTCAGCAGCAGCCCCGAGACGTCCAGTGCCTTCGGGGCCGTCACCTCGACCGTCACGCGGCCGGCGGTGAGCGGCGCGTTGCCGCCTGGGGTCAGGTCCGTCGGCACGGTTCTCCTCCTGAGCTGGGTGGTTGCGGCACTTCGAGCAGTCCCACAGTAGTCACATCGCCTTCGCTGACGGCCCGTGGCCCGGCCCCCGGACGGCGCCCCCGCACGGCTCGGGCGGACCGGCAGGCGGTCCTCGGACCGCGAAAAGCCTTGCCCGCCCGCGCACCGCCGGGCGAGCATGCAGGGATGCGAGCTCTTCAACGTACCGAAGCGCGGATCCGTGCCCGACTCGTCCGGGTTCGCGAATACCGGATCGATCTGGACCTCACCCGGGGCGAGGAGGTGTTCGGCAGCAGTACGGTGATCCGCTTCGGCTGTGCCGAGCCCGGCGCCGCCACCTTCCTCGACCTGCGACCCGCCGTGCTGCACCGGGTGGTGCTCAACGGCCGGGAGCTCGACCCCGCCGGTCTCGACGGGAACCGCCTCGAACTGACCTCTCTGGCGGCCGAGAACGAGCTGCTGGTCGAGGCCGAGATGCGCTACTCGCGGGTCGGCGAGGGCCTGCACCGCTTCACCGACCCGGCCGACGGGGCGGTCTACCTCTACGCGACCTGCGGCCCCGACAACGCGCCGCTGGTCTTCCCCTGCTTCGACCAGCCCGACCTCAAGGCCCCGATCCACCTGGCCGCCACCGCCCCGGCGGACTGGACGCTGGTCGCCAACGGCGCGGGGGAGCGCACGGATCCGGGGGAGCGCACGGATTCTGCGGGGCGCGCGGACGCGGACTCGGGGGAGGGCACGGCCCACTGGGAGTTCGCGCCGACCCAGCCGATCAGCACGTACCTGTTCACCGTGGTCGCCGGCCCGCTGCACTCCGTTCACTCCGAGCACGACGGGATCCCGCTCGGCCTGCACGCCCGCCGTTCGCTCGCCGCCGACCTGGACCGCGAGGCCGAGGAGATCTTCGAGGTCACCCGGGCCTCGTTCGACCGGCTGCACGAACTCTTCGACGAGCGCTACCCGTTCGGCCGCTACGACCAGGCCTTCGTGCCCGAGTTCAACTGGGGGGCGATGGAGAACCCCGGCTGCGTGGTCTTCCGCGAGGAGATGCTCTTCCACTCGGCCCCGACCGAGGCCGAACGCGAGCTGCGCGCCGTGGTGATCGCCCACGAGATGGCCCACATGTGGTTCGGTGACCTGGTTACCATGCGCTGGTGGGACGACCTGTGGCTGAACGAGTCCTTCGCCGAGTACCTCGGCTACCGGATCGCCGCCGAGTCCACCCGCTTCACCGGGGCCTGGACCAGCTTCGGCGTCAAGCGCAAGGGCTGGGGCTACGACGCCGACCAGCGAAGCAGCACCCACCCCATCGCCGCCACCGGGGTCGAGAGCCTGGCCGAGGCGATGGTCAACTTCGACGGCATCGCCTACGCCAAGGGTGCCTCCGCACTGCGGCAGCTGGTCGCCTGGCTCGGCGACGAGGCGTTCTTCGCAGGCATCAACGAGCACTTCGCCCGGCACCGCTTCGGCAACGCCGAACTCGCCGAGTTCCTGGAAGCGTTGGCGGAGAGGAGCGGCCGGGACGTGCACGGCTGGGCCGAACGCTGGCTGCGCACCAGTGGCGTGGACACCCTGCGGCTGGACGTCCGCTACGACGGGACCGACCGGGTCGCCACCGCCGAGCTGGCCTCGGGCGGCACCCGGCCGCACCGGGTCGGCATCGCGGCGTACGACCTGCGGGCGGACGGTGCCCTGGTGCTGCGGGACGGCTTCGAGGCGGAGGTCGAGCCGGGCCGGCCGGTGGCGCTGCCCAAGCTGACCGGTTCCGCGCGGGCCGACCTGCTGCTGCCCAACCACGGCGACCTCACCTGGGCCAAGTTCCGCCTGGACGAGCACTCCTGGCGCACCGTCACCGGATCGCTCTCCCGGATCGAGGACCCGCTGGTCCGCGCCGTGCTCTGGGAGAACGCGCGCGACCTGGTCCGCGACGGCGAGTCGACGCCCGCCGAGTACCTGGACCTGGTCGAAACGCAGCTGCCCGGCGAGGACCGGGACACGGTGGTCGACGCCGTCCTCACCTTCGCCCGGACGGTGCTGGTCACCGAGTACCTGGCGCCCGAGGAGCGCCCCGCCGCTGCCGCGCGCCTCGCCGCCGTGTCGCGCCGGCTGCTGGCCCGCCCCGGGATCGAGGACGGGCTGCGGGTCGCCGCGCTGCGCGGCGCGATCGAGAACGCCGTCGGCGAGGAGCAACTGGACGAGCTGGAAGCCTGGTTGGCCGACGGCTCACCGGTCGGGGAGCTGAGCTGCGAGCTGCGCTGGGCCGTCCTGGCCAGGCTGGCGGCCGAGGGTCGGGTCGACGAGGCCCGGATCGCCGCCGAGTTGGCCGCCGATCCGAGCAGCAGCGCCCGCCAGGGTGCCGCCCGGGCCGGGGCCGCCCGGCCGGAGCCGGCGGCGAAGGCGGCGGCGTGGCGGCAGTTGTTCACCGAGGGCGCGCTGTCGAACCACCTGATGACCGCCGTCGCTCAGGGGTTCTGGCAGTCGGGCGCGGACGAGCTCCGTCAGGAGTACGTCCGGCGGTACTTCGCCGAGCTGCCGGACGCGGCGCAGCGGGGGGCGACCGTGGCCAGGGTGCTCGGCCGCGCGCTGTTCCCCGCCGGGCACACCGAGCCGGAGACGGTGCGGCTGGCGGAGGAGTGCCTGGGCCGGGAGGACCTGACGCCCTCGCTGCGGCGGGTGCTCGGCGACCAGGTGGACGACCTGCTGCGGGCGGTGCGGGTGCGCTCGCGCTGAGCCCGGGTGGCCGGTGGGCCGCCGTCCGGGCGGCCCCGGCCCCGGCCCCGGGCAACCGGGGCGGTGCGCGGTGCGCCCGAGGCGGCGCGGGGCTCAGCCGAAGGCGCCGCGGACGGCGAGGGCGCGGGGCGCGTCCAGGGCGAAGGCGGAGGCGGCCCAGGTCTCCTGCGGCGGCCGGTCCGAGGCGTCGGCGGGCCGGGTGCCGCGGACGCCGAAGGTGTAGCGGCCGGGGGCGAGGTCGAGGCCGACCGGTGCGGTGAAGCGGTAGACCAGGGCACCGCGCTCCTGGGCGACCGTCACCACCGCGCCGGGGAGGCTGCTCCAGGGGGTGGTGCCGGGGAGCGCCTCGGGGCGGGCCAGCCGGAGTTCGACCTGGAGCGCGGTCACGTTCTCACCGACGGTCAGTGCCAGGGTGTGCCGGACACCGGTGGTGCCGACCGCGTCGGAACTGCCGCTTCCGGACAGCCCGCTGTCCGGCTGCGGGCTGAACCGGGGCGCCGGGCCGCCGCTCGCGGTGCCGCTCGGGCTGCCGGTGCTCGCGGTGCCGCCGGCGGGCCGGGAGGCGCCGGGCGACGGTGCGGCGGCGGAGGTCCGGCCGCCGACGGGGGCGCTCGGGGACGCCGAGGGCGTACCGGACACCGGGGCGCCAGCGGACGGGGTCAGGGTGGTCCGGGGCGCCGCCTCGGGGGTGCCGAGCGCCCTGGCCTCCGCCGACGCCGTCACGGTCGGCGTCGAACCCGGGGAGCGGGTGGCCGGCCCGGCGGCCGCGTCGGCCGCGTCCGGGCTCGGCAGCGGCGGGCTCGCCCCGACGTTGGACATCCCGGGACGCCGGCCGACGTTCTGCTGTTCGTTGAGCAGCCAGGTGGTGGCGACGCTGATCCCCAGCACCGTGGACATCGCCATGGCAGCGCCGGAGAAGCGCAGACCGGGCAGCCGGAAGCCACCGAACGGCCTGGGCCGGCCGTGCCGTCCGGAGCGTTGGCCCGCGTGCTCCAGGCCGACGGGCCCGCGCACCGGCGCGCCGCACACTGCCGCTTCGGCGCGCTGCCGCTGCTCGCGCGGCCTGTCGCGAAGCTTCGCATTCATGGTCGGACGCCCTTCCAGGTCCCCCGCCGTGTCCTCTCCACGCCTCATCCGGGCTGGATGACGAGGGTATCAGCGGCACGCCGCTGATCCGCCAGCCCCGGAACGGAACGGGCTGATGGCACTTACCGGTATGACCTGTCCGATAATTGACGAAGCGTCTGATGTGTGTTCGTGTAGGCCCGGGAGCGGGCCGGCGGCCCGGTCGGTCAACGGCCGGTTGCAACCCTCTGCAACTCTTGCCGGACGCGGCACCGTGCAGCACGCTGGCCTGAACCCCAGCCGCCTCGGAGAGATCGTCATGCCGCGCGACCCGCTGTCCGCCTCCGCCAACCCGCCGCTCGCCGCCACCCCCACGGGCGACGAGGCGGGCAGAACCACCGGTGCTCCGGCGCCGGTGGAGGAGGTCCTGACCCTGCGGATCGCGTTGGAGAAGGACCTGGTCGGCGAGGTGCGCACGCGCTTCCGGTACGACCCGCAGCGGCCGTACGAGGTGCAGCTCACCTTCCACCTGGGCCGGGCGGACGAGGCGGACTGGGTATTCTCCCGGCAACTGCTGCGAGACGGCCTCGAAGGTCTGAGCGGCCAGGGCGATGTGAAGCTCTGGCCCGCGTACTGTCCCTGCCACGGCTCGACACTCCACCTCGCGCTGGAATCCCCGCACGGCAGCGCCCTGTTGGAGATGTCCAGGGCCGCGGTGAAGTCGTGGCTGAGGCGGACGTACGCCTGCGTCTCGGAGGCGGCGGAGGCGGCGGTGGAGCCCACGGACGAGCAACTCGCCCAGCTGGTGGGCTCCTAGGGCGCCCGGCGGGTTCCGGGACGTACCCGGTGGAGGCAGCGGGGCAGGCGTCTTCGGCGGGGCAGGCCCCGGGGCGCGGGGCCGCGAACGGCCGCGCACGGTGGGCCGGTCGGCGGGTCTCCCGGCCAGGGGTGCCATGAGGCGCGGGAGTCAGCGCGTGACCGTACCGTCCGCTGCGGGCGCTTCCTCGCGCTCCTGACCCGGCAGGCGGTACGTGCCCGCGAGGAGGCCGGCGCGGAGCGCGCGTACGGCGGGGGCAGAGGAGGTCGGGAGCAGGTCGTAGGGGTCGGCGGGGCCGGCCACGGAGACGGTGGCCGAGTGGGCGATCCGGTACGGGCGGTGCTCCAGGAGGCCGCCCAAGTAGCGGCGCAGGCGGGAGATCTCCGCGCGTACGGTGACGGTGCGCGCCGGGTCGGCGAAGAGGGCTTCGGCGAGCTGGGCGGCGCTGCGCCCCTCGCGGTGGACGGCGAGCAGCAGCAGGAGCTCGGCGTGCCGCGGGCTGAGGGCGTGGGACCAGCTGCCGGCCGCGCCGGTGACCAGCAGTTTCGGATGGTCGGGATGGCTCAGGTCCAGGCGGAAGGCGGCCCGTTCGGTCTGTTCGGCGACGGCGCCGGCGGAGCCGGTGAGCGGACGGATCAGCCAGCCGCCCGCCATGGGTTCGACGGCGCACTCGCCGAGGGTGGGCAGCCAGTGGATGTCGGAGGAGCCCCAGCCGTCGGCGGGCAGTCTCAGCCGGGCGAGGGGCGGCAGGCCGAGGGTGGCGGCGGTCCAGCCGTCGTCGTCCACCACCATGGCGGGCTCGGTGACCCGGGCGAGCAGCGGGGCGGCGACGGTGCGCAGCTGGTGCAGTGCCTCCAGCTGACGGGCCCGCAGCTCGGCCTCGGCCAGCCGGGCGGCGGTGGCGGCGAGTTGGAGCAGGTACGGGGCCATGGTGCGGGCCGGTCCGCTGAGGTCGACCACTCCGGTGAGCCGTCCGGTGCGCGGGTCGTGGACCGGTGCGGCGACACAGGTCCAGGCGTGGTGGCTGCGCAGGTAGTGCTCGGTGGAGTGGACCTGCATCGGGCGGCGGACCCGCAGGGCCATGCCGATGCCGTTGGTGCCGACCGCGTCCTCGGACCAGCGGGCGCCGGCGTCGAAGCCGATCCCGTCGGCGTTGCGGCGCAGGTGGCGGGCGCCCTCCTGCCAGAGCACATGGCCCTCCGCGTCGGCGACGGCGAACAGCAGCGGGGCGCCGGTGGAGGGCAGCAGCAGGGTGGAGCGCAGCACCGGGAGCACCTCGGCGAGGTGGGTCTCGCGGCGGCGGTGCTCGACCTCGGCGGCGCTGAGCCGGTCGACGTTGCGGCCGAGCTCGGGGTCGAGGCCGAGCCGGCGAAGCCGCTCCCAGGAGTCGCCGATCTCGGGCCGGGGCAGTACCGGAGAGGTGTCGCCGGCCAGGGTGAGTTCGTGCACCCTAGCCATCTCACCAGGTGAGACCGGGCCTGCGTGGGCCGAGCCCTCGCTGTCCAGCACCGCACTCTCCCCCCGTCGAGTCGCCCTCCAGGCCGCCCGTGTGTCATGTCCCCCGGATGCCCGCACACAGGGTACGGCGGGGAGCTCGCCGGGTGGCGGGGTTGCCGGATATTTCGTATCGCGCCGTGACGGCCCGGGCCCGCGTTCCGGCGGTGGCCGCAGTCCGAGGGGTGGACCGGAGGGGGAGCGGTTCGGCGCACCGCAGACCGACCGGTCACGGGGCCCGCGGCGTCCCGCGCTCCCCGTGGCCCGGCGGTCCCGTTCACTCCGCCGGCCGGGGTTCACCCGTTCAGCGGTCGCGCGAGGGGCTGACATCCGGCGGATCATCGGTCGATCAAGGGGTTGGCGGGTGAGCCGGGACACCGGCCCGCGCCTGGTCGAGCTGGTCCGCCCAGGGCGGGTTGGCGCCGGGGACGGCGCAGGTGAGGGCGGCGACCCCGGCCGCGTACGCGCAGGCGTCGGCGGTGTCCCCTTCGGTGAGCCCGTCGAGTGCGCCGCCGAGCAGGCCCCGGCTGCCCAGGCGGTGCAGCAGCCCGGCGGTGAAGGCGTCGCCCGCGCCGACGGTGTCCACCAGCCGGACGGGGACGGCCGGGACGGTGATCCGGGTGCCGTCCAGCGAGGCCAGCGCTCCGTCCGCGCCGAGCGTGATCACCACCAGCCGGACCCCGGCCGCGTGCCACCGGTCGCAGGCCTCCTCGGGCGGGACGCCGGGGAGCAGCAGCCCGAGGTCGTCGGCGGAGAGCCGGAGCAGGTCGGCGGCTGCGCACCAGCGGTCCAGCCGCTCGCGGTAGCGGGCCGGATCCACCAGCAGCGGGCGGACGTTGGGGTCGATCGAGACGGTCGGCCGGTCCGGGGCGCGGTGGACGTGGTCGAGGAAGTCCTCGACGGCGCGGCCGCCGGGTTCGCGGATCAGCGCCAGCGAGCCGGTGTGGACGCAGGCGGTGCCGGTGAGCGGTACCGCCGCGAGTTCCTCGGGCCGCCACTGCCAGTCCGCGGTGCGTTCGGCGTGGAACGAGTACGACGCCCGGCCGTCCGGGTCGAGGTCGGCGACGGCGAGGGTGCTGGGCTCGGCGGCGCGGACGCTGAGCGAGAGGTCCACGCCGGAGGCGGTGAGACGGGAGCGGAAGAGCCGGCCGAAGGTGTCCTCGGAGAGGCGGGCGACGAAGCGGGTGGGGGTGCCGAGCCGGGACAGGCCGACGGCCGTGTTGGCGGGGCCGCCGCCCGCGTGCACCCGTAGGGTCAGCTCGCCGGGTGCGGCCGGCTCGCCGGGCGCGGGGGGCTGGACGAAGGCGTCGGCGACGCACTCGCCGAGGACGGTGATCGGCTGGACGGGCATGCTCGCGGTCTCCCTCGATCCTCCGGTTTCGTTCAGGGCGGTCGGGTGCCCGTGTGCCGCAACGACGGCGGGCGGGCGCGCGGTTCCCCGGGCGCCCGGGGTGGTGCGATCTCCGGTCAGTGATGGGCCTGGGCGGCTTCGACGTTGTCGTGGAGGTCGGCGGTGGCCTCGGCGGCGGCGAAGGTGGTGAGGGCCAGGCAGGCGGTGAGGGCCAGGGCGACGGCGGTGCGGCCCGCGGTGCGGCGGCCGCGGCGGGGCGGGGTCAGTAGGGCGGCGACCCGGCGGGGGACCGGCCCGGAGTGGGCGGCGGGGGCGAGCCGGGGCCGGTGCGGCCGGGGCGCCGCGGCGGCGGCGAGTGCGGCGCGCCCGACCGCGCGGGCGGTGAGGGCGCGGTCGCCGGTGGCCTGGGCGGCGGCTTCGTCGGCCCACCGTTCCAGCTGGTAGCCGAGCGGTGCGCGCAGCGGTCGCAGGGCGGGGTGCAGCACGGTGGCGTACTCGGTCGCCGCCAGGAAGAGGTGGTGGCGGGCGTTGAGATGGGCCTGTTCGTGGGCGACCAGGACGGCGCGCTCGGGGCCGGTGAGGGCGCGGAGCATGCCGGTGGTGACCACGACCCGGCCGGGCTCGGTGGGACGGGCGAGCGGCCCGGGCAGTGCGAAGGCGTCGGCGTGGTCGTCGTCCAGGACGGTGAGCGGCCCGAGGCGGACCGGCTCGGTGCAGTCCTGGCGGTCGGTGGAGCTGAGGTGTCCCGCGTCGGCGGCGTCGCGGGCGCGGCGCAGATCGGTGAGCTGGCGGCGGCCGGTGCGCAGCAGCAGCGCGGCGGCGGCCACCAGCAGTACGGCGGCCGCGACCGCCGGGTAGGCGGGGCCGCCGGGCAGTCGGTGCGGCGCCAGGTGGCCGAGCGCGGCGACGATCGGCAGCCGCAGCATTCCGGCGGCGGCGAGCAGGCCGAGCGAGACGGCGGTCGCCCCGGCGGTGGTGGCGGCGGTGCCGGCCAGCACCCAGGCGGCGAGGCGCGGGCTGAGCGCCTCGGCGAGGTGGCGGGCGAGCGGGACGGCGAGGAAGGGCAGCAGCAGGGGAGCCCAGACGGCGACGATCACTCGTTCTCCCCGAGGAGCTGGCGGAGCAGGCGCTCGTCCTCGGCTGAGAGGTCGGAGACGAACCGGGCGAGCACGGTGCTGCGGTCGCCCCGGTCGAGTTCGCTGCGCATCCGGCGGGCGGCGAGTCCGGCCTGGTCCTCGACGGTGGGCGTGTAGGCGAAGGCCCGCCCGGCCTTGGTGCGTTCGACCGTCCCCTTGTCGTGGAGCCTGCCGAGGATGGTGGCGATGGTGGTTCTGGCCAGCCCGTCGCCGAGGGCGCTCTGAACGTCCTGCGGGGTCAGCGGCCGCCCGGCGTTCCAGAGTGCGGCCAGCACCTGGGCTTCCAGCTCTCCGGCACTGCGACGCGACTGCGGTCCGTCGGTCATGTCGCACACCCTCCGAGTTATCGTCTACAGTCCTGTCGACCGTCTACGTCATTGTAGACATTCGGGCGCCCCTCGCGGGGCCGCGTCCCAACGTACGGGAGGTCCGCCAGTCTTGGTCCAGTCGTCCGCCCAACTCGCGGTGAACGTGCTCGACGCCTCGTCGCTGCTCTCCGCCTTCGGCGCCCTGGGTGTCGCCGTCATCCTGTTCGCCGAGACCGGTCTGCTGGTCGGCTTCTTCCTGCCCGGCGACTCGTTGCTGTTCACCGCCGGGCTGCTCTGCGTGCCCGGTGCCACCAAGGGCCCGCAACTGCACCTCGCCCAGGTGATCCCGGCCGCACTGGCAGGGGCGCTGGTCGGTGCCCAGGTCGGCTACTTCATCGGCCGCCGGGGCGGACGGGCCCTGCTCGCCCGCAGCAACCGCAGGAGCCTGCGGCAGGGCGCCGAGCGGGCCGAGGAACTGCTGGCCAAGTACGGCCACGGCAAGGCGATCGTGCTCGCGCGGTTCATCCCCGTGGTCCGCACGGTGCTCAACCCGCTCTGCGGGGTGCTCGACGTACCCGCCGGGGTCTTCGCCCGCTGGCAGGTGGCCGGCGGCGTGCTCTGGTCGGTCGGTGTGGTGCTGGCCGGGTACGGACTCGGGTCCACCGTGAGCGGTATCGACGGATATCTGCTGCCGATCATCGGTCTGGTAGTAGTTGTCTCCGTGATCCCAGTTGTCCTAGAAGTCCTTCGCGCTCGACGTTCCGGTGGTGCTGCCCAGTGAGTCCGTACTTCCTCGCCTACGACGGCAGCGGCATCGACGGTGACCTGTACACCAAGGTGATCGGCTGGGCGCACTCGTCCCCGCACTGGTTCGACCAGTTGGTGAAGGTCTGGTCGGCCGTCGGTCTCGGCCTGTTCGCAATCTTCATGATCTACGGCTGGTGGAAGGCCCGCTCGGACGACTCGGTGGTCATGGCCAGGGTGCTGGCCTCGCCGCTGGTCGTGATCGCGGCCTATGCGGTCAACTCCGGTCTCAAGGGCCTGGTCCAGGAGAACCGGCCGTGCCAGCAGATGCCCACCAGCGTCACCCTGGAGACCTGCCCGGTTCCCGGTGACTGGTCCTTCCCGAGCAACCACTCGGTGATCGCGTTCGCCACGGCCACCGCGCTGGTCTTCGCCTACCGGCGGCTGGGTTGGGCGGCCATGGTGTTCGCCGCGCTGATGGCCGCTTCGCGGGTCTGGGTCGGTGTGCACTACCCACACGACGTCGCGGTCGGCGCGTTGGTGGGTGTGGTGATCGGGATTCCGCTCGCGCTGCTGGCCGGACGGTTGGCGCCGCTGGTCGACCGGCTGCGCGGCGGGGCGCTGGCGCCGGTGCTGGGCAGCGGGCCGGCGGTGCCCGCGGTGCAGTGGCAGGGCCGCTACTGACCTTGAACCAGCGTGGTGGTTGAACCATTGCGGTGAAGGGGTGCGGGGAACTGCGCGACCAGCCCTCGACGGAGGTGCCGGGTCGCTCGCGGAGTTCCCCGCGCCCCTTGGCATTTCCCGGTGTCCTCCGGGTTTCGAGGTACGGGTGTGACGCAAGGTGCGGGTCGGTCCGCGTAGTTCCCCGCGACCCCTTGAGGGTTGGGCCGGGCAGGGACAGCATGGAGAGCCGGGTGAGGGAGGGCCCTTGCCCGGCTCAGTCGTTGCTGCCCCCGTGGTGGTGGGTGGCGAGCGGCCCGGAGGGGGATGTCCGATGGCGTACCGGCTCGAAGTCACCCAGGGCGACTGGCCCGCCGAGGAGTTGGCCAAGGGGGTCGAGGGGCTGCTGGCCGAGAGCATGGTGCTCTCCCTCGCCACCGCGTCCCCGGAGCACGGGCCGCACGCCAACCTCGCCTTCTTCGCCCATGACGAGGACCTGGTGCTCTACTTCGTCAGCGAGCGCTCCACCCGGCACAGCCGGCACCTGGCGGAGGAGGCCCGTGCCGCCGCCACGGTGTTCCTGCCCCCGCCGGCCTTCGGCGAGCAACTGCGCGGTGTCCAGCTGACCGGTGGGGCGGGCGAGGCGTGGGGCCGGCAGGCGGAGGCGGCACTGGCGGCCTACCGGCGGCGGTACCCGGCGTTCGCCCAGGACCCGGAGGTGCGGCACCAGTTCCTCACCGGCGGCGGGGCGGCGGCGCTGTACAGGTTCCAGGTGGAGCGGCTGACGGTGGTGGACGAGCCGCACTTCGGGCGGCGCAACTACCTGCGGGCCCAGGTGCTGCGCGGCTGACCGGGGCGCCGTGCCGGGTGCCGCTCTGCGTCGATGTTGGCTGTACATCTTTGGCCATGTTGTATGCAGTTGTATGTACAACTCTTCCGATCGGTTCATCTCCGCGCAGTCAGGAGGACGCCGGTCGGACATCTCGCCGCCGCAGCCTGAAGACATGAGAATCGTCGTCGTAGGAGCAGGCGTGCTCGGCACCATGCACGCCTGGCAGGCCGTCGAGCGCGGCCATGAGGTCGTCCACCTGGAGCGCGAGAGCGAGGCCCGCGGCGCCTCGGTGCGCAACTTCGGGCTGGTCTGGGTGAGCGGCCGGGCCGCCGGTGAGGAACTCGCCGTCGCCCAGCGCGCCCGCGACCTGTGGGCCGGAATCGGGGAGAAGGTGCCCGGGCTGTACTTCCGCCCCAACGGCTCGCTCACGATGATCCGCACCGAGGCCGAACTGGCCGTCGCCGAGCAGGCGTTGACCCTGCCCGACGCCGAGGAGCGCGGCTACCGCCTGCTCGACGCGGCCGAGGCGCGGGCCAAGAACCCCGCGCTGCGCGGCAAGTACCTCGGCGCGCTGTGGTGCTCCCGGGACGGCGCCGTCGAACCCCGGCTCGCCCAGCCCGCGCTGCGCGCGGCCCTGGAGGCCAGCGGCCGCTACACCTTCGTGCCCGGCCGCGAGGTCCGCGAGGTGATCGGCGAGAACGCGGTCCGCGACGACCACGGCCGGGTGCACCAGGGCGACCTGGTCATCCTCTGCACCGGCGCCTGGCTCGGCGGGCTGGTCAGGGAGCTGGCGCCCGAACTGCCGGTCCGCCGGGTGCGGCTGCAGATGATGCAGACCGACCCGCTGGACGAGCCGCTCGCCACCTCGGTGGCCGACGGCGACAGCTTCCGCTACTACCCCGCCTTCGCCGGCACCGCGCTCGACGAGCTGCGGGCCGCCCAGCCGCAGCCGCCGGTCGCCGCCGAGCACAAGATGCAGCTGCTGATGGTCCAGCGCCGGGACGGCTCCCTGACCATCGGCGACACCCACGAGTACGACCAGCCGTTCGGCTTCGACGTGGTCGAGGAGCCCTACGAGCACCTGTCCGAGGTGGCCGAGGAGCTGCTCGGCCGCCCGCTGCCGCGCATCCGCCGCCGCTGGGCCGGGGTCTACGCGCAGACCGTCGACACCACCAGGGTCGTCCACCGCGAGCAGGTCCGGGACGGCGTCTGGCTGGTCACCGGACCGGGCGGCCGCGGCATGACCTGCTCCCCCGCCATCGCCGAGACCACCGCACAGATCTGCAACCTGTAAAGGCAGTCATTCATGACCAACACTGACATCCGGCTCGTCGTCCTGGACATGGCCGGCACCACCGTGGCCGACGACGGCCTGGTCGAGCAGGCGTTCCTGGCCGCTGCCGACCGGCTCGGCGTCGAGGCCGGCACCGAGCGCCACCAGCAGATGCTGGACTACGTCCGCGCCACCATGGGCGAGTCCAAGATCTCGGTGTTCCGCCACCTGTTCGAGGACGAGGAGCGCGCCCAGCTCGCCAACGTCGCCTTCGAGACCGCCTACCACGACCTGATCGACGCCGGGCACTGCGCCGCGCTCCCCGGCGCCGCCGAGGCCATCGGGCAGCTGCGGGCCGACGGCCGCGCGGTGGCACTCACCACCGGCTTCTCCCGGGCCACCCAGGACCGCATCCTCGCCGCCCTCGGCTGGCAGGACATCGCCGACCTGACGCTCTGCCCCGCCGACGCCGGACGCGGCCGCCCGTATCCGGACATGCCGCTCACCGCGCTGCTGCGCACCCGCACCGACTCGGTCCGCCAGCTCGCGGTGGTCGGTGACACCGGCTACGACATGCTCACCGGCACCCGGTCCGGCGCGAGCGTGGTCGCCGGAGTCCTGACCGGCGCCCACCGCGAGGAGCGCCTGCGCGCCGACGGCGCCACCCATGTGCTCGGCTCGATCGCCGAGCTGCCCGCGCTGCTGGCGGGCTGAGAGCGGCACCCGCGTCCCGCCCGCCGTACCCCGGCGGGCCGGACGCGTCGCTGTGCGACCGCCCTCACCGGCGCGGCCGGGAGGTCAGCCGCGCTGCGGCCCGTACCGCCAGGCCCGGCCGTTCATCGCCAGCCAGCCGCGCCCCACGCACCACTGGCAGGTCTCCGGCACCGTGCCGCTCCCGGTGGTGGTGCCGCGCATGCCCATCCGCACCCGGTACCGCACCCCGTCGGCGCAGTAGGGGCACGTCACCTTGAACGTCACGGATCTGGTTCGCTGGTGGCCTTCGCTCATGTGCCAAGTATTCCTGCGTATCGGTCCGGGCACACGAATCCGTCCGCTGCAGGCAACGGGTGAAGGCCATTCGCGTGGCCGGTATTGACTACGGGACGGCCGGCGGTACCGTTCGCGCCGCAGTGCTCACGTCCGGGCCGCCGTCTCGGTGCGGTAGCGGCCCGGGGTGGTGCCGAACTCCCGGTCGAAGGCGTGGGAGAGGGCGTACGGGGTGCCGTAGCCGACGCGGCGGGCGATGGCGGCCAGGGGGTCCTGGGTGTCGCGGAGCAGGGCGGCGGCGAAGGTGAGGCGCCACCAGGTGAGGTAGGCCATCGGCGGGCGTCCCAGCCGGGCCGGCCGGTCCGGGGCGGACCCGGCCGGCCGGGGTGCCCGTCAGGCCGGGAGGGCCCGGATGAGGACGAGCGAACCGTTGAAGCGGGGCTGACCGCGCAGCGCGCCGTGGTGCTCGTCCCAGGCGCCGCTGAGGAGGTCGCGGCGCAGCCGGTCGGTGTACTGCTCGGCCAGGGCGGCGTCCACGAAGCTCCAGGCCGAGCACGCCTGGCGGGCGCCGGGGTCGAGCAGGCGCTCGGGGCGGGCGTAGTACGCCTCGTTGAAGCCGTCGGTGCAGTCGGCCGGGATCGGGACCGGCTGCACGGTCGCGGTGCCGCCGAGGGCCTCGGTGATGTCCCGGACCGCCGGGTAGCGCCGGGCCTCGGTGTCCAGCACCAGCGGGGCGTACTCGTACAGCCAGAAGTCGCGGACGAGCGCCGGGTCACAGGTGAGGACGACGACCGGACCGCGCGCCACCCGGCGCATCTCCCGCAACCCCGCCCCGAGGTCGCTCCACTGGTGCACGCTGAACGTGGTCATCGCGGCGTCGAACTCGCCGTCGGCGAAGGGCAGCCGCTCGGCCACGGCGTCCACGGCGGGCGGCAGGTGGGCCGGCCGCTGGGCGCGCATGGACGCCGACGGTTCGACCGCCGTCACCCGCAGTGCCTCCGACTCGTACGACCCGGCGCCGGCTCCGACGTTGACCACCGTACGGGCGTCGCCCAGAGCCCGGGAGATCGCCCCGGCGATGCGCGGGTCGGGCCGCCGGTAGTCGGCGTAGCCGGTGCCGATGGTGCCGTAGTCCGCGTCTCCCGCGCTGCCGTCCGCTCTGCGTTCGCTCATGATCCGAAACTACCTGGACCGTCAAGCGGCCTGTCGGGGGCCGGGGTTGGGCGAGCGGGCGGTGAGTTCGGCGCGGGATCGTCGGCCCGGTCGGGCCGTAGACGCGACCGGGCCGGTTGGATCTGGCGGGCCGTCAAGAGCGCGTACAGGATCACCCGACGGTGAGCCGGGAAGTCTGGTCGGCGTTCGCGCCCGACGATGTCCCTCCGGATGTGGATCCAGTTCTGCATCTCCACGGTGATCTTCGGGGGATTCTCGCTGTGGATCATCCCGTGGCCCTGATCCGGCCGGCACCGCGCCCGTACGGCGGCCGGGTGCCGTACGGGCGCGGTCGCGGCGCTCAGTCCGCCGTCAGGATCTCCGGCACCGCCCGGCGCGGGGTCGTCGGCCCGGGCGGGCCGTAGCCGAGGCGGACGACCAGCTGGACGTGCCCGGGGTCGGTGGCCGGGTCGCGCAGCGCCCAGCGGGTGTCGGGCCACTCCAGTGCCTGGTGCAGGACCGAGAGCCGGGTGCCGTGGACGGTCGCCAGCAGCCAGACGTGCTCCAGGGCCTGGCCCGCCCGCAGCCAGTGCGCGGGCAGGTCGCCGAGGGTGGCGATGGTGCACAGCTGCGGCAGCGCCTCGAAGCGCTGGGACAGCATGTTCGGTTGCGGCGGGTGGCCGGTGAAGCCGCGCATCGGGACGTGGGCGTCGTGGTCCTGCGGGCCCAGGGCGTACTGCGGGATGCCGTCGGAAGCGGAAGCGGAAGCGGAAGCGGAAGCGGAAGCGGGCACGGCCGCGGGCGCCTCCAGGTGCAGCCACTTCCTGATCTCGGCCTGGCGTGCGGGGTCGTCGGCCGTGCGCCTTTCGGCCTCCGCGGTCAGGTCGCTGACCCGGCGGACGCCGTCCTCCTCCAGCGCGGAGAAGACGGCGCCCTCGGCGCGGGCCGCCGCGATGAGCTCGCCGAGTACCGCCTCGGGCACGTCACGGTTGGCGAACGGCAGGCGGCTGGAGTGCCGGTCGGCGATGGCGGGGTACAGGTCGCGGCCGGACGGGTGCGTGGCATGGCCGAAAGCGCGGTCCAGGGCGCGCGGGGCGGTGGCGGCCCGGGAGAGGTCCAGCACGGCGAACAGGTCGGGGTCGTCGTCGTCGGGGAACAGCCGCACCACCGGCTGCCGGCCGAGGTGGCGGGCGGCGACCCGCAGGTTGAACAGGGCGGCGCCCACCGAGATGTGCAGTGCGCGGCCGTCCGGGTCACTGAGCGGAAGAGCACGTTCCCGGTCCGCGTACACCCGCAGCTCCCCGGTGCCGGGCGACCAGCCGAAGCGCCAGGGCTGGGTGTTGTGCAGCGAGGGTGCCGCGCCGCCGGCCGAGGCCAGCAGGTGCAGTTCCTCGGTCGTCAGGATCGGCTCGGTCATGATCCGTCTCTCCTTGCCCGACCAGCGGCGGTCGCTCACGACCGCCGGACTCACCGGCAACTCCACGGTAGGCCGGGCGTTCCCGCCGGCCGCAGGGCCGAAGGGCCCGTCGAGGCGGGCCGAACGGACCGGCCTGCGGGGGCCGGTCCCGCACCTCCGGATGGTCGACGCACGGGCGGGGCGCACCGGCGGCCCTCGGTTCCTGGGTTGGCAATGGCTCTGGCGCACCTGTCGGGCGACGGTGCCGATCCGTCGCGGGCACCGGTGGCCGTCAGTGCAGGGGGCGTGTGGTGTGTGCGGTGTCCTGCATGACCGTGACCTCAACGCTGCTCGGAACATCCTGGCCGCCGGACAGGCGGACAGGCTAAACGCCTCCGGAGGGCCGGTCAGGCCTGGTGCGGCAATCCCGCACCAGGCACGGCCCGTTGAACGAGGAACCCACCGGAACGCCAACGGCACGGGGCGCAAGCCCCGCACCGCAGGCGCGGCCGGAATCCCCGCGCTTCAGCACGGGGAGGATGTCAACTTGGCCGACTCCAGCCGCTCGGCGTAGGTCGTCCGATCCGGGACGGGGGTGTTGGCGACCGGGGTGCTGTCGATCACTCCAGGCGCGGCGGACTTCGTGTGAACGGCGCATGACGCGCCGTCGGGAGAATGCGCAACTTGCCCGACCGGCGGTTCGCATTCCACTACGAGAGGGGGGCTCCCCAGCCGGTTTTCCGTCCGATAGCCTCTTGACGCGCCATCAGTGGAGAAAGTAATGGGGGAGTTGGGATGAGTTTTCTCGGGGACGCCTGGGATGACGCCAAGCACCTGGCCGGCGATGTCGTCAAGGTCGGCGAGGACATCATCATGGCGCCGGCGGAGATCGCGCACTGGGCCCTCACCCAGATGTTCGGCGGCGGCGAGGCGGAGCTGCACCAGATAGCGAACGAGCTGTCCGAACTGAGCAAGCAGATGGACGGACTGGCCAAGGAGATCAGCGGCGCCCTCGGGCAGCTGACCTGGCACGGACCGGCCTGTGACGCCTTCGTCGGCTACGCGCAGGCGCGGGTGGGCGAGATGAACGCGGTCGGCGACGACTTGGCCCGGCTGGGCGCTTCGGTCGACCGCCTGGCCAACGCCTACTGAGCCGCCGGCCGGCGGCTCTCTCCAGCACAACGAGGAAAGACGGGGGTATCGGCACGACATGGCACAGGACCAGTTCGGCTACCAGATGCAGGAACTCGCCCGGATCGAGCAGGATCTGCGCTCGGCCGGCGAGCGGATGGAGCAGCTGAACCAGCGGCTCGGGCAGATCTCGCAGACGCTGGCCAGGGCGACGGCGGTCGACCTGGCGTCGAGCCAGTTCGCCGGTATACCCGGCTTCGGGATCGCCTTCCAGGTGCTCGACGACGTCAAGCAGATATCGGAGGCGACCGACCGGCTGAAGGCCGACAAGGAGAAGCTGATCGGGCAACTCGCCGACGGCGCCGAGCGGATGCGGGCGGTGAAGGCCGAGTACGAGGCGACCGAGAAGAAGATCGAGGAAGACCTCAAGAAGCACGAGCACCAGAACCCGCCGCCCACTGCTCCGAAGCCCCAGCCCGGCGGCTCGGGTGGCCACGGCGGCGGTTCCGGCGGCCGCGGGGGTGGCCACGAGGGCGGCTCGGGCAGTCATGACGGTGGCGGTTCCGGTGGCCACGACGGCGGGTCGGGCGGTCACGAGGGCGGCGGTGGCGGCGGCAGCCACGGCGCTCCCGACGGGCACGTCAGCACCGCCAGCAGGATCCCGGTCTCGGACGTCACCTACGGCGGTGCCGGGTCGTGGAAGAGCGGCAAGGCGGCCACCGAGGACTACATCAACCAGGCGCTGGACAAGATGGGCATCACCGACCCGCAGGCCCGGGCCAACTGGATGCGCGGCATGCTCACCATCGCCGAGCGCGAGTCCACCTACAACCTGCCGACCTCCCAGGTGAACACGGGCGACAGCAACGCCCACGGCTCGCGGATGCCCGACGGCGCACCCGCCGGCTCCTCCCGTGGCGGCTGGCAGTGCGTACCGGGCACCTTCGCCGCGTACCACCAGCCCGGGACGTCGACCGATATCTACGACCCGGTCGCCAACTGCTGCGCGTCCATGAACTACGTCATGGACACCTACCACGTCTCCCGTGACGGCTCGAACCTGTCCCACAACGTCCAGCAGGCCGACCCGGGCCGCCGGCCGAAGGGGTACTGAGCGCCGCCCGCGCGGCAGCGCGGCGACCGGTGCCTAACCGGCCGCCGCGCCCAGTCGCGTCCCGTCGAACCCCTCAGGCCCGCCCCGCACACCCGAGGAAGAGCCATTCCCGTGTCCCGCACCACCCTTGCCGCGGCGAGTGCCGCGCTGCTCGTCGTACTCGGCTCGCTGACCGCCTGCGACCCCTCCGCCGACCCGTCCGCCTCCGCGAGCAGCGCGGCCCCGGCGCCGGCCGGGAGCGCCGCGAACTCGCCCGCGGCCGCGCCCTCCGGCAAGACCGCGCCCGCACCGTCGCAGAACACCGGCGCCGGCACGGCGGACGGCGTACCGGCCTCGGCCTGGACGCCCTCGAACGGCATCCCGATGGCGGCGCAGTACCACTGGGGTTCGCTGGCCGCTGCCGCGAAGGCCGTCAGCAACCCGAAGTTCGAGTTCGAGCAGCTCTGCCTGACGCCCCGCGACCCGTCGAACGACCTCGCGGACTGGAAGGGCCCCGCCGCCCAGGCGATCCTCAACTCCGGTCAGAACTCCGCCGATTGGCAGGTCCAGCAGACGATCGTCCACTTCCCCGGGACCAGCAGCGGCGGGGCGCAGATGGCACACGCCCTCTTCCGCGGGCTCGCGGACGAGCTGAACGGCTGCGGCAAGAGCGCCAAGGGCGCGACCGCGAAGGTGACCAGCACCGGCGGCGACGCCGGCAACAGCGACCTGGCCGCGACCGTCACCGTCCTGGAGTCGGGCGGCGGCAGCTACACCCTGCACCAGTACCTGTCGCTGACCGGCCGGACGGTGACCGAGCTGGCGCTCTGGTCGGACCACCCCACCCACCCGTGGCCGGCGCCGGCGGACGCCGTGGTGCTCAAGTCGCTCGAAGCGCCGCTCTGTTCGGCCTTCAAGGACTGCTGATGCCGGACCGCCGCCGCCGGGTGGGCCCTTCCCCCGGCGGCGGTCGCGTCAGAGCCGAGCTCAGCGTACTGCGCCGGTACCGGAGTTGGGCCGGCGACCAGGGCCCGGCCCGGCGGCTCAGCCGCAGTCCGGGGTGAGCGAGCCCACCCGGCGGCCGTCCAGCTCGTGGTCGCCGTAGCCGGAGACCTCCTGCTCCTCGCCCGCGAAGTGCGCCTTGTCGTTGAGCCGGACGATGCAGCCGAAGCCGTCGGGAACGGGGTTGCGGACCGAGTGCGGGTGGATGGCCGGAGCTATGTCGTCCAGCTCGCGGAGGTCGAAGCCGTTCCTGGTCACGTGCGCGTCCTCGGCGAGGAGCACCCGGCCGGTCTGGTGCGGCCCTTCGAAAAGGCAGAAGTAGCCCTTTCGGCACTGCGCGGCGCCGTCCGCCGGGGTGTCGGCGTGGCCGGCCGGAGCGGTGGTGAGGGTGAGGCCGATTGCTGACATGGCCACGACAGCAAGGCGGGCGGCGCGGTGGTGCATGTGAACTCCGTTCGTCGGGAATGCGCACTCGTGGTGTCCGGGTGGCAACCCAACGCTACCCCGCGAATGCTCCCTGTACGGAGCTTTTTGACGCGATCCGTGCGCCCGATGAGGCCGGAGAGCACAGAGGGGCTGACGGGAACCTGTTGTCCCGTCAACCCCTCTGGCCGTGACCGTCAGGTGGTGCTCAGTGGCTGCCGCGGAGGTTGAGCACCACCACGCCGATGATGATCAGCGCGATGCCCAACCACTGGGCGCGGCCCAGCTGTTCGCCGAAGGCGACGACGCCGATGGCGGCGACGGCCGCGGTGCCGGCGCCGGACCAGACCGCGTACGCGACCGAGACCGGGATGTGCTTCAGCGCCCGGCCCAGCAGCAGGAAGGAGAGCGCGTAGCCGATGCCCACACCGATGCTGGGCCAGAGCTTGGTGAAGCCCTCGGTGAGCTTGAGGCAACTGGTGGCGCAGACCTCGCTGGTGATGGCGAGGGCCAGCAGCAGGTAGGACGGCATCACGCGGGCCGGATGGCGAGCCGACCCAGCAGTGCCAGGTCGGCCTGCTCCAAGCTCTCCAGCAGGGTGATCCGCTCGGCGGCCGCGATCGGCACGGTGGAAGGTACGGCCAGCACGTTGCAGCCCGCCGCGTGGGCGGAGGCGACACCGGTCGGGGTGTCCTCGACGGCCACGCAGGCGGCCGGGTCCAGGCCGAGCCGGTCGGCGGCGGCGAGGTAGGGGGCCGGGTCGGGCTTGGTGCGCTCGGTGTCCTCGGCGGCCAGGGTGATGGTGAACCACTCGCGGCCGAGCGAGGAGAGCACCAGGTCGACCACCCGGCGCGGCGAGGCGGAGACCAGTGCGGTGGGCACGGCCGCGTCCCGCAGCTCGGTCAGCAGGGCCAGTGCGCCCGGCCGCGGGACGATCTCGGCGGCGACCTTGCTGGTGAACAGCTCGTCGAGCTGTGCCGCGAGCTCGGCCTCGGCGCGGTCGGTCCCGCTGGTGCGGTGCAGGTGTGCGGCGGTGTGCTCGACCGGGCGGCCGAGCACCTCGGGTATGTCCTCGTCGGTGAGGGTGAGCTCCAGCTCGGCGGCGAGTTCGGCGGTGGCCTGCCACCAGAGGTGCTCGGTGTCGACCAGGGTGCCGTCCATGTCGAACAGGACGGCGGCCGGGCCGGGGCAGGAAGGGGAGTCAGGCATGGCGGTACCTTCGGTGTTCATGAGAAGCAACGTTCGATGAGATCTCAGGCGGTGGCAAGCCGCCGGTCGACCAGGACCGGGCGCTGCGGCAGCGTGATCTCCGCGGTGCTGCCGATCGGCAGGCCGGCGGCCTCCTCGGTCGGCAGGTCGGCCTTGACCTCGGTGCCGTCCGAGAGCCGTACGGTGAGCCGGGTGACGCTGCCGAGGAAGGACGCGGACACCACCAGGGCCCGGCCGTCCGCGGCGGGGGTGAGGCCGACGTTCTCCGGCCGGACCAGTACGTCCAGCGCGCCGTCGGCGGGGACGGTGCCGTCCACCTCGTGCCGGCGGCCGAGCACCTCGACGCCGTCGCCGGAGCGCTCGCACGGGATGCGGCTCATGGTTCCGACGAACTCGGCCACGAAGGCGGTGGCCGGACGGGCGTAGAGCTCGGACGGGGTGGAGCACTGCTCCAGGCGGCCCGCGCGCAGCACGGCGACGCGGTCGGCCATCGACAGCGCCTCCTCCTGGTCGTGGGTGACGAACAGGGTGGTGATCCCCAGCTCCTGCTGCAGGCGGCGGATCTCCTCGCGCAGGCTGAGCCGCACCTTGGCGTCCAGCGCGGACAGCGGCTCGTCGAGGAGCAGTACGCGCGGCTTGAGGGCGAGCGCGCGGGCGAGCGCGACGCGCTGCTGCTGGCCGCCGGACATCTGGTGCGGGTAGTGCCCGGCACGCTGCGGCAGGCCGACCAGCTCCAGCAACTCCTGGGCGCGCCCGCGGCGTTCGGCCTTGGCGACACCGCGCATCCGCATCCCGAAGGCGACGTTGTCGAGCGCGGTCAGGTGCGGGAAGAGGCTGTAGGACTGGAACACCATGCCCGCGTCGCGCCTGTGCGCGGGGATCCTGGTGATGTCCTCGCCGTCGACCAGGACCTCACCACCGTCGTGGGTCTCGAAACCAGCCAGGATCCGCAGCGCGGTGGTCTTGCCGCAGCCGGACGGGCCGAGCAGGGCGAGCAGTTCGCCGGGCTCGACGGTCAGGTCGAGGCCGTCCAGCGCGGTGGTGGCGCCGAACTCCCGGCGCAGGGAGCGGAATTCGACGGTCGCGCCGCCGGTCGCGAGCGGCGCACCGGAGGAGAGGGCGGTAGCCGTGGTCATGCGGGGGACTCCTGAGTTGCGTGGGGTGGATCAGGAACGCGCGGTCTTGCGGCCGCGGCCGACGGCGGACATCAGCAGCAGCACGACCCAGACGATCAGCAGGCTCAGCATCGAGACCGCGACCGACATCTGGCCGTCGCTCTTGCCGTTGGAGTTGATCCACACCGAGAAGGGGGCGAAGCCGAGGATCGAGGCGGTGGTGAACTCGCCGAGCACCAGGGCGACGGCGAGCACGGCGGCGTTCAGCAGCGCGCTGCGCAGGTTCGGCAGGACCACGGTGAACACCGCGCGCATCCAGCCGGCACCGCAGTTGCGGGCGGCCTCGACCAGGGTGACCACGTCCACGCCGCGCAGTCCGGCGTCCAGCGCCCGGTACGCGAAGGGCAGGGCCATCAGCACGTACGCGATCACCAGGACGATCGGGAACTTCGG
The DNA here is from genome assembly GCF_055579945.1 of Kitasatospora sp. NPDC032150. NCBI lineage: Bacteria > Bacillati > Actinomycetota > Actinomycetes > Kitasatosporales > Streptomycetaceae > Kitasatospora > Kitasatospora sp. NPDC032150. The sequence continues at coordinate 132,939 of NZ_JBVIMH010000017.1, read as the reverse complement.
GTCCTGGATGGCCACGATGGTCTGGAAGAACGGGGTGTCGGACAGGTAGTCCGGGCCCCACCGCAGCACGCCGACGATGCCGGTGGTGAGCGCCACCACCGGGACCACCAACGGGAGCGAGCAGATCACCTCGATCACCGTGCGCAGCCCGGGCGCGCCGAGCCTGGCCGCGAGCAGCGCGGGCACCAGCAGGAGCAGCAGGATCACGACGGTGACGGCGGCGAGCTCCAGGCTCAGGGTGAGGCTGTCCGTGAAGCCGGGCGCGTTCAGCAGCTCGGTGTAGGCGCGGAAGGTGATGCCGCCCTTGGTGTCGTCGACGCTGAAGTAGACGGAGGCGGCCATCGGCACGGCGAAGTAGATGCCGCAGATCAGCAGGACCAGTCCGCGACCGGGGCGGAGCTTGGCCCGCAACGATTGAAAACTCAGGCTAGCCACTTGGCACTCCGGCGCTGAAGGGGCAGGTAGATCGCCATCACCAGGCAGGCGACCACGATCATGTCGAGGCCGAGTGCGAGCGCCAGGTTGCCCTGGCCGACCAGCACGTTGCCGGAGAGCGCGTCGCCGATCTGCATCGAGATCAGCGGCACCGAACTGCCGACCATGGCCTCGGCGGTGGCGTACGCGGCGAAGGAGGCGCCGAACAACAGCACGAACCCGCCGAGCAACGAGGGCAGCAGCACCGGCAGCGCGACGTGGCGCCAGTACTGGAGCACGGTGGCGCCGTTGTTGTACGCGGCCTCGCGCCACTGCACCCGCAGCCCCTCCAGGGCCGGGGTGATCGTGAGGATCATCAGCGGTACCAGGAAGTACAGGTAGACCACCGAGAGGCCGGAGAAGGTGTAGAGGCTCCAGCCGTGCTTGGTGAGGCCGAGCTTCTTGGTCACCTCACCGGAGTTGCCGAGGGTGGCGACGAACATGAAGGCGAGCGGCACACCGCCGAAGTTGGCCAGCACGCCGGAGCCGGAGAGCACCGCCTCGCGGAACAGCCGGAACCGGGAGGTGACCACCGCCTGGGCCAGCGGCAGACCGACCACGGTACCGATCAGCGCGGTCAGCAGCGAGAGCTTGACGCTGCCGAACAGCGCCGTCCAGTACGCGCCCTGGAGCGAGTCGGTGAGGTTCGCGGTGGTGAAGGTGCCGCCGCCGCCGGGCGAGTCGGTCGAGGTGGTGAACGCGCCGATCGCGATCGCCACCGTCGGCAGGCCGAAGCCGATCAGGAAGAACAGCAGCAGCGGGAGCGCGGCCAGCCAGGCGCGGCTGCCGCCGCGCTTGCGCCGCGGGGTGGCACGGGAGGTCCGTGCCTCGGGGGTGGCGGTGCGGGACGTCCCCGCGCCGCCGCCGAGATCGGCGGCGGCAGGGGTCGGCACCGGGGTGGGAGCCGTAGTCATGGTTGAGGATCAGCCCGCGATCGCGTTCGCCCAGTTCTCGGTCACGGTCTTCTTCGCCGCGTCCGTCTGGGCCTGGGTCGGGAAGGTGGTGAAGGGCTTGGCGACCGGCGGCAGCTTGGCGGCGGCCGCGGCGTCCAGGGTGCCGGCGCTCTTCATGGCGTCGAACAGGGCCGGGGTGGCGTAGCCGCCCAGGAAGCCGTTCTGGCCCTCGGCGCTGTAGAGGTACTCCTCCCACAGGCGAGCGGCGGCCGGGTGCGGGGCCCACTTGTTGATGGCCTGGTTGTAGTACTGGGCGTAGGAGCCGTCTGCGGGGATGGCGACCTTCCAGTCGATGTCCTTGTCCTTGAACTTGTCGGTGTAGCCGGTGTTCAGGTAGGACCAGTCGACGCTGATCGGGGTCTCGCCCTTCTCGATCGTCGCCGGGGTCACCTCGACCGGGTTGAAGTTGCCGGCCTGCTTCAGCTTGCCGAAGAAGTCGATGCCCGGCTGGATGTTGTCCAGCGAACCGCCGTTGGCCAGCGAGGCGGCCCAGACGGCGCTGAGCGCGGCGGCGGCCTTGGTCGGGTTGCCGTTCAGCGCGACCATGCCCTTGTAGTCGGGCTTCAGCAGGTCGGCGAAGGTCTGCGGGCAGGCCGAGACCTTCTTGGCGTCGCAGCCGATCGAGACGTAGCCGCCGTAGTCGTTGTACGACAGGCCGCTCGCGTCCTTCATGCTCGCCGGGATCTTGTCGAAGTCGGTGACCTTGTAGGGGGCGAGCAGGCCCTGGGCGCCGGCGCTCTGCGCGAAGGCGGTGCCGAGGTCCACCACGTCGGGGGCGCGGTCCTGGCCCTTGCGGGAGGTGATCGCGTTGATCTCGTCCTGGCTGGAACCGTCCGGGTTCTCGTCCTCGATGTCGATCCCGTACTTGGCCTTGAAGCCGTCCATCAGCTTGCCGTAGTTCGCCCAGTCCTTGGGCAGCGTGATGACGTGCAGCTTGCCCTCCTTCTTGGCGGCGGCGACCAGCGCGTCCATCCCACCGAAGTCGGCGGCGGAGGTGGCGTCCTTGGCGGCCTTGCCACCCGCCTTGGCCGGGGCGTCGGCGGAGGAGGTCGAGCCGGCCGACCCACAGGCGGTGAGGGAGAGCGCGGCGGCGGTCAGCACAGCCGCGAAGGCGGCGGCACGGGCACGGTGCAACGTCACGGGAAAGTTCTCCTGACAGGGAGGGAGCGGCAAGCTGGGGGGAACGCTCATTGGGGGAGGCATCGGACAACTTCTGGTCAAGTTGGCTAGGCAACTCATCGCCGACGTCGGTAAGTACGCCGGAGTCCGGTGACGGGAAGGTGAACGGACGGCCCAGCTCAGGGGGCGGCTGCGGGAACGGTGGAATCAGCGCCGCCGCGCAGAGATCAACAGCGGCTACAGTCGGTGGCGTCCGCGCTGCAACCGTGCGCGGGCCCTGCCCCAGGAGGGACATTGACACACGCGGCACAGGCACATGTGGCCCGGGAGGCAGACGTGACACAGGGGACACACGTGGCACAGGACTCCGAGCACACCACGACCGTCGACCGGACGTCCGGCGCGCTCTACCGCCAGGTGGCCTCCGACCTGCGCGAGGCCATCACCTCTGGCTCCTACGGCGAGTCCGGGCGCCTGCCCGCCGAGGGCGCGCTCGCCGAGCAGTACGGCGTCTCCCGCGGCACCATCCGGCAGGCGCTCGCCCTGCTGCGGGCCGACGGACTGGTCACCTCGCGGCGCGGCACCCGCCGGGTGGTGCTCGGCGGTGCCCGGGTCCAGAGCTTCTCCGAGCTGCTCAGCTTCACCCACTGGGCCCGCTCGATGGGCGAGGAGCCCGGTGGACGGCTGGAGTCGCTCATCCGGCGGCCGGCCGACGCGGCCGAGCGCGAACAGCTGCGGCTCGCGCCCGGTAGCGACGTGTACGTCGCGCTCCGGCTGCGCACCCTCTCCGGCAACCCCGTGATGGTGGAACGCATCGTGTATCCGCCCCGGGTGGGCGAGCTGGTCGCCCAGCTGCCGCCCGACGTGGTCTCGCACACCGAGTTCCTGCGCGAGCACGGCATCCTGTTCACCGACGCCGACCACACCATCGACGTGGTCGCCGCCAACGCGGACGACGCCCGGCTGCTCGGCTGCCGCCGGGGCAGCCCGCTGCTCAGGGAGCGCCGCCGCACCACCGACCCCACCGGCACCCCCGTCGAGTGGTCCCAGGACCGCTACCTCCCCGGCACGGTGGCCTTCAGCGTCCACAACTCCCTTGCCGCCTCGGCGCTCTCCCGCCACGCCCGCGAGGGCGACTGAACGCTCCACCGGGCGCACGCCCCCGTCCGCCCTCCCGTCAGGCCATCAGGCGCTCGAGCACCGGCCGGAAGTGGGCGAACGGCGGGGTCGGGGCGTCCGCTTCCTTGGCCCGGTCGTCCCAGCGGCGGACCGCCACCGCGTCCTCGGCGCCCGCGAGCGCGACCTTGCCGAGCCCGGATGAGAGGCAGTCGACGGACGGATGGCCGCGACGCGAACAGCGGCGGACCCGTGGGCGTCAGCCCACGGTCAGCACCGCGTTGCCGCGAATGCGGCGGCCGCGCAGATCGGCGATGACGTCGGCGGTCCTGGACCAGTCGCGGACCGTGCCGATCTCCGGGTGCAGCCGGCCGCCGGCCACCAGCCGCACCAGGGTGGCGAGATCGTCGCCGTATACCAGGTCGGAGACGGTGTAGTCGAAGTGCGCGATCCTGGCCTGGGCCGGGCCCCTGAAGAACTCGAAGAAGTCCAGGGTCGCCGGCGTGCCGCCGGCCTGGCCGAACCAGACCAGCAGGCCACCGGGTGCGGTCCGGGCCAGCGCCGCCGACAGCGACGGTCCGCCGACCGACTCCAGCACCACGTCGAACGGCCCCTCGGCCTCCTCCAAGGAGGTCACCACCTCGACCGCGCCGAGCTCCGGCAGCCGGGTGCCGCGCTCCCGGTTCGCGCAGACCGCCGTGACCGCCGCCCCGGAGGCGGCCGCCAGCTCGGTGACGTAGTGCCCGACACCGCCGCTCGCCCCGGTGAGCAGCACCCGCCGGCCGGCCACCGGTCCGGCGGCGCGGAGCAGCCGCAGCGCGGTGATCCCGGCGAGCGGCAGCGCGGCGGCGGTCACCGAGTCGACGCTGTCCGGCAGTTCGGCCACGTTCCGGGTCGGGACGGCAACCCGCTCGGCCCATCCGTACCCGGGCGGATGGGCCACCACCCGGATCCCGGCCGCCGGGCCGCTGCCGTCGGCGGCGGCCCGCAGCACCAGGCCGGCCACGTCCTTGCCCGGCCGCCAGCCCGGCCGGGGCCGGGGCAGCACCCCCGCCAGCTGGAGGGTCTCGCCCCGGTTGACCGAGTACGCCTCGACGGCGAGCACCAACTCGTCGGCCGCGGGCTCCGGTTCGGGAGCCTCGCCGAGCACCACCGGCGCACCGCTCCCGGGCAGCATCGCCTTCATGGCCGTCACTCCCCGGCGAAGACGACGGTCTTGGCGTGCAAGGTGTCCCCGAAGTACTCGCGGACCGAGGCGATCCGCCCGTCGCGGATGGTGAAGACGGCCAGGCAGTGCTGCTCGTACCGGCCGCCCGCCTTGGCCAGGCCCCGGCTGGTCCACTCGGCCAGCACCCGCTCGCCCTCGGCGATCACGCCCTCGAACTCCATCGACAGCGAGTCCGGCAGCAGCCGGGAGACCATCGCGGGGATGAACTCGCCGAGGATCTCGTCCGGTCCGGTCCAGGTCCGCGACAGCGGCAGGTCGCCCGCGAGCTTCCAGGTCGCGTCCGGTGCGAAGAAGCGGCGCAACGCGTCGAAGTCCCCGGTGAGCAGGGTGTCCATGTACTCGAGGACGACGGCCTTGCTGACGGCGGTGAGCTCTGCGGTGGTCATGGTGGTTCCGGCCCTTCTGGTGTTCGCTTTCCGGTAGCTGAACCCTAGGAAGAGCGCGCTACCTGAGGGAAAGACCGGTTTCCGATCGGATCAGAACGAAACGGCATCGCGGCAGTTCAGACTGGGTCGTAGACTGCCGGACATGCTCGAACTCCGCCGCCTGCGCTACTTCCTGGCCGTCGCCGAGGAGCGGAACTTCACCAGGGCGGCCGAGCGGCTGCACATCGCCCAGCCGGCGCTGAGCCGTCAGGTCCGCCAATTCGAGGAGGAGTTGGGAGTACGCCTGCTGGAGCGCAGCACCCACTCCGTCGAACCCACCGAGGCCGGACGGCTGCTGATGGAGCGTGGTGCCGCCCTCTGCGAGGAGTCCGACCGGCTGTGGCGCGACCTGAAGGGCTTCGCCGGAGGCGAGCAGGGCACGCTGTCCGTCGGGTACAGCACCAGCACCGGGTACGAGACCGCGCCCGCGCTGCTCGGTGCGCTGGCCGAGCGGCACCCCGGCATCGCCCTGACCACCAGGCTGCTGCCGACGGCCGAGATCGTGGCGGGCGTCGCCGACGGCACGCTCGACGCGGGCCTGGTGCGTTGCCCGCCGCCCACACCCGAACTGGTCCGCACCCTGCTGCGGCTGGAGCGGCAGGGCGTCCTGATGGCGGAGGGGCACCCGCTCGCGTCCGCCGAGCGGGTCGACATCGCCGCACTGTCCGGTGAGACCCTGCTGGTCCACCCCCGGGAGGCCAACCCCGGCCACTACGACGCGATCCTCGCCCTCTTCGGGGAGCCGGGGCGGGTACCCGGGCTGCTGCTGCGCCAGCTCTCCTTCGACGCGGCCCACACCACCGTGGCACGCGGCGAGGCCGTCGCGATCGTCGGGTGCTCCGCCGCGCAGAGCCTCCCGGCCGGCCTGCTGTGGCGCCCGCTCGCACCCGTCGCGACCATCGAGATCCACCTGCTCACCCGGGGCCGCCCCACCCGTGCGGCCGTCACCCGGCTGCTCCGGGTCGCCTCCGACACGGCCCGCGCCAACGGCTGGCTCCGCTCCCCGGACACGGCCGCACCCTGATCCGGGGCGGGCGTACGCAGGCGCCGGCGCGGTCTTTGCCCCAGGCGCCTACTCGGGCTGCCGGCGGGGCAGCAGCAGGGCCGGGAGCAGGGCCAGCCCCATCAGGGCGACCGCCCAGCCGTAGGTGTGGCGGAAGGCGTCGGCCGGGTGCGGGGCGGTCCGCTGGGCGTGGGTGAGCAGCACGGACATCAGCGCGGTCCCGGTGGAGGCGGCGACCTGCTGCAGGATGGTGACCGCCGTGGTGGCCAGCGGCACCTCCTCGGCGGCGACGCTGCGGGTGGCGGCCGCGATGGTGGGCATCATGGTCAGTCCCACGCCGACGCCCAGCACCGCGAGGGCGGTCTGCAGGTGCCAGAAGGGGACGTCATCGGTGACCTGCACGGTGAAGGCGAGGAAGCCCGTGGTGGCGACCAGCACGCCGGTGAGCACGATCCGGCCCGGCGGGTGGCGGTCGATCAGCCGTCCGGCGAACTGCATGGTCACCCCGGTGGCCAGGGCCTGCGGGATGCCCAGCAGCCCGGAGTGGGCGGCGCTCTGGCCCCGCAGCCCCTGGTAGTACAGCGGGAGCAGGATCAGCGAACCGAAGTAGGCGCAGACGAAGAGCACCTCGGACCCGGCCGCGGCGGCGAACGGCCGCCGGGCCAGCAGCCGGAGGTCGAGCAGCGGGTGGTCGCAGGTCAGGGCGCGGGCGATGAAGCCGAGCACCATGACGCCACCGGTCAGCATGAAGGCCGGATCCCTGCCGTGGATGAGCCCGTAGATCAGCATGGAAAGCCCGGGGGAGAGCAGCAGCAGGCCGAACACGTCCAGCCGGCGGCCCGGTCTCGGGACCTCGTGCGGCAGGATCCGGGCCGCCAGCACGATCGCTATGGCGGCCACGGGCGGGTTGATGAAGAAGATCCACCGCCAGGAGGCGGCGTCCAGCAGCGCACCGCCCAGGATCGGCCCCGCCAGCGGCCCGAGGAGCACGGGTAGGCCGAGTACGGCCATCGCCCGTCCGGTCCGCTCGGGCCCGGAGGCCCGGAGCACCAGGGTCATCCCCACGGGTGTCAGCATTCCGCCGCCCAGGCCCTGGACCACCCGGAAGGCGACCAGGCTCTCGGTGCTCCAGGCCAGCCCGGCGAGTGCCGAGCCGGCGCCGAACAGCACGAGGGCGGTCAGGTACAGCCGTTTGGCGCCGATCCGGCCGACCGCCCAGGCGGTGACCGGGATGACGGTGGCCAGGGCCAGGGTGTAGCCGGTGGCCACCCACTGGATGGTGGTGAGCGGCGCGCCGAAGCTTCGGCCGAGCACGCGCATCGCCGTGTTGACGGCCGTGGTGTCCAGCACGCTCATGAACGAGCCCAGCACGACGACCAGGGCGGTGGCCCGCAGCCCGGCAGTGCCGGCCGCCGGAGGGCCGAGGCGGGTGCGCGGGGTGGCACTGGTGGTCATGGCGCTTCCCCGCTCGGTCTCCGTAGGGCTGGATCGGTCGGGCCTGCCGCAACGCCCGGCCCTGCCGGGTCAGTTGGTCCAGCATGCCCACTGCGGTGCCCTCGGCCACGCTACCGTCCGCCGCTTCACCCTGCTCGTCGAAGGACGGCCGGACGGGGCGGCGGTCGGTGGCGTCCCGGTCGGTGGCCCCCGGTCGGTGGCGGGGTGCGGTGCCGGTCGGTGGCGGGTCCGAGTGGCGTCGGGGACGTCGGGGACGTCGGGGACGTCGGGGCTCCGCTCCGCCTGACGGGTGAACCCGAGCCGGTACGGCGATCGGCACCGTCCCGAGCGGCCGCACCGGTCCGGTGAACGGATGGTCGAGCGGATGGTCGAGCGGGTGGTGGAACCGATGGTCAGCGGCACAGTCGGCGGCGGAGCGTGACGCACTGCCAGCCGCACTGTCGGCCGCGCCGCCGGGGCCCCGCCCGGCTCAGGCGGTGGCGACGGCCGCACTCCACGCCGCGGACGCGGCCTCGGCGGCCCGGTCGGCGTCGGTGCCGGGAAGGACGGCGGCGAGCGCGGCGAGGACGGACTGGACGGTGTCCAGCGCGGCGGCGGTGCCGTAGTGGTTGACCCGGAGCATCTCGGCGGCGAGTGGACCGCCGCCGGCCTGGACCGGCAGGGCCGGGTCCAGCCGACCGGCGAGCTCGGCGGCGTGCAGACCGGACGGGGTGCGCAGGGTGGTGGCGACCGGCGCGGCGTGCTCGTCGCGGTGGACGTACGGGGTGAGGGCGCCCAGCGCGCGGACGCCCGCGCGGGTCGCGGCCGCTGCGGCGCGGTGCCGGGTGATGGTCGCGTCCAGGGTGTCGGCCGCGATCCGGTCCAGGCAGGCATCCAGCGCGAGCATCTCCAACTGGGCCGGGGCGTGCGGGAGTACGGTGCGTCCGGCGTCCGTCCAGCGCTCCTTCCAGTCAAGCAGCGAGAGGTAGGAGCGACGCGGCGCGGCCGGGTTGGCGGCGATCCGCTCCCAGGCGCGGTCGCTGACCGAGACGGCGGAGACCCCGGCCGGGCCGCCCATCGCCTTCTGGCCGCCGATCACACACAGGTCCACGCCCCACTCGTCGGTGAGCAGCGGCTCGGCGGCGACCGAGGCGACGGCGTCCAGCATCAGCAGCGCGCCGTGCTCCCGCACCACGGCGGCGATCTCGGCGACCGGGTTGGTGTTGCCGGTGGCGGCCTCGGCGTGGACCAGCGAGACGAAGTCGATCCCGGGTTCGGCGGCGAGCGCCCGGGCGACCTGCTCGGCGCCGGCCGCACCGTCGAACGGCACCACCAGGTCCACGACCTCGGCGCCGCAGCCGCGCAGCCAGTTGCCGAAGGTCTGGCCGTACGGGCCGGTGACGATGTTCAGCGCGGTGCTGCCCGGGTGCGCGGCACCGCGGATCGCCGCCTCCAGCGGGAGCAGCGCCTCGCCCTGGGTGATGATCACGTCCGCCGTGGTGTGCAGCAGTGCGGCGACCTTGTCCTCGATCGCTGCGAACTGCGCGGCACTCAGCGGCGGGAGGTCGAGGAAGGGGCTCACAGTCTGGCCTTTCGGACGGGTACACGGGGCGGGGCCCGGCCCAGTCTGCCGCATCGCCCGCACTGCCCCTACCCGCCGGTCCCGCCCGGCCGGCGGTCGACCCCGTTGTGGCGACCCGCAGCGCAACGGGACGAGGCCCGGGCCGGTCCCCTGCCGATTCCGGCTTGGCAGGGGACCGGGTGACCGGGCCTCGTCCCGTCATGGGGCGGACCGGTGGGATCAGCCCATGGCATCACCGCGGCATGTGACCGGTCGTGGAAACCGACCGGTCACGGATACGACTAGTCGGCCAGCAGGCGGTAGGTGTTCCAGCCGCCGCCGACCTTGACCGCGTCGTTGAACGGGTCGGTCTGGCCGCCGTTGCCCTTGTAGAAGTACAGGTTGCCGTTCCGGTCACGGGCGAGCAGGTCGGCGATGCCGTCGCCGTCCATGTCACCGGTGGAGACCAGCTTGTCGTACTTGTCCCAGCCGCCGCCGATCCGCACCCGCGAGTCGAACGGGTCGCCCCAGTTGCCGTTGCCCTTGTAGAGCCACAGCACGCCCGACTTGTCGCGCGCGACGATGTCCGGCTTGCCGTCGCCGGTGAGGTCGCCCACACCGGTGATCTGGTCGTAGATGTCCCAGCCGCCGCCGATCTTGTGGCGGTCGGTCAGCGTCCCGTCGGCGTAGGCGAAGTACTCCCACAGGTCACCGTTGCGGTCGCGGGCGATGATGTCGGACTGGCTCTCGCCGCCGAGGTCACCGGGGGACAGGACGGTGTCGTAGATGTCCCAGCCGCCGCCGATCCTGATCGACTCCTTGTCCTTGCCGGCGAAGACAAGGCTGCCGTCGTCCCACAGGTAGTAAGTCCCGTCCCAGAAGCGGTCCTTGTTGTTGTCGACGTCCGCGACCGTCTTCAGGTGCTTGAAGACGTCGTTCTGGGAGCCGTCGAACTCCTGGTAGCGGTCGTTGAAGTTGCCCTTGCCATCAGGCCAGTAGCTGTAGACGCTGCCCTGGGAGTCGATGCCGATCAGGTTGAAGATCGGCGACGCCTGGCCGGCCGTCACGCCCCGCGGGGCGGCGAGCTGTGCCGAGCGGGACTCGACGTTCTTCTCGTGAGCCTTGGCCGCCTTCAGGCTCGCGGCCTGGAAGGGCGAGGCGGTGGCGGCCGAGGCCGTCCCGCCTGCCGTGCCCGCCATGGCGGCGGCGAGTACGGCGGTAGCGAGTCCGCTGAGGACGCGCTTTCCCAGTCGGCCGGTGAGTACGGTCACGTAACTCTCCCCTATTACGTAAAGAGGGCGGTGCTCGGGACGAGCTGATCCGCTGTCGCGGAATCTTTCCACAGACGCCCTTTACGACAGTCAACCGGGGGGATTGGTTGTGCTGCAAGTGGAAAAAAAAGAGGGAGCTTGCCGTGGCGGCAGAACGCTCCTTCAGGCGTCGCTAATCGGACGAATTCCTTCTTTCGGGATGTTTCCGAATCATGATTTGTCGACAGCACCACTTGTCTTGTCCGCGCGTGAGGTGACACCGGCAGTACGCGCCATGACGGAACGTCATGAAGAAACTCCGGTGAAGTCGCGTTCCGGAATTCGTGTCGCGGTGACGGGTGCCCGAATCCCGCCCAGCCGGGTGCCGGTCGTGTCCTGGGTCTCGTCTCGGGGCGGCACCGCCGGTCCGGCCGGGCGCCACTTCGTGCGAGGTGTCTGGGCAAGGCGTTGACACGGCAGTAACTTGCCGGTCAGTCAGGCTAGTTCACGGTGCGAGCCCCCAACTCGCACCGGAGTCGGGTCCGGTCCCCGTGTCGAGGCCGGCCGGACCGGGCCCAGTGCCTCCACCCCCCCACCCGGAGGAAGCCATGCCCGCAACCCCCACGCACCCCACCCTGCCCAGACACCGCCGGCTCGCCTCGCTGGCGGCCGGCTGCGCCCTGCTGACCGCAGCACTGGCCGGCGCCGGCCCGGCCGGGGCGGCCACGTCCGCGGACACCCCGGTGCCGCACACCGACCCGGTGACCGCCGCCCAGGCGCTGGCCGCGCCGGGCGTGCCGGGTGCCAACGACTGGTCGTGCAAGCCGAGTCCGGCCCACCCGAGGCCGGTGGTGCTGGTGCACGGCACCTTCGCCAACGGTTCGGTGAACTGGGACACCATCGCGCCCGCGTTGGCCGGGGACGGCACTTGCGTCTTCGCGCTCACCTACGGCGCGATGCCCGGTGTCCCGTTGCTGCGTGCGGTCGCACCCGTGGCGGACTCCGCGCAGCAGCTGTCGGTCTTCGTCGACGGCGTGCTCGCGGCGACCGGCGCCGGGCAGGTCGACATCGTCGGCCACAGCCAGGGCGGGATGATGCCGCGCTACTACCTGAAGTTCGACGGCGGCGCGGCCAAGGTGCACACCCTGGTCGGGCTGGCCCCGAGCAACCACGGCACCACCCTGGACGGCCTGGTCACCCTGGCGAAGGCCTTCCCCGGCGCGCTCGACCTGGTCGGCACGGCCTGCCCGGCCTGCACGGACCAGGCCGTCGGCTCGGACCTGCTGGGCCGGCTGAACGCGGGCGGCGACACCGTGCCCGGGGTGACGTACTGGGTGATCGCGACCCGGTACGACGAGGTGGTCACGCCGTACCGGACGCAGTTCCTGAGCGGCCCCGGCGTGCACGACGTCACGGTCCAGGACCTGTGCCCGACCAACATCCCGGGCCATGTGCTGATGGCCGTCGACCCGCTGGTCCTGCACGAGGTCCGGCACGCCCTCGACCCCGCGCACGTGGCGGAGGCCGACTGCTGGGCCAATCTCACCGGCTGACCGGTGCGGCCGGGGGCCGGCCGGGACCTCCCGGCCGGGACCTCCCGGGCGGCCCTCCCGCCGGCGGTGGGCCCGTGGGTAGAGTGCGCGCATGAGCGATGGCGCGGTGCTGCACATCAGGGGACGGGTGCTGGTCGGGCCCGAGGACGTCCGGGACGAACTCTGGGTCGTGGACGGCCGGGTGACCTTCGACCGCCCGGCGCGGGCGAGTGACGTCCGTACGGTCACCGGCTGGGTCATGCCGGGCCTGGTGGACGCGCACTGCCACGTCGGCCTGGACGCGCACGGCGCGGTGGACGAGGCCACCAGCGAGAAGCAGGCGGTGACCGACCGCGACGCGGGCACGCTGCTGATCCGCGACGCCGGCTCCGCCGCCGACACCCGCTGGATAGACGACCGCGAGGACCTGCCCCGGATCATCCGGGCCGGCCGCCACATCGCCCGTACCCGCCGCTACATCCGCAACTACGCGCACGAGATCGAGCCCGGCGACCTGGCCGCCTACGTGGTGGCCGAGGCCCGGCGCGGCGACGGCTGGGTGAAGCTGGTCGGCGACTGGATCGACCGCGAGCGCGGTGACCTGGCCGCCTGCTGGCCCGGCGACACGCTCCGCGAGGCGATCGCCGCCGCGCACGCCGAAGGCGCCCGGGTCACCGCGCACTGCTTCGCCGCCGAGTCGCTGCCCGACCTGGTCGCGGCCGGGATCGACTGCATCGAGCACGCCACCGGACTGACCGAGGAGCTGATCCCGGTCTTCGCAGAGCGGCAGGTGGCGATCGTCCCGACGCTGGTGAACATCGCGACCTTCCCCAAGCTCGCGGACGGCGGCGAGGCGAAGTTCCCGGCCTGGGCCGCCCACATGCGGCGGCTGCACGAGCGCCGCTACGACACGGTCGGCGCGGCGTACGACGCGGGGATCCCGATCTACGTCGGGACGGACGCCGGAGGCTCACTGGCGCACGGGTTGGTCGCGGACGAGGTCGCGGAGCTGGTCAAGGCCGGGCTGCCGGCCGCGGCCGCGTTGTCGGCGGCGAGCTGGGGAGCCCGCGAGTGGCTGGGCCGGGACGGCCTCACCGAGGGCGCTCCGGCCGACCTCGTGGTGTACCCGGAGGACCCGCGGGCGGACGTCCGGGTGCTGGCCGACCCGCAGCTGGTGGTCCTGCGGGGCCGCGCGATCGGCTGACTCCGCCGTCCGCTTCTTCCGCCGGGGTGCCGGCCGGTGCTTCCGGTCGCCGGGGTGCCGGCCGACGCCGCCCCGCCGCCCGGGGGAAAGAGGGGGGATCCCGGGCGATCCCGGCGACGAGGGCCGTCCCGGGTGGACGGTGTCCGTTGGGCCGATAGGGTGGCGCCATGGCACCGCGTCCACTGAACGAGATCGTCGAACCCGGCTGGGCCAAGGCCCTGGAACCGGTGGCCGGGCGGGTCGCCGCCATGGGCGACTTCCTGCGCGGCGAACTGGCCGCAGGCCGCACCTACCTGCCGGCCGGGCCGAACGTGCTGCGGGCGTTCCAGCAACCCTTCGACTCGGTACGGGTGCTGATCGTCGGCCAGGACCCTTACCCGACGCCCGGGCACGCCGTCGGGCTGAGCTTCTCGGTGGCGCCGGAGGTCCGGCCGATCCCGGGCAGCCTGATCAACATCTACCAGGAGTACGGCCGGGACCTGGGCTTCCCGCCGCCCTCCAACGGCGACCTCACCCCGTGGACGCAGCAGGGCGTCCTGCTGCTCAACCGGGCCCTGACCACCGCTCCGGGCAAGCCGGCCGCGCACCGGGGCAAGGGCTGGGAGGAGGTCACCGAGCAGGCGATCCGGGCGCTGGTGGCGCGCGGCGGCCCGCTGGTGGCGATCCTCTGGGGGCGTGACGCCCGTAACCTGCGCCCCCTGCTGGGGTCGGTGCCCGCGGTGGAGTCGGCGCACCCGAGCCCGATGTCGGCGGACCGCGGTTTCTTCGGCTCCCGCCCGTTCAGCCGGGCGAACGAGATGCTGGTCGAGCAGGGCAGCCAACCCGTGGACTGGCGACTCCCCTGACGGCACATCCGCACCGATGGACGGCCAGGTGGGCGACGCGCAAGTGGCCACCGACGTCAAGTTCGAGACGCTCAAGAACTCCCGGCACGACGAGCGGACCCAGGCGGTCTTCGCCCAGTGGTCGCAGTGCATGAAGGACGCCGGCTTCAACTACCCGGATCCGCTGGCGGCGCTGGGCGACCAGCAATGGCGCAAGACCCCCACGGCCACGCCCTCCGAGCTACGGGCCGCGACCGCCGACGCGGCCTGCCGGCACAAGTCCAACGTGGTGGGCGTCTGGTACGCGGTCGACGTGGCCTACCAGCGGCGGCCGATCGCCGATCACGCCGAGGCCATGGCCAAGGTCAAGGCCGACCTGGAAACTCTGACGAAGGCCGCGACCCAGGCCATGGCCGACTGAACCGTCGCTGGTGCCGACCGCACCGGTGAGACCGACTCCGCACGGCGCGACTGCCCGCCCTCCCCGCCGAGGACGGGCAGTCGCGCCTTTGCATTCCGGGGGAAACGGTAGGTGATGAGATTGCCTGTACCGCGCTGGCACCAGCTCGGCCTGACCGATGTCGGCCCTGGCGGCTTCACGGTGCCCTGGCGACTCGCGAGTCCGACGGTCGATCAAAGTCCGATCCGGCTGGTCGCAGTCGCCTGTCTGGGCGGTGACGGTCCGACCGATGTGGTGGACGCGCTGGCACTGCCACCCGCCGCCCCCACGCAGCCGCAACCGGTGACGCTGGGCGAGGGCGAGCGGAGCCTGGCCGCGCGGACCGCCTGCGGCTACCCCGCCAAGTAACGGTGCCGCACGGCGTGGCCGGGTGCGGCCGCGCCACTCTCCCACTCTGCCCAGGGTGTGCCCGTTCGTCCGGTTGTCCGGGAGGGCCGGACAACCGGACGTCGCCGGACAACCGGACGATGTCCGGGAAGGCCGGTAGCGGGCCCAGCTGCCCGCGTGTTCGCGTCGGCCGCTGTCCGGAGTTGGCCGCCCATCACCAATCTCTGCGGGACTGACTGCCTCCCGGCGCCTTAGAGTGCAGTCGCGCCGGGAGATCGAGAACCACCTGCCCGCCTCCGTCCGAACACCTCGGGTCGGCTGAGCACATGACGTCCACTCGGAAAGAAACGCACCCGACCGCGACAGCCCTGCTGGCCGGCGTAGCGGTCGTTGCGGGTTCCTCGGCCTCGTCCGCCGGTGTCCGCGCGCTCCGAGGTCCCTGGCCGGGGGCGCCGGCGGGGTGAGGCGGCGTCACGTGACCTGTCTCGAACCGGAGCGCGCCGTCAACCCGGTGCCGGGGACTCGGCGGTGCGGTCTGTCCGCGGAAGAAGCTCACTCCAATGCCCTGGCGACGCCGGGGGCATCTCCTCCATTCCCGTTTCCTGAAAGAAGGTTGTTCGTCATGCGCATATTCACCAAGATCGCGGCCGTCGCCGCCCTTGCCGTGCCGGCGCTCGTCGCTGTTCCCGGGACCGCCAACGCCTCCACTCCGTCTGGTTGTTCCAGTGTCACGCAGATCGGTAGCACCGCCTACCTCAACGTCGACGGGCAGACGATGGCGTCGGTGAAGCAGTACAAGGGCTGCGGGAAGAACTACTCCTACCTGTACGTGTGGGAGGGCTACCGCAACTCCCACAGCAGCTGGGATGCGTGCGCGTCCATCCTCACCGGCACCACCATCCGGGACCTCCAGTGCAACTCCAACATGGTGGAGCTGTGGTCCTCCGGCGCCGACACCCTGTCGGAGTGCACCAAGGCCATGGGCTGGAACGGGACCGGCCCCTTCCCCTACCCCAACGAGGTCGTCGCCAAGACCGACGAACGCTGCTGATCGTTCGGCCCACGGCGACCGCCGTGGCGCCGGGTCCCGGAACGGCTGTTGCCGACTGTTCGGCGGATTCCCCGAAGCCGGTCATGTCCATCGAGCAGTACTGACCCCCGAGCCGTCACCAGAACTCGTACCGGTCGCCCGGCGGCGCCGGGGCAGCGGCAAGTGCATCTGCCCCGTCGCCGCCCTTCTCCGCAGCAACCACGTCAGCGACGGCCGCACCGACCAGCGGTGCGGCCGAGCGCTGCCCCGGTCGGGAGCCCTTCATCGGAACCCTCACCCGCCTGCTGCCCGGCACCGGGACGGGGTCGGGGCCGATCCTCCACCAAACCAGAAGGAACCACCGCATGGCATCCGTCATCAAGACCCGGAACACCGCAACCCGACTGCTCGCGGCCGTCGCCGTCCTGAGCGGCCTGGTGCTGAGCGCCGCACAGGCCCACGCGGCAACCCCACCGCCCCATGCCGAGGCATCGGCGGCCACCGCTGCCGCGCTGCCCGTGGTGGACATGGAAGCCACTGTTCTGGCTGCCCAGATCGATCCCCGACGCCCCGACAACACGCTGACCCCGGGGGCCCATGACTCGGTCCTGGCCGTCGAGCAGGCTCTGCAGGCCCGTGGCCTCCTCGACGCCCGTTGGGTGGACGGCTACTTCGGCACCACCACCATCACCGCCTACGCCGCCTTCCAGCGCTCCCTCGGCTACACCGGCCTGGCTGCCAACGGACTGCCCGGCGCCTCCTCCCTCAGCGCACTCGGGCAGGGCCGGTTCACCGTCACCCACAAGATCGGGCCCGGCGCGAAGCTGCAACGCGACGGATACACCATCGACACCCGCACCCAGAACATGCTCACCGAAGCCGAGCGCCTCCTGGGCTTCCACCTCACCCTGTCCCAGGGCTCCTACAACCCCGGCGGCGATCCCACTTCCGCCGGCACCCACGACGGCGGTGGCGTCGTGGACATCGACGTCGACGGCATGTCCAGCAGCACCCGCACCGACGTCGCCAAGGCACTGCGCCAGGTCGGATTCGCCGCCTGGGTCCGCAACCCCAGCCAGGGCGACTGGCCGTGGCACATCCACGCCGCAGCGATCAACGACACCGATCTGTCCACCCAGGCCCAGCACCAGACCGGTGACTACTACCTCGGCCTCAACGGCCTGGCCAACCAGGCCGACGACGACGGCCCCCGCATCCCCATCCAGACCTGGGAGGAGTACCAGCGCACCCACTGACCGCGCGCGGTACCACCCGAACACGACCAGAGAACCCGTCGATGACACGTCACGAGAAGAGTAAGCCTTGAAGAAGATACGCACCACGCTCGCCGTCGCCGGCACCGCACTGGCCATGGCCGTTCCCCTCATCGGCGCCACCTCCGCCCCCGCCTTCGCCGCGTCCCGCGACGGATCCTGCGACGACGGAGAGTTCTGCTACTACTACAACAGCAACGAGGCCGGCTCGGTCTCCGACTTCACCGGCTCCATGAGCGACCTCGGAGCCACCCAGCCGACCTGCTACGAATTCAAGGGCGGCGGCAACGGCCAGGGCGTCTGCGTCAAGAACAACGCCGCATCGGTGTGGAACCGCACCGGGCAGACCGTCCGCGTCTACTTCAACAGCGGCTTCGGCGGCGCCAGCCAGGACTTCGCCCCCGGCGAAAAGGGCAACCTCAACGCCACCCTGAAGAACAACAATGCCTCTCACAAGTTCCTCGGCGGCGGCAGCAGCAGCAGCGACAACCAGCGCGCCACCGACGACTTCGACCACGGTTTCACCCGCGGCTTCTCCAAAAACAACTGCACCGCCTTCGCGGCATTCCGCGTCGCCAGCCGTCTCGGCGTCCCGGACTTCAGCAACTCCTGGGGCGGCACCACCTGGGGCGACGCCAAGGACTGGGCCGGTGCCGCCCGCAGCGTCGGCGTCACCGTCGACACCACCCCCACCGTTGGTGCCATCGCCGTCAACACCGTCCACGGGGACTACGGCCACGTCGCCTACGTCAACGCCGTCTACTCCGACGGCTCCTTCGACGTCGAGGAATACAACTGGAACCACAAATACGCCTACGGCACCCGCAGCCACCTCCACGTCAGCAGCGAGGACAATGAGTTCCAGCGGATGCTCCACTTCTGAGCAACCACCAGCAGGACACCGGCACACCCGGGCCAAGGGCAACCTCACAGCCGGGATGATCTCGTGAGTGTGCAGGTCACGGCGGTGTGACGATGTCCGCCGGAGCCGCAGCGGCGCGCATCGAAGCCCCGTCGGGCAGGTGACCTCTCCAAGTCGCCTTCGTTCGACGGGGCTTGGACGTGCCGCCGGTCCGCCGACGTCCGCCCGGCCGAGTCGAGCCGTGCCGGCACTGCAGAGGTGCTTCGAGAGCTTGATCACCGCGGTCGCCGGGACCAGCGACGCATCGGCGCGGGCCGCAGCCGAGGTGTGGGGCGCCCGGCACGCCTTCACCGACCCCGAGGCGCTCATGGCACACCCGGAGGTCGACCTGGTCACCATCGCCGTACAGCTTCCGCGCCGCGACGGGCTGGTCTCCGCGGCCATCGCGGCGGGCAAACACGTCTACAGCGAGTGGCCACTGGCCCTGTCCGCGGCCCAGGCCGAGCGGTTCCGGACGGCGGCGGAGTCCGCAGGGGTGCGACACGCGGTGGGACTGCAGAGCCGCCACCATCCGGCGGTCCGGCTGATGCACGACCTGATCGCGGACGGCCTCGTCGGAGAGGTGCTGTCGGCCTCGCTGACGTACTCCCTGTCGACACCGGAGGTCTGGTCCGAGCGGTACGCCGCGCTGTTCGACCACACCAAGGGCGTCAACCACGTGGCGGTCGTGGGCGGCCACTCGATGAACATGTACCGCTTCGTCGTCGGCGACTTCACCGAACTGTCGGCGACACTGACGACCCGGATCCGCCGCATCACGCTGGAGGAGACCGGTCGGGAGATCGAGGTAGCCTCCCCGGACCAGATCGCGGTAGCCGGGCTGCTCCATTCCGGTGCCGTACCATCGGCGCACCTCATGACGGGCGGCTGCGGATCGGCAGACACGGCGGCGGACCGCTGGCGCCGCCGCCGGTGGAGGACGCGCAGTGCAGCGGCCGCCGTTCGCACGCTGTGCGGTGATACCGCGGCGAGACCGCGGCGATACCGCAGATCAGCACACTGGGGCGGGCAGTCGGTCGCGTGCTTGTGCGGCCCGGCGGAAGTCATGTGAACGGAATTCAGTACATGCGTGGAATTGCGTGCCGATTCGCTGCCACCGCGACATCCAGCGAGGAGATCTCATGAAGATAAGTCAGTTCTCGGGTTCGCGTCCGCGGAAGGCCGGGGTGCGGGCCGCTGTGGTGTGCGCCGCGGCTCTCACCGTAGTCGGCCTGTCCGGAGCGGAGGCGATGGCCCTGGACTCCGGCTCCACGGCCGCCACCTTCACCCTCTCGCAACCCGACTGGCACGCCAACAGCAGCGCGTCCTCCTCCAGCGTCACGTTGGAGCTGTGGAGCGACGGAAACCTGGTGCTGCACACCATCAGCGACACCGACGGGGGGACCCGGCTGTGGGCCAGCGGTACCGGCGGCAGGGGCGTGACTCACGTGGACTGGTCGCAGTCCGGCTACGCCAAACTGCTGGACGCCTCCAATAACGTCGTGTGCACGCTCGGCAAGCTCAACCCCGCCCCGGGCGGCACGGTCCGGATCCAGGACGACGGCAACATGGTCTTCTACGACACCAACGGCAAGGCCACCTGGTCCACCGGCACCTACAACGGGCCGGGCAACCTCAACTACTGCTACACCTGAGCATCCGGTCCAGCCGCAGACCCCTGCGGCCGGGCCCCGGCCAGAGGGACACCATCGTCGGGCCCGCCGCGGCACAGCGGTGACATCGCGCCGCCCGTCCACGTGCGAGCTCCGGAACCGCCGTGTCGCACGGTGTCATGCCGTTGATCTGCCCACCGCCTTGGCGGTACAGCGTCCGCCCACCATCCAGCCGTACTGCCGCGGGCCAGCGCGAGCAGCGAAGCGGCATGTCGAAGGGACACTCGTGATACTCAGCAAGCCCGGTAGCTCCAAGGCGCGCAGGCGCCTGGGGCGCGCCGCCCTGGTGTGTGCCGCGGCCGTCGGTGCGCTCGGAATGACCGCCACCACCGCGACCGCCGACACGTCCGTCGCGACCTTCACGCTCGCCCAGCCCGACTGGCAGCTCGGCCAGTCGAGTGGGTACGAGAACATAAGGCGTCTGATGCTTCAGGACGACGGCAATCTGGTTCTCCTCAGCTCCGACGGGGAGAACGAATATCCGATATGGGCCTCGGGCACGAGCGGGAAGGGCGTGACCCACGTGGACTGGTCGCAGTCCGGATATGTCAAACTGCTGAACTCCTCCGGCCACATCGTCTGCACCATGGGAGCCCTGAACCCGGCACCGGGTGGCCACGCGACGCTCCTGGCCAATGGCAACTTCGTGTTCTACGACGTCAACGGCAACGCCACCTGGTCCACCGACACCGCCAACACGCATGGCAACCTCAACTACTGCTACACCTGATCCGTCGGCCGGCCGCAGAAGTCATGCGGTGCGCGACGCGGACGCCGCATCGCGCCGAGTGCCGACGAGATCGGCTGCCATCCTGCCGATAACACCTGGCTGGATTCCGGGAACCGGCTGAGGCCTGCCGCCTGTCGGGCGGCGCCGCCGGTCCCATCAACTCGACCTGCTCCATCCGGACTCCAGTCTTCGGCTGGCGTGCCGCTTCCAGCAGGAAGACTCCGGCGACCGTTCCCTCGAACCGTCCGCGCCGGATCACACACGTGGATGCCCCCGAGGACGTCTTCCATCCGGGGGCATCCCCAGTCGGTGGCGCAACCCGCGCGCTGCCGTTCATCACCACCGCACGATTCTCCAGGGAAGAGGAACACCCATGATGAGCGCGAACCGAACCGCCGGATCGCGGCTTCGCAAGACGCTGACCCGGGCCGCGATGATCTGCACGGCGACCGCCGCCGTGATCGGCCTGACCGGGACCGACGCGATGGCCGCCGGCGACTTCGACTCTACGGCCGCGTACTTCACCGCCAACCAGGGCGACTGGTACGCGGGCTACAACACCAACTCGTCCAGCGTGAACCTGGTCTTCCAGGGCGATGGCAACCTGGTGCTGTACACCAACGACGGCTCCAGGGCGCTGTGGGCCAGCGGCACCTACGGCGTGGGCGTGAACCATGTGGACTGGTCGCAGTCCGGTTACATCGCGCTGAAGCACGACAACGACACCATCTGCACCATCGGCAAGCTGAACCCCGCCCCGGGTGGCCACGCGGTCGTCCAGGCCGACGGCAACCTCGTCTTCTACCGGGCCGACGGCTCTGCCGCCTGGTCCAGCGGCACCAACGGCCTCTCCCAGGGCACCGCGAACTACTGCGCGTCCTGACGGGCCCTCGGGTCCTCTCCTAGGCCCAGGAAGGTGGGACCGCCGCAGCGATGCGGCGGTCCCACCCGATGGTTCAACGTCCGGCAAAGCCCCCACGGGCAACTCTGGCCACTGCCGACTCAAGCCTGCTGACAGGCAGACAGGCACGGCAGTACGGGCACAGCACCGCTGGAACCGCTCCGTCGATCCGTGCGGCCGGTCGTCGCCTCGCGCCGATGCCGGAGGTTACGGCCCGGTCCCCGATGTTCTGTCACAAGCCCTGTGCCCGGAGGTCCCGGAGTGATTGGAGACGGTGGTGTGGCACCCGGCGCGGCCGGACTACGGCGGGCAGCTGGGCAAGCCGCGGTCCCGGCAGAGCATCGGAATGAACTGACGGTTGGTCGGGATGCTCTACGGGCGGATCACCGTCAGGCGGAACGGGCCGCCGTTGGCCGCGGCGAAGGCGATGGCGTCGTTGGCGTCGTCTAGGGCGAACTCGGTGACGTCGAAGGCGCTCAGGTCCCGGGGAGAGGCGGTAAGTGATGAGAAGCTCCCCGGTAACTTATGTAACAATCTGACCGCCCATCATCACACGCGCGAAACAAGCTGTCGTCGGTCGAGGGGGTTGCGGCGGCTTCGGGTAGCCGGCGTTACCGGGGCGGCGGAGTACAGGGGGGCCGGAGATGTTCGGATCGCACATTGTCGGTGGCGGCGAGGTGACCCTTGTCCCGTAGGCCACGACCTCTCGACCCCGGCGATGGCCCGCTGCAGGCGTTCGCGTACGAGCTGAGGTGTCTGCGGCAGAAGGCCGGGAATCCGACCTACCGGGCACTCGCGGCCGTGGCGGGTTTCAGTGCCACGACGCTGAACGACGCTGCCGGTGGCGTGCGCAGGCCCACGCTCGAGGTGACGCTGGCGTACGTCGGCGCCTGCCGCGGCGACGTCGAGCTCTGGGAGAAGCGCTGGTACGCGCTCGACCGCCAGCTCGCCGGCAGCACCGGAGTCGATGCGCGGGTCCAGCCCGGTGCGCCGGTCCGGCCCGGTACGACTGCCGAGCCGGATACGCGGGTCCAGCCGTCGCGGGTCCAGGCCCCCCGGATGGTTTCGGCGGTGATCGCGCCGACCGAGGCGGACGCCGAGGAGTGCGACCCGGTGGCGGACGTGCCGCGCACGCAGGACTTCGGACCCGAACCGGTTGGCAACGAGGGGTCGAGCGCACCTGGCCGGCCCTGGTGGTGGTCACGGGCGCGGCTGCCCGCCGCGGGCGTCGCCCTGGTGTTGGTGTTGACCAGCCTGCTCGTGGTCTGGCAGCGCGTGGCGGGCGAGACGAACACGGCTGCCGAATCGGACTGTCCGGCCATGCCGGCCGACGGGACGATGTTCCATGGCACGACCTACACAGGGTCCACCCGGGTCCGCAGTGGCGCCAGCCGCAACGCGGCGGTGATCGGTGAGATCTCGCCCGGCTGCAAACTCCACTTCGTCGGCTTCTGCGTCGGTGACGTGGTGATGGACTACACGGGCGGAACACCCGACGCGCGCTGGTTCGAACTGAGCGGTGGCGGGATGGTCGCGTCGGCGACAGTGCACGGCAATCCGCCCGCGGAGTCGAAACCGGACCTCTGCCCCGGTGGGCTCCCCGTTCCCTCGTCGATCGCTCTGGCGGTCGCTCAGCACCCGGGCGATCCCGAAGCCGTGGACCTGCACGCCACCGGGTCCTACCTGGGCATCGTGGGGTTCGCCGCGTACTTCTCCGATGTCGGTCAGGCAGTGCCTGTACCGCGCTGGCACCAGCTCGGCCTGACCGATGTCGGCCCTGGCGGCTTCACTGTGCCCTGGCGACTCGCGAGTCCGACGGTCGATCGGAGTCCGATCCGGCTGGTCGCAGTCGCCTGTCTGGGCGGTGACGGTCCGACCGATGTGGTGGACGCGCTGGCACTGCCACCCGCCGCCCCCACGCAGCCGCAACCGGTGACGCTGGGCGAGGGCGAGCGGAGCCTGGCCGCGCGGACCGCCTGCGGCTACCCCGCCAAGTAACGGTGCCGCACGGCGTGGCCGGGTGCGGCCGCGCCACTCTGCCACTCTGCCCAGGGTGTGCCCGTTCGTCCGGTTGTCCGGACGTCGCCGGACAACCGGACGATGTCCGGGAAAGCCGGTAGCGGGCCCAGCTGCCCGCGTGTTCGCGTCGGCCGCTGTCCGGAGTTGACCGCCCATCACCAGAATCTGCGGGACTGACTGCCTCCCGGCGCCTTAGAAAGGGGATTGATCATCATCAGTGCGTCGCGAAGCGCGTCAGCGCCTTCCACCACCCACCGCAGAGGAGAACAGCCGAGTGGAGTTCGGGATCCTGGGGCCCCTGCTGGTCCGCGACGGTGGGCAGGACCGCGTCGTCCCCGGCGGCAGGCAACGTGCGCTTCTCGCGGCACTGCTGGTCCGGCACGGTCAGCCGACATCCGCGCAGTTCCTGGCCGAGGCGATCTGGGACGGACAGCCGCCCAGGAGCTCCGCCGCCGCCCTGCGCAACTACGTGATGCGGCTGCGCAACGCCCTGGGCGGGGCGGGCGAGCGGATCCGAAGCACCCGCGGCGGCTACCTGATCGACCTCGACGAGCGGGAGCTCGACGTCCGGCAGTTCACCCTCCTCCGGGACCAGGGCGTCTCGGCACTGCGGCAGCAGGACTTCGAACGCGCGGCCACCCTGCTGGACGAGGCCCTCGGGTTGTGGCGGGGATCGGCACTCGAGGACATCCCCTCGGACGTCCTGCGCCACAACGTGGCCTGCTGGCTGGCCGAGGCCCGACTGGACGCCATGGAGGCGCTGAGCGAGGCGCGGCTGCGCCTGGGCGGCGACGCCCGTGCCCTCATCGCCGAACTGCGCGCGTGGACCTCGGAGCACCCGGAACGGGAGCGGCTCTGGGGCCAGCTCATGACGGCGCTGTACCGCGGCGGGCGGCAGTCCGAGGCGTTGACCGTCTACCAGCAGATGCGGCAGACGCTGGTCGAGGAGATCGGTGTCGAGCCGGGCCGCGAACTACGCGAGATCCACCAGCGCGTCCTGCGCGGGGAGCCCGATCCGTACGGGCCGGCTCGGGCGCGCCCCGAGCCGATCAGCGCGGGATCCGGGCCTGCGACCGAACCGGCCGGCGGGTCCGCGACCGGGAACCCCACCACCGCGAAGCCCACGGCCGTGCAGCCGAACGCCGACCCGGGAGTGGCTGTCGTGACGCCATGCCAGCTCCCGCCGCCCCCAACCGACTTCACCGGACGCGCCGAGCAGGCATCCCTGCTCATTGACCGGCTGACCACCCCGAACCGCCCGGCACCGTTCGTCGCGGTGATCTCCGGCCAGCCCGGAGTCGGCAAGCGGGCGCTGGCCGGCCACGCCGCGCACGCCGCCCGGTCCGAGTTCCCGGACGGCATCCTCCACGCCGACCTGCGCGCCACGGCCGACCGGCCGGCCGAACCCGCCGCCGTGCTCCGCGCCTTCCTGCTCGCCCTGGGAGTTCCCGCCGAGCGGGTGCCGGCCGGCCTGGACGAGCGCGTCTCGCTCTACCGCTCGCTGCTGACCGGCCGCCGGGTGCTGGTGGTGCTGGACGACGCCCGCGACAGCGCGCAGCTGCGCCCGCTGCTGCCGAGCGAGCCCAGTTGCGCGGCCCTGGCCACCAGTCGTCACCGGCTGCCCGACCTGTTGGAGGCGCTGCCGCTCGAACTGGACGTGCTGACCGTGCCAGAGGCCGAGCTGCTCCTCCGCCGGCTGGTCGGGTCGCCGAGGGTCGCGGCCGAACCACAGGCCGCGGCCCGGGTCGTCGACGCATGCGACCGGCTCCCGCTGGCATTGCGGATCTGCGCCGCCCGGCTCGGCGCGCGGCCCGCGTGGAGCATCGGGTACCTCGCCGACCGGCTGACCGGCGAACTGCTGCTCGATGAACTGCGGGTCGGAAGCCTGGACCTCAGGGCCCGGGTGGCGGCCGGCTACCGGGCACTCGATCCGGCCGCCGCCTGGGCCTTCAGCCTGGTGGCCACGGTCGCCGACCGCCGGTTCTCGAGCGCGCAGGCCGCCCGGGCCATGGACCTGCCGCTGCCGGCCGCCGAGGAACTGCTCGAACGGCTCGTGGACGCCCACCTGCTGGTCACCGACGGACCCGGCAGCTACTCCTGCCCCACCCTGCTGCGCGCCTTCGCCCGTGAGCAGGGCCGTTCGCCGGCGCGGATGCTGCAGATACCCGCACCCAGGCGGGGCCCCGAGCGCCCGGTCGTGGTCGCCGCCGGCCTCGGGCGGGTGTCCTCGGGCCGGTGACGGTCCCTCCGGCCTGGCGGTACCCGCAGACCCGACCGCCGCCGGCCACGGGATGGACCCGTGTCCGGCGGCGACGAAGGAAAGTCAGCTCAGGATGACGACCGCTCAGCTGAACATGCGGACCGCGTAGCCGTGGCTCTCGGGGGCGGACTGACGTTCGCCGCCGCCGCCGCCGCCGGCCCGGCCTCGGCCGGCGGCTGGGGCTGCTCCGGCAGCGAGGTGAGCGGCTCGCCGTACGCGGTGAAGGACGACAACGGCAACGTGTTCAGCTGGGCGCACCTGTACTACGACTCGTCGAGCGGCCAGAACTGCGCCGTCAACGTGAAGGTTCCCGCGCTCTCCGGCACGCCGAGCTGGACCTACGTCCACCTGGACGCCTGCGCCGAGACGTCCCCGGGCGATTGCACGAGGACCCAGTCCGACGACGACCCGACCGACTTCAGCAAGCGCTACAGCCAGTACGCCGGGCCGGTCCGCGTGAACGCCCAGGACCACTGCATCAGGCTGTGGGCGGAGACCTACGACAACGACACCTGCAATCGCATCCACGCCTGGTACTGGAGCGGCCGGTTCGCCCCCGAGGCCTTCCACTGCGGCTGACACCGCCCTCCGGTCGCGTTCGAACCGCAGTGGCCGGCGCCGCCGCCGAGCCGGGCCCGCAGCGGCCTGGCACTGCCGGTGCGTGAGCGTGCCACTGCGGACGGTTGGTTCACATGGGCGTTACACAGGAATAACAACGTGGTGAGACGACGCTGTTGCGCCGGTCCGCCACGCTGACCGGATGATCGGGCGCGCCACGAGGGCGCGGCGCCGCAGACAAACCCGTGAAGGGACGCCAGAAGATGCGTGGCATAGGTGGAACGGTTCGTCGGCTTGCCGTCATGGCGATGACCATGCTCACTCTCGGGGGCGGACTGACGTTCGCCGCCGCCGGCCCGGCCTCGGCCGGCGGCTGGGGCTGCTCCGGCAGCGAGGTGAGCGGCTCGCCGTACGCGGTGAAGGACGACAACGGCAACGTGTTCAGCTGGGCGCACCTGTACTACGACTCGTCGAGCGGCCAGAACTGCGCCGTCAACGTGAAGGTTCCCGCGCTCTCCGGCACGCCGAGCTGGACCTACGTCAACCTGGAGGCCTGCGCCGAGACGTCAACGGCAAGCAACTGCACGAGGACCCAGCTCGACCAGGACCCGACCGACAGCAGGCGCTACAGCCAGTTCGCCGGGCCGGTCCGCGTGAACGCCCAGGGCCACTGCATCAGCCTGTGGGCGGAGACCTTCGACAACGACACCCCCGACCGCAACCACGCCTGGTACTGGAGCGGCCGGTTCGGCCCCGCGGCCTTCCACTGCGGCTGACACCGCCCTCCGGTCGCGTTCGAACCGCAGTGGCCGGCGCCGCCGCCGAGCCGGGTCCGCAGCGGCCTGGCACTGCCGGTGTGTGAGCGTGCCACTGCGGACGGTTGGTTCACATGGGCGTTACATAGGAAAAACAACCGGGAAACGGCGGCTTGCAACAGTACGCAGGCACCCACCACCCAAGCAGTGAGGTACCCCGCGATGGCGATCAAGGCCGAGTACATCTGGATCGACGGCACCAAGCCGACGGCCAAGCTCCGTTCCAAGACTCGTGTTCTGGCCAACGCGGACAAGATCCCCACCTGGGGCTTCGACGGTTCCTCCACCAACCAGGCCGAGGGCCACGCCTCGGACCGCGTGCTGGAGCCGGTCAAGGTCGTCAAGGACCCGATCCGCGGCGGTGACAACATCCTGGTCCTGTGCGAGGTCTTCGAGACCGACGGCACCCCGCACGAGTCCAACACCCGTGCGCTGCTCCGCGAGGTGGCCGAGAAGTTCGCCGCGCAGGAGGCGATCTTCGGCATCGAGCAGGAGTACACCTTCTTCAAGGGCTCCCGCCCGCTCGGCTTCCCGGAGGGCGGTTTCCCGGCCCCGCAGGGCGGTTACTACTGCGGTGTCGGCGCCGAGGAGGTCTTCGGCCGCGAGATCGTCGAGCTGCACCTGGACCGCTGCATCGAGGCCGGCCTGGCCATCTGCGGCATCAACGCCGAGGTCATGCCCGGCCAGTGGGAGTTCCAGATCGGCCCGGTCGACGCGCTGACCGTCTCCGACGACCTGTGGATCGGCCGCTACCTGCTGTACCGCACCGCCGAGGAGTTCGGCATCGACGCCACCCTGGACGCGAAGCCGGCCCGCGGTGACTGGAACGGTGCGGGTGCCCACACCAACTTCTCCACCAAGGCGATGCGCGAGGGCTACGACGCGATCATCACCGCCTGCGAGTCGCTCGGCGAGAGCCAGGAGAAGGTCCTGGAGCACGTCACCCAGTACGGTGCCGACATCGAGTCCCGCCTCACCGGCAAGCACGAGACCGCCCCGTGGAACGTCTACAGCTACGGCGTCTCCGACCGCGGCGCCTCGGTCCGCATCCCGTGGCAGGTCGAGGTCGAGAAGAAGGGCTACATCGAGGACCGCCGTCCGAACGCCAACGTCGACCCGTACGTGGTGACCCGCCTGCTGGTCAACACCTGCTGCTCCGCCCTGGAGAAGGCCGGCCAGGTCTGATCCGGCCCCAGCCGACACCGCCCGCCGGGCGTCTCCCCCACGAGGGAGACGCCCGGCGGGCGCTTTCCTTCCCGGCTTCCCCTCAGCCGGACACGACGGTGACTCCGCAGTCCCAACCCGCTTATCCTGCAAGGATGATCAAGCCGATCGAACTCGTGATCTTCGACTGCGACGGGGTGCTGGTCGACAGCGAGCGCATCGCCGTGCGCGTGCACGTCACCCTGGGCGCGGAGCTGGGCTGGGCGCTGACCGAAGCCGAGGTGATCAGCCGGTTCGTCGGGCGCTCCAGCCGGTCCATCGGCGAGCAGATCGCCGACCGGCTCGGCCGGGAGACGGCCGACACCTGGGAGGAGCGGTTCGCGCAACTGCACCGGGAGGCGGTGGACGCCGGGCTCTCCCCGGTCGAGGGACTGCCCGAGGCGCTCGAGGAGATCACTCTGCCGGTGTGCGTCGCCTCCAGCGGCTCCCACGAGAAGATGCGTCACACCCTCGGCCACACCGGCCTCTACGAGCACTTCGCGGGCCGCGTCTTCAGCGCCACCGAGGTCTCCCGCGGCAAGCCGGCCCCGGACCTGTTCCTGCACGCCGCCCTGCAGTCCGGCGTCGACCCCGAGGCGTGCGTCGTGGTCGAGGACAGCCGGTACGGCGTCGAGGCGGCCCGCGCCGCCGGCATGCGCTCGCTCGGCTACGCCGGAGGGCTCACCCCCGCCGAGTGGCTCGAAGGCCCCGGCACCGTCGTCTTCCACGACATGCGCGAACTCCCGCTGCTCCTCGCCGGGCTGTAACCCGCCACCAGGCCCACCGGACCGCCGCAACGGGCCCGGGGCACCCGGCGGCCTGACGGCCGCCGGTACGGCACCCGGCGCTTCTAGGCTTGCGCCATGGACGACTTCACTCCGGAGCAGGTGGCCCGAGGCCGGGCACTGCGCCGCGCCCAGCTGCCGTGGGCCCTCGGCGGCCGGATCGCCGGGCTGCTCTGCACCCTCGCCCTCGGCCTCACCCCGGCCGGAGCCGGACTGGTCACGGCGGCGGGCGGAGTCCTCGGCGGTTCGCGCACCGCGCGGGTGCTGGCCGGCGCCGCCGCCCTGGTGCTGATCGGGCAGCTGCTGCAACTCCCTTTCGGCGCCGGGGTCCGAGTGGTACGGCGCCGCTACGGCCTGGTCACCCAGGGCTGGGCCGGCTGGGCCGTGGACGCGCTGCGCGGGCTCGGGCTCACCCTGCTGCTCGGACTGCCGGTGGTGTACGGCCTGTACGCGCTCACCGAGCGCTCCCCGCACGGCTGGTGGCTGCCCGCCGCCGGGTTCGCCGCGCTGCTCACCACCGCCCTGTCCTTCCTGTATCCGCTGCTGATCGAACCGGTCTTCAACCGCTTCACCCCGATGCCCGAGGGCCCGCTCCGCACCGCTCTGCTCGACCTGGCCGCACGCGACGAGATCCGGGTCAAGGAGGTGCTGGTCGCCGACGCCTCCCGCCGCACCACCGCCCTCAACGCGTACGTCTCCGGCTTCGGCGCCACCCGGCGGATCGTCGCCTACGACACGCTCCTGTCCACCGCCGAGCCGCGCGAGGTCGAGCTGGTGGTGGCCCATGAGCTGGGGCACGTCAAACACCGGGACGTGCTCACCGGGACGGTCCTGGGCGCGCTCGGCGCGGCCGTCGCGGTCGCCCTGGTGGGGCTGCTCGCCGACCGGTCCGCGCTGCTCACGGCCGCCGGCGCCACAGACGCGGCCGACCCGCGTTCGCTGCCGCTGCTCGCCGCCTGTGCCGCGCTGATCGGTGCCGCAGCCGGGCCGCTGCAGTGCGCGGTGAGCCGCCGGGTCGAGACCCGGGCCGACCGGCACGCGCTCGAACTCACCTCGGATCCCGAGCAGTTCATCGCCATGCAGCGCCGCCTCGCGGTAACCAACGTCTCCGACGTCGACCCGCCCCGGCTGCTGGAACTCCTCTTCGCCACCCACCCCAGCGCCACCCGGCGGATCGCCGCCGCCCGCGCCTGGCGGCCCGCTTCGGCGTGACGCTTCGGCGTGACGTCGCGGCTGCCCGGGGCGCGGCGCCCGCCGAAGTGGCCGAGAGGTGACGGCGGTTGACGTCAGTCGGCGATCCGCTGCACGGCCCTCAGCCCTCGATGGCGGTGGCGAGCGCGGCGAGGAAGCGGTCGGTGGTGGCCTCGTCCCGTACTGCGATCCGCAGCCAGTTGGGACCGAGGCCGGGGAAGGTGTCGCCGCGCCGCACCGCGAAGGAGGCCGCGCGCAGCCGTTCGCGGACCGCCGCCGCGCCGGGCAGCTCGATCAGGACGAAGGAGGCGGCCGGCTCGCCGTGCACCCGGATGCCGGGGAGCGCGGCAAGGCCGCCCAGCAGGTGGGTGCGCTGCTCGGCGGTGGTGCGCGCGGCCTGTTCGGCCTCGGCGAGCGCGGCGGGCGCGCTGCACACCTCGGCGGCGACCAGCGCGGGGGTGGAGACCGGCCAGAGCGGCTGGGCGGCGGCGAGTTCGGCGACCAGGCCGGCCGGACCGAGGACGTAGCCGATCCGCAGCCCCGCCAGCCCCCAGGTCTTGGTCAGACTGCGCAGCACCACCACGCGGCCGGGCAGTTCGCGGAACCGGGGCCCGGCCAGCGACTCGGTCTCACCCGGGACGGTGTCCATGAACGCCTCGTCGACCACCAGCGTCCGTCCGGGCCTGGCGAGCGCGGCGACCGCGTCGGCCGGGTGGAGCACGGACGTCGGATTGGTCGGATTGCCGAGCACCACCAGGTCGGCCTCCTCCGGCACCGCACCCGGCGTGAGCCGGAACCCCTCGGTGGAGGAGAGCACGGCCCGGTGGACGGTGATCCCGGCGTCGCGCAGGGCGGCCTCCGGCTCAGTGAACTGAGGGTGCACGACCACGGCATGGCGCGGCTTCAGAACGCGGGCGAGCAGGACGAAAGCCTCGGCCGCACCCGAGGTCAGCAGCACCTCGTCCACCGGCCGCCGGTGCCGGGCGGCGACGGCGGCCCGGGCGACGCTCTGCTCGGGGTAGGCCGCGAGATCGCCGAGAGTGTCGGCCAGGCGCTCGCGGAGCCAGGACGGCGGCGTGCCGGTACGGACGTTGACGGCCAGGTCGACCAGTCCGGCGCTGCGCACCTCGGCGTCGCCGTGGTGGCGGAGATCGGGCTCGGTGGTCGTCACGTCGTGGCTCCTGGTGGAAGGGGGCGGTGGGGTGGCTCGTGGCGAGCACTGCCGGACGATCGCCGCGGTGGCCCGGGCGGACTTGCGCTTGGGGACGAGCAGTTCGCCGCCGGGCGCGGAGAGCAGGGCGGCCGCCTCCGCGACGCTCGGCGTACCGGCCACGGCCAGCACGGAGGAGGACGGATGCGGAACGGGGACGGCGGCCAGCGCCTCGGCCTCGTGACCGACCAGCGGCACCCGCAACTCCCGGGCCGCCGCCAGCAGACCGGGCTCCTCGGCCTTGCCGCGTACGGTGGCCAGCCGGGCGACCCGGTCGCGTCCGAGCCCGGTCTCGGCCAGGGCGGCGTCGATCAGGCCGAGCACCTCGCCGGCCGCCACCCCCCGGCTCGCCCCCACCCCCACGACCAGGTCCCGCACTCGAACACCCCCGGTGGTCCCGTCCGCTCCATCAGCCCCGGAATCCCACCACGGCCCCGATGAGCAGGTCAATCGTGTGATCGGCGGGCGGGGGTGGCGGGTGGGGGCGGCGGGCCGTCCGCGTGCCCGCCGGATCGGGATGGGAGCTGGGCGCCCCGGCCGCATCGCCGGCTACAGGCCGTCGGTCAGAGGTCGAGTCGGTATCCGAGCGACCGGTGGGTCGGCCGGTGGCCGAGGGCATCGTTGACGGCCCGCATGTGGTGGTTGCTGTCGGCGATGTCCGTCAGCAGACCGGCCAGCCGAGGGTGGCGGTCGACGGTCCGCCGGATCGCCTCCGCCTTCATCCGGCGACCGAGGCCGTGGCCGTGGCCACGGTGCGGCCGGGGGAGCGCGACCATGCCCGGAGGCGGGTGCCACAGGCTTTCCGCACCTTCGCCTGGCGAGTGCCCCGCCCGCGTACGTCGGGACGGCGCACGGACCTCAACTCCGTACGGAGGACCTCAACGCTGCTACTGGTCGGCGTCCGGAGTCGTGCACAGGGCGTCGTCGACCAGCTTGCTCTCGGCCTGTTCCACGCGCAGGACGTCGTCGGCGGAATCGGCGAGGACGCCCGACAGCGAGACCGCGACGCTGCGCCGGCCGTCAGCGGTGACGCCGGCGGCGCTGATCCAGCCGGAATCACCGCCCTCGTGGCCCCAGTACACCCCACCGCAGGACAGCGGGCGCGAGATGAGGCCCAGCCCCTCACGGGCGCCCGGCATGAGCTGTTCGAACTCCTTGCCGACCGGGACGGTCTGCTCCATCTGCGCCAGCTGCGCAGGTGGCAGGAGCCGGCCGCCGAGCAGGGCGCGGAAGAACCGGTCGAGATCGGCGGTGGTGGAGACGAGCCCGGCCTCTCCATTGGTGCCCGAGCCGACCTGCTCGGTGACGTCCACGAGCGGCTCGCCGGACTTGAAGCTCCGGTAGGTCTCGGCATGCGGCTGGGGCAGCGTGGGTGAGGTACCCGGCCAGAAGGTGTGGTCGAGGCCGAGCGGTCGGAGGATCCTATCCCTCACCTCCTCATGCCAGGGGCTCCCGGTGACCCGCTCGATGATCATGCCGAGCAGGACGTAACCGGTGTTGGAGTAACCCCAGTCCGCGCCGGGCTGGAAGTCCGGTCGGTGGCGCATCGCCCGGGCGACGGTCTGCTCGGGTGTGTAGCTGTCGTACCGGTGCTGGTGGAAGTCCTCCGCCGAGGTGTAGTCCGGGTAGTCGTCGTGGATGCCGCTGGTGTGCTGGAGCAGTTGGCGAATGGTGATCGCTCGACCGTCATTGCCGTTTTTGGACACCACGCCGGGCAGCCATCGCTCGACCGGGTCGTCCAGGGAGAGCTTGCGGTCGCCGGCGAGTTGCAGGATCACGGTAGCCGTGAACGTCTTGGTGACGCTGGCTATCCGGAAGTAGCCATTCGGTTGGACCTGCTGTCGACTCGTCAGATCCGCCACGCCGCTGGTGGCGGTCAGGGTCCGGCCGCCGGAGGTGACCAGGCGGGCCTGTGCTCCCGTCACGCGGAGTGCGGTGATCGCATCGACGTCGCGCTGGAGCTGGAGCTGGATTCGGTTGTCGTGCGGTCGGGCGGCCATCGCGCCGGGCACGTGGGTGGAGAGGGTTCCGGCCACGATGGCGGCCAGCGTCAGGGTCCGTCCGACGGAGCGGGCGCGCCGCCGCGGTGAGCGAATCCGTGTAGTCGTCATGGACGTTGACACTAGGTCCGGCCGAGGTGAGCAGTCGGTACCGCTCACTGGTGGGAAGAAGGTGGAGTGGGCTGTAGTGCCGGGTCCGGTCGCCATGGCTCAGACTTGTGCGAATGAACCATCATGGGGCTGAACGGCTTTCTGCGATGTGGCGCGGTCTGGGGTATCTACTGGGAACTCTGTTCACCGCTGCGGTCGCCCTGTTCGCGCTGCCCGTGCTCGTCGTCCCGACGACGGCTCGCGCCTGGGCGTCCTTGCATCGCCGCCGCGCCGACCGGCTGCTGATCTCTCCGCGATCCGGTCCCGTCCGGGTCGGTACCTGGCGTGTTCTCGGGTGGCTGTGCACATCCATCGTGACCGGCCTGGCGTTCGGGCTCGTCGCACTGCTGTGCGCGGGCAACGCGGTCGCCACGGCCGTCACGGTGCCCTTGTGGTGGGCGCTGCCCGCCGGCACCCGCGCGGGCGGCTTCGCCGCAGGCGTCCACCTGTCCGGGTGGGGAACGGCGTTGACCCTGGGGACCGCACAGGTCGTCGTCTTCGCGGCCCTGACCTACTGGCTGGTTCCACCGCTGGCGCAGCTGCACGCCCGGATCTGTGTCGCGTCGCTGTCCTCCTCAGCCGCCGAGCGGCTGGCGCAGCGCGTGGAGACTCTGACCGAGACGCGGGCCGGCGCCATGAACGCGCACGGCGCGGAACTCCGCCGGATCGAACGTGACCTGCACGACGGCACCCAGGCCCGGCTGGTGGCCATCGCGATGCGGCTGGGCGTGGCCCGTGAGTCGCTGAGCGGAGATCCCGAGCTGGTGGCCAGACTCTTGGCGGAAGCGCATGAGAGCACGGAGGAGGCCATGGCGGAGCTTCGTGCGGTGATCCGGACGATCTACCCGCCGATCCTGGCCGATCGCGGCCTGGCCGGCGCACTGGCCGCGCTGGGGACCCGATCGGCGATCGACACCACCCTCGATCTCGGCGACCTCGGCACGATTCCCGCCGCGGTCGAGGCCGTGGCCTACTTCACGATCGCCGAGGCGCTCACCAACGCCGCCAAGCACAGCCGGGCCACCCGGACCACCGTGCGGGTCGCACGCGACGGTGACCGGCTGTCGATCGAGGTCACCGACGACGGAGTCGGCGGCGCCGACGAGACGCTGGGTACCGGCATCGCCGGAATCCGACACCGTGTCCGGGCGCTCGACGGCACCGTCCACGTCCACAGCCCCGGCGGTGGCCCGACCACGATCAGTGTGAGCCTGGCGTGCGGGTCGTGATCGCCGAGGACAACGTCCTGCTGTCCAACGGGCTGGAACTCCTGCTGAACGCCAAGGGCTTCCACATCGCCGCGATCACCCAGGACGCCCCCGGTTTCGCCGCCGCCGTCACCGAACACCGGCCGGACGTCACCATCGTCGACGTACGGCTACCGCCGACCTTCCGCGACGAGGGCATCCACGCCGCCATCCACGCCCGCCGCCGGCACCCCGGCCTGCCCGTGCTCGTCCTCTCCCAGTACGTCGAGCAGCAGTACGCCGGCGAGCTGATCTCCGATGGACGTGGCGGCGTCGGCTACCTTCTCAAGGACCGGGTGAGCCGGGTGAGCGAGTTCATCGACGCGCTGCGGCGGGTCGCCGCCGGCGGTACCGTCATGGATCCCGAGGTGATCGGGCAGCTCCTCACCCGTCACGCCCACGACCCGATTGCCGCCCTCACGCCACGCGAACGCGAAGTTCTCGCCCTGATGGCCGAAGGAGAGGACAACGCCACGATCGCGGCCCGGCTCGTCATCACGGATAACGCCGTCCACAAGCACATCGGCAACATCTTCGCCAAGCTCGGCCTCTCGCCGGCCGACAACGGCCACCGCCGTGTCCTCGCAGTCCTCACCTATCTCAGCCGCCGCTGACCTTCAGGCGGAGGCGGCTCTGAGGAGGGTTTCGGCGGCAGCGGTGTCGACTTACGCACTGCCCACACTGCGATCGCCTGGCTGTGCCGGCTCCCGAACCTGCCGGTGGCCTGGTGGTTCACTCGCCCGCGTCACTATTGAACGCGGGATTCACGCGGCCGGCACTCGGCCTCGGCACCCCGGCGCCGGCCACGAGGGCGACCTTGGCGCTGGTCACCCGGGAAGATGTGCCCCCAACGTAGCCTGACCCCCGCTTTCTGCTTGCCCGTCCAGGTCCGGTTCGCTGTCGGGCTGTTCGTTGTCGGACAGTTCGGTTGCGGGCTCGGCTGGTTCGGGGGGGATCCGACCATGCACCGTAGTCGGTGTTCATGAACGTTGTAGGGCGGTATGGCATGGCAGGGGCTCCGTGGCGGGGTTGCGCGGACAGGTTCGCCGGGGTTGGTTCAACTTCCGTGCGGATACGTTCCTCCGGTCTTTCTCGGGCCGCCGGTGCGCTGCAGAACGGCCTCCTGGGGGTGCGCCGCCGCGTACTCGGACGGGAGTACCCAGCCGTACGATCCGCAGCCGGGGCAGCGCCACTCCAGTGCCCCGCTGCTCGAGTCGGCGGTCAACTCGACCTGGGCGGAGCAGAATTCGTCCGGACAGACGGACAGGACGTCGACCCGGACGCCCCGGCGGATCACCGCCGCCAGCCGTACGGCCACATCGGGCCGTGCCGAACCGAGTTCCACCAGGGCGACCCCGGAGAGCCGGACGGCCTGCCAGTCCACGCCCAACGACGGCAGTACGATCCCCGCGAGGTCCAGCGCGCCCGCCAGATCGTCCAGCGCGCTCGCCGACTCCCGCCGGGCCGGGGCGGTATGACGCTCCAGCGGGGACGGTCGGCGCCGCTTCGGGTGGCTGGCGGGTGGGGGAGTGCTGAAACGCTGCATGGGAGACCTCCGGGCGCGCGGAAGCGCCGTGAGAACAGGGGAACGGCTTGTTTTGTCCGCTCACCTAGTGTCACTCTGTGCCCAGGTGATCACCAACGGTTGTCGAGTGACGGATCGCGGCTGTCATTTGGGGGTGTGTGATGGTGGTGCGCAAGCAGCGGCAGAAGTCGGACGGCGTGCCGACACCGGCGGAACTCTGGGGCCGGGAGCTCCAGCACTGGCGTATGGAGGTCCGGGGGCTCAAGCAGGCTGAGTTGGCCGCGCGGGTGCACTGCGACCCGTCGTTCCTGAGCCAGTTGGAGAACGGCAAGCGCGTGCCGAAAGCGCCGTTTGTCGAGCAGTTGGACAAGGAGTTGGCGACAGGAGGCGTTCTGACGCGTCAGCTTGCCTATTTTCGGCTCGATGTCAGTGACTACCACCCGAACTGGCTTCGGGATTACGTCGAAATCGAGCGCAAGGCGGTGGCCCTGCGGGAGTGGCAGCCCTACTACCTGTCCGGCCTGCTCCAGACCGAGGCGTACGCTCGCTCTCTCTTTACTGAGGCCGGCCACAGTCCTGACAAGATCGACGAGCTGACAGAGGCGCGCCTCAGTCGCCAGGAACGTCTGTACGGAACGGACCCGCTGGGTCTGACGGTCGTGATGGACGAGGGTGTGCTCCATCGCCAGGTCGGCGGCTTGAGCGTTGCTGTCGGCCAGCTGAGGCATCTGCTCGCGGTCTCGCGGCTCCCGAATGTGCGCTTGCACGTGGTGCCGCGTGACGCGGGAGCGATCGGGCCTGGCGCCCTGATGACCTTTCTCGATCTGTCGGGCCCGTCCTGGTGGTTCTATACGGAGAGTATTGATCGGGCATATCTCACCAATGATCAGGCTGAGATCAGGGTGCGCGAAGCTCGTTACGATCGGATTCGGGCCCGTGCCCTGCCAGTTCAGCAGTCCCGCTTGCTGATTCGCCGTGCGATGGAAGAGTTGATCAACGTGCCGCGTCGCCGACCCGTGGACCCGTCGTCCGTCTCCTGGTTCAAGGCCAGCTACTCCGCTGACGAGGATGGCGGCTGCATCGAGGTCAGCACCGATCTCCTCCCTGCCGGACAAATCCCCATCCGCGACAGCAAGGATCCGAACGGCCCGAATCTCCTGTTCTCCCGGGAGGCCTTCGCCGCCTTCCGAAAGGCCGCCGTCGCGGGCGAGTTCGCGTTCGGCGAGCAGTACGTCACTGCCTGACGCCAGCGCTCATTCCGCCGCCTTGATAGGCGGGCCGTCAGCGGGCGGCGATCAGACCGTCCACCAAGGCCCGGAGACCTTCCAGATAGGTGTCCTCGGCGGTTAGCGCGGCCCAGTCGTTCGCGACCTGCGCCAGGCGGGGAAGCTCGTTCGGGTCGAGCTCGGTGAACACCCGCTCCGCGACGGCACCCGCCTCGAGAAGCGCACCGACGCCCGGTGAGCGGAAGGTGGCCCGGCAGACCCGCTGCCGGGCCACCGCAGCCCCGCAAGTTCTCACTCGGCGCCAACCGCCCACTGATTCTCCTTCAGGGCGAGGCCGAGCCGCTCTCCTCGTGCCACTGCCGGACGGCCCGCACGATGTCCTGGCCGATCCGGTCCAGCAACGCGGCCGCGCCGTCCATCCGGGCGCCGGCGGGCGTGGCGGGGCCGAGCAGTTCGGCGCCGTGGCGGGCGATCCCGGCGAGCATCGCGTTCCGTTCGGCGCTGGCCAGCAGCGCGCGGTACCAGACGTCGTCGTCGATGACGTACCGCTCGCGGCGCTGCCGTTCGCCGCGCTCCCGGCGGACCAGCGCCTGGCCCTCCAGGTAGCCGATCGCCTTCGAGACGGAGGCCGGGCTGACCCGCAGCCGTTGCACCAGTTCGCCGGCTGTCAGGCTGCCGTCGTCGGTGACGTGGAGGTAGGCGAGCACCCGAGCCACCATCCGGGGCATGCCGCTGTGCACCAGCAACTCGGCCAGTTGGTCAGCGAATTCGCGTACGGCGGCAGGGTCTCGGTCTGCGGCGCCGGGGGCTGCGGCGGCCGTGCGCGAGGCCGCCGTGGTACGGCTGCGGCGGGAGCGCCGGA
The DNA here is from genome assembly GCF_055579945.1 of Kitasatospora sp. NPDC032150. Taxonomy (NCBI): domain Bacteria; kingdom Bacillati; phylum Actinomycetota; class Actinomycetes; order Kitasatosporales; family Streptomycetaceae; genus Kitasatospora; species Kitasatospora sp. NPDC032150. The sequence goes on along the minus strand of NZ_JBVIMH010000017.1, from coordinate 94,469 downwards.
CGGTCGCACGCTGGGCGTGGTCGGCGCGGTAGCCGGACGGGCCGCCGTTGCGGGCGATCTCGCGGGTGACGGTCGACGTCGGCCGCCCGAGGCCGCGGGCGATCTCGCCGTAGCCGAGTCCCTCGGCCAGGCCGGTGGCGATCCGGCGGCGGTCCTGCTGGGTCAGTCTGGCTCCGGGCATCCGTCCTCGTTTCCTCGCGATCGCCAGGACAGTATCCGTCCGGCATGGAGCTGTTGCAATGGAATGGGCTGGTGTTGCATTCATTGGCAAGCCCATTGCAAGGAAATCTATGCTGCTACCTGCAAATCTGCGGTGCAAGTGGAGAGTTGATGTTGACGGACCTGTGAATCAACGGGACAGTTCTTTCCGGAACGCGAAACACAACCAAGGGGGAACGCGCCATGAGGATCACCACCCGCGCCACCGTCACCGCCCTGCTCGCCGGGGCCGTGCTCACCGCCACCGCCGCCACGCCGGCGTTCGCCGATCAGGCCGAGCAGGGCGGTCACCCGGGCGTGCAGAAGGTGCTCGACCAGGCCGTCACCGAGGGCGGAGTGCCCGGCGTCGTCGCCGAGGTCCGGGACGGCCACCGCCGGTGGTTCGGCGGCGCGGGCGTCGCCGACACCACCACCGGGCGGGCCCGCCACGCACACGACCGGTTCCGGATCGGCAGCACCACCAAGACCTTCGTGGCCACTGTCGTGCTCCAGCTCGCCGCCGAGGGCCGGCTGAGCCTCGACGACAGCGTCGAGCACTGGCTGCCCGGCACCGTCGACGGCCCCGGCTACGAACCGAACCGGATCACCGTCCGGCAGCTGCTCAACCACACCAGCGGCATCTACAACTACGCGATGGACGAGAAGGTCCTCGAAGAGAACGAGGGTACCGCCTTCCTGCAGCACCGCTTCGACCGCTACACCCCCGAGCAGCTCGTCCGGATCGCCATGGCCCACCGGCGCGACTTCGCCCCCGGCACCGGCTGGACGTACTCCGACACCAACTACGTCCTCGCCGGGATGATCGTCGAACGGGCCACCGGCAGCACCCTCGCCGAGCAGATCGAGCAGCGGATCGTCACTCCGCTCGGTCTGACCGGCACCTACACGCCCGCCCCCGACGACGTCACCATCCACGGGCCGCACGGACGCGCGTACTCCCACCTCTGGGACCTCGACCCGAACGCCCCCGCCTACGACGTCACCGAGCTGAGCCCGTCCTGGGGCTGGGCGTCCGGCGACATGATCTCCACCGCCCCCGACCTCACCACCTTCTTCGCCGCCCTGCTGGGCGGACGGTTGTTGCCGCCCGCCCAGCAGGGGGAGATGTTCACGATGATCCCGACGCCCAAGGACAAGTGGATCGACAACACGACCTACGGCCTGGGCGTCAGCTCGATCAAGCTGGACTGCGGCGCCACCGTCTGGGGCATGGGCGGCGCCATCAACGGCTCGTGGAGCTACACCTACGGCACCCGGGACGGCCGGCACCTGCTCGCCACCAGCGTCAACGGCGACTGGGTGAAGGGCACTGGGCCGATCGCGGTGTTCACCTCCGAGCTGGAGGCGGAGTTCTGCCCCGCCTCGTGACGCGCCGGACAGCAGCTACGAGGCGTCCGGACGCGGTCCGCAACACGCGGTCGTACGCCTGCAGCGCGAGGAAGCCCCCGCCCGCTCAGATCGCGTAGTGCCAAGTGGTGAGCATGTAGGCGCCGTACCAGCAGCCGAACAGCGCCGAGGCGGCCAGGACGAGGGTGCGGGTGGCGGGCCGGGCCTTGGCGAGCGCGGTGGCGGCGGGGATGAGGAAGATCAGGGTGGGGGTGAGCAGGCGGAGCTTGCAGTGGTAGTAGTTGCTCTGCCCGAGGGTGAGCACGATGATCATCGCGCCGTGGACGAGCAGGGGCGGCCAGGTGGTGCGCCGGCAGGCGAGCAGTGCGGCGAGGAGATGGGCGAGCAGGAGCACGGCGACGCTGACCGGTACCCAGCCGTCGCCGGCGCGCAGGGTCTCGGTGAGGAACTGCCACAGTGAGCTGCCCCGGTCCCAGTGGGTTCCCCAGCCGGCTTCCTGGACGGTGAACCAGGCGTCGATCGGGCCGACGCGCTCCGCGACCCACCACAGATAGCCCGGGGTGCTGGTGCAGGCCAGTAGGGTGGCGGCGATGGGGCGCCAGGCGAGCCGCCGCTCGCGGCGCAGCTGGATGAGGGCGGCCAGGGCGAGGGCGGCGATGACGGCGACGCCGACGGGCCGGGTCAGGCCGGTCAGGAAGGCGCAGCAGCCGGCGGTGAGCCAGGCCCGCCGGTGGGCGGCGAGGAGGGTGGCCGCGGCGAGGGCGAGGAACAGGGACTCGCTGTAGGCCATGAAGAACGTGATCGACATGGGCTGGGCGGCGGCGAGCAGAACGATGCCCGCGGTGGCGGTGCGCCGGGTGTACAGCCGGGTCAGGAGTCGGTGCACGATCAACAGTGCGGCGATGGTGGCCAGTTGGGCGGCGACGATCGCCGCGGTGCCCCAGCCGAGGCCGGTCACGGCGTGAACGGCGCGGATCGCCAGCGGGTAGAGCGGGAAGAACGCCAGGTTGTTGCCGGTGAGTTCGCCGTCCGGGGTGTAGGTGAAGCCGTGCGGATAACCCTCGGTGGCTATCTGGGTGTAGAGCCGTCCGTCCCACGCCTGGAGCCGGTCGCTGACCGCGGGCCCGTCCGCGGGGATCATGGCGGACAGCAGTACCAGGTGGAGCACGAGCGCACCCGTGTACACGGTGAGGGCGGGCCAGGCCGCGTACCAGGCCCGCCGCAGCGCGGCGGGTCCCAACGGGGTACGGGCCGGGTCGGCCCTGCGCGGTGCGGCTGGCGGTGCGGCGATGGTCGGTGCCGGGAACCGGCCGGTCAGGCGGACACGGTCGTGCAGGGCCGGACTGGGCATGAACGTCCTGGTTCGTCGGAGGGGTTCGGGGTTGCCGGGGCGGGTCAGCGCGGTGGGATGCCGGCGGTGGGGCTGGTGGTCGGGGGCGGGACGGAGATCGGGGGCAGGCTGGCGGTCGGGGGCGGGCTGGTGGTCGGGGGCGGGATGGAGATCGAGGGCTCATGGGAGGGCGTCGATCCGCCCGGCTGCGTCGGTGTGGCGGAGTGGGACGGAGCGGGAGGACTCGGGCGGGCGCTTGCCTGTGCCGTCGGGGTGGGGCTGGGGAAGGCGGTCCCGGTGGAGGGGGAAGTCCCGGCCGGAGCAGCGGGGTTGACGGTGCGGACGGGATTGCCGCTGGGGGCGAGGGGGAGCGCCAGGGCCGCGGCGGCGGTGCACAGGCAGGCCGCGCCGGCCATGGCGGCGGCCACCCGCCGCCGGTGACGCCTTCTGCCGAAGGCGGCGATCCGCGCCGCGGGGGCGACCTCGGTCCGCGCCGCGGCCTCCGCCGCGGCAGCGCGCAGCAGGGCGGCGACGTGCTCATCACTGGGAGTCATCGGCGTTCTCCTCGGTGTGGGAGGGTTCGCCCAGGTGCTGGGCCAGGGCGGCCCGTGCTCGGGACAGGTGGGCCTTGACGGTGCCGGCGGCCATCCCGGTCTCGGTGGCGATCTGCGCCACGGGCAGGTCGCAGACGTAGAACAGGGCGGCGCACAGGCGTTGCCTTGGCGGGAGCCGCTGCAGGGCGGCGGTCAGGTCGACGGTGTCCGGGGCGGGGCCGGTGACCTGCGGGGCGTCGCCGTGGCGCAGCCAGGCCTGGGCCGCGGTCCGCGCGCGCCGCCAGCGACTGACCGCCAGTCGCCAGGCCACCGTACGGACCCAGGCCTCCGGTGCCGCCTCGCGGTCCAGCCGCCCGCGCCGGCTCCACGCCCGCATGAACGCTTCCTGCACGACGTCCTGGGCCTCGTGCAGGTCACCGGTCATCAGGTACAGCTGGCCGGTGAGCCGGCGGACCGAGTGCGTGTAGAACTCGGTGAACTCCTCCTCGGTCAACGGTCGGCTCCTTGAAAGATCGGCTACTCGAACTCCCTACGTTCGGCAGCGCGGGCCTGGTTGACATGGAGAGACGCAGATCACACCGGGCACGGTGGATGCGGTCGGCTGGGCGCCGCGCGGACCGTCTGAACAGCGGTTGTGTGGCTGCCGTCGAGAGCGGCGACCGGCAGTGGCGGCCGGCGGCTCAGGCCAGGAGGGTGGTCGTGGGTGACCGCGTCGGGCAGGACGGTGGCCATCGGTGTGCACTGGACGGTCTCGGTGAGGGCCTGGATGGAGTTGGCCTCGACGGCGATACGGGGGTTGGGCCGGTGCCGGTCGAAGTGGGCGTCGATGTGGCCGCCGGTGAACGAAGTCACCGTTCAATAAGGAAAGTTGATGGCAAGTCAGCGTGTTCTGGCTCGGGCCCGTCCGGGACGTATCGGATCGACAGGCTCAACAGGCGGTCCCTCGCCGGTCCTCGGGGTCCGGCGAGGGTCGTACGCCTCAGCCCAGGCACTCCCGTACGGCCGCGACGAGCTGCTTTGCCCGGGCGTCACCGTAGCCGATCATCCGGTTGGCGACGTAGCCGAAGCCCACCCCGAACTCGTCGTCCCCGAAGGCGAACTGGCCGCCCGCGCCGTCGTTGCCGAAGCTGCGCGGGCCGAGCATGGGCCGGAACCGGGGTGCGTCCAGCAGGAAGCCCGCACCCCAGCGGGCACCCAGGTCGGGGAAGCCCGACCAGGAGGGGCCGGCCGACAGTTCCCGCAACGCGCCCGTGACGGTGTCCTCCGTGAGCAGCCGGGCCGAGCCGTCGACTCCGGTCGCGGCGGCGGCGTAGAGCGCGGCCAGGCCGTTCGCGGAGGAGACCGCGCCCGCCCCGGGGAACTCGGCGGTGAGCAGCGCGGGGTCGTTCCAGCCGTGGGGCTGGTCGAGGCCGGGGAAGGCGAGTGCGCCGTTCATGGTCACGATGCGCATGACCAGCGTCTCGGGGCCGGGCATCGGTGGACGCCCCTCGGCCTCGGCCAGCCGGGCCAGCCGTCCGAGTTCGTCCTGCGGCAGGCCGATCCAGCTCCGCAGCCCCAGCTCGTCACCGACGGCCTTGCGGAAGTAGGCACCCGGGGTGAGTCCGGTGATCCGCCGGATGAGCTCGCCGATCAGGAAGCCGAAGACGTGCCCGTGGTACTCGTGGGCGGCACCCGGCTCCCACAGCGGCTGCTGCTCCTCTATCGCGTGGACCACCGGGGTCCACTCGGTGATCTCCTCGAAGCTCAGCACGCGGTCCAGTGCGGGGAGGCCGGCGCGGTGCCCGAGCACCATTCGTGGCGTGATCGCCTCCTTGCCGCTCTGCGCGAACTCGGGCCAGTAGCGGGCCACCGGGGCGTCGAGGTCCAGCCGCCCCTGCTGCGCGAGCAGGTGGGCGCAGATGCTGACGAGGCCCTTGGCGCAGGAGAAGACCGGCACGACCGTGTCCTCGGTCCAGGGCCGGCCGTCGCGCTCGTCCGCGATCCCGCCCCACAGGTCGACGACCTTGCGTCCACCGGCGAACACGGTTACGGCCGCGCCGAGTTCACCTTGCTCGGCGAAGTTCCGGGCGAACGCGTCCGCGACCGCCCCGAACCGCTCGTCGGCCCATCCGCTGTACTCCACTGTTCTCTTCCCTCTCCATCGCGCGGTCGCCCGCGCGGGCGACCGCGCGTCAGCTGTGGACCGGGCCACGGTATGCGGCCCGGTCCGCAGGCTCCAGCGAATTTGCGCAGGCAGGGCCCCTCGCGGAACACCGCGAGGGGCCCTGTGTCCGGCTGGGGCCGGTCCGGCGATCAGGACACGCCGTTGCGGCGGTAGGGCAGGTACCGCTGGTCGTTGTGGTAGTAGGGGTACGGGATCACGTGCGAGACGCAGCCCTGGCTGCCGCTGTCCTCGATCGCGATGTACTGGGTGTGGGACGCGTCGGCCCAGCCGCCGAAGATGACGGTGTGGTCGCCCATGATCATCGCGTCGCCCGGCTGCAGGTCGTCCTTGCCGATGCGGTGCGAGATGCTTGACGACATCAGGCCGTAGGTGTCCAGGCCGGGACCGGGCAGGCCCCAGGCACAGGAGACCAGACCCGAGCAGTCCACCCGGTAGCCGTTGGTCTCGGCGCCCTGGCTGTAGCCGAGCTTGTGCTCGGCGCGCTCCAGAGCGCGCTCCACGATGCCGCGGCGGTCGGCGGACAGACCGTCGAGGTTGGGCCGGTCGACGACGCCGGCGCCCTCGCCGTTCTTCGGGTGCAGGTGCGAGTGGCTGTTCGCCGGCCAGTCCTCCCAGCTGCTGGAGCCGTTGATGAAGTGGGTGCTCCAGTCGCCGCGGCTGTGGTCCTTGATCTCACCGCCGTCGTGCAGGCCGCCGGGGCCGCCCGCGTCGCCGGTGCCGCCACCACCGTCGCCGATGTGGCCGCCACCGCCACCGCCACCGCCACCGCCGCCACCGGTGTGGCCGCCACCGCCACCGCCACCGCCGCCACCGGTGTGGCCGCCACCGCCGCCACCGACCCCGTCGGTCCCGGTGTGCGGGGACTTCGGCTTCTCGTGGCTCTCCTGCTTCTTCTTCAGCTCATCCGCGATCTTCTGCTCGGCCTGCTGGTACTGGGAGATCACCTGCTTGATCTTCTGCTCGTCCTCGGCGAGGTCCGAGGTGAGCTTCTTCTTGGCCGCCTCCAGCTGCTCGGCCTTGTCGCTGATGGCCTTGACGCGGTGTGCGACGTCGGCCGCGACCACGATGAAGTTGCCGACGCCGAACGGCGCGCCGGCTGCGACGTCCATCGAGGCCGCCTTCTCGACGGCCGCCTTGATGGCCGCGACCTGCTGGCTCATCTCGGTCATCCGCTGGGTGATCTTCTGGAAGTCACTCTGGATCTTGGCCAGCTCCTGCAGCTGGTATCCGAACTGGTCGCCCACGGGGCGGTACTCCTTCGTGCGGTGTGGATGTGGACGCGGGCGGATCAGAACGCGTCGGCGAGGCCCTTGATCTCCTTGCCCAGATCTCCGAGTTCGTCGGCGACGGTGTTCAGCTCCTTGACCCGACCCTGGGCGTGCGCGACGAAGGCGTCAGCCGCCGCTCCGTGCCAGGTGAGGTGGCCCAGCGCGGTGTTGATCTCCTTGCCGAGCGCCTCCACCTCGTGGCTCATCTCCTCGAGCTGGGCGGCGTACTTGTTCAGTTCGGCGTCAGGGTCGCCGAACATCTTGGTCAGCACCCAGTGCGCGATCTTGGTGGGGGCCCAGAGGACGTCCTCGGCGACGTGCACCGCCGAGCTGCCCAGATCCTTGACGTCGTCCCACAATCCCACAGCCGCTCCCCCATGAGTTCTTCTTACAGGCTGATAGTCGGTCAAAAGGCTAGCCGACCTGGACCGAGCCGGGGATACCGAGGCCACTCAGTTTCCGTGCTGCCCGGCGCTGCGGCGCAGGTAGCCGCCGGCCAGTTCGCGTAGCCGGGCACGGTCGAAGCTGCGCCCGTGGCCCGGGTGGACGACGGACACGTCCAGCTGCCCGAGGAACTCCATGGTGCGCCGGTAGGAGGGCACGTCGGACTCGGGCAGGTCGTCGATGAGGTGTCCGCTGTACACCACGTCTCCGGAGTACAGCACCCCGGTGCGCTCCTCCAGCAGGGCGATGCAGCCGGGCGTGTGACCGGGCAGGTGGAGCACGGTCAGGGTGCGGCGGCCCAGGTCGATCCGGTCGCCGTGCTGGAGCCTGCGGGTCGGGGCTACCGGCTCGACCCGGTACGTCCGGGGGTCGTAGCCGGGGTGCGGCAGGGTCTTGACCAGCAGCTCGGGGATGGTCTCTCCCGCTGCGTCGATGCCGAGCAGCCGGTAGAGCTCGGCGCCGTACAGGCTCGCCGGGACACCCTCCGCCAGCAACGGGGCCGCCGCGGTGTGCGCGGCCCGCTCGCGGAACTCGTGCGCTCCGCCGACGTGGTCCAGGTGTGCGTGGGTGAGGACCGCCAGCGGATCCCGCTCGAACAGTTGCGGGATCTCCCGGCGCAGGGGGACCACGCCGAGGCCGGTGTCCACGACGATGTCACGGTCCGATCCGCGCAACCACCACAGATTCGCGGACAGCAGCGGGTCGACGTGCGGCTCGGTGATGCGGACGACTCCATCGGCTGTCTCGTACCGCTCGTACCAGTTGTCCATGCCGATCGAGTCTGCCGGACGCCGGGAGCCGGCCGGAGGGCCGGTCCGGGGCCGGCCGGAAGTCGCAGGTCGGGCAGCCGGGCCGGCTGGCATACTCCGCGCCATGAACAGTGATCATGGAAGCGGCCCGACCCTGACCGTCGGCGAGCGCGACACCGACCTCAACCAGCGGCTGAGCGAGGGGCTCGACGCCTTCAACGCGGCGGCCACGGGTGTGGCCGAGCAGGGCACGCTCTCGGTCAAGGTCACCGACGAGGCGGGCGAACTGGTCGGCGGGCTGGCCGCGTGGACCTGGGGCGGCCTGTGCGGGGTCTCGTTGCTCTGGGTTCGCGAGGACAGCCGCAAGGACGGCTGGGGTAGCCGGATCCTGCGGGCCGCCGAGGAGGAGGCGCTGCGGCGCGGCTGCGACCGCATGGTGGTGTCCTCCTTCACCTTCCAGGCGCCCGGGTTCTACCAGCGCCACGGCTATGCGGAGACCGGCCGGACCCTGGGCATCCCGGGCGGGCACGAGGACGTGCACTTCTTCAAGTCGCTGAGCAGCCGGCAGGGTTAGCCGGCCGGCTGCGGGAACCGATCGTGCGCCCGGTACCGGCCCGGCGCACGACGGACTCCGCCGGGAGTCGCCTCCGGGGCTGGGGATGGGGGCCGGGGTGCGGCCCGGAACGTCGCACCAAGCCTGACATACCATCCGACGACTCGGCCGAGGGGCGGCTGTGCCCGCGCGTGTCCGGGCCGCCGGGACTCCTCCGTGCCGGATCTGCGACACCGTCGGCGTCAGCGCACCGCGCGACACCCCGACCCGACACCGCCGCACGGTCCCCGCGCACCCTCCGCCAGAGTCCCGAGAGGCCGAACGCATGGCATCGACCGACCAGATCACTCCGTCCGGCGCGGAGGGGAACGGCAGGCTGCGTCGCGAGGTGGGCCTGATCGGTCTGCTGTGGGCCTCGGTCGGCGCGATCATCGGCTCGGGCTGGCTGTTCGGGGCGAAGAACGCCGTGGTGACCGCCGGACCGGCCGCGCTGCTCTCCTGGGGCATCGGCGCGGTGGCCATCGTGCTGCTCGCCCTGGTGCACGCCGAACTCGGCGGGCTGTTCCCGGTGGCCGGCGGCACCGCCCGCTACCCGCACTACGCCTTCGGCGGCTTCGCCGGGATGTCCTTCGGCTGGTTCTCCTGGCTGCAGGCCGCGACGACCGCGCCGATCGAAGTCCAGGCAATGATCAACTATGCCGGGCACTGGAGCTGGGCCCGCGGTTTCCTGCACCCCGACCACACCCTCACCGGTTCGGGCGTCGCGGTCGCGGCGGGCCTGATGGCCCTCTTCGTCGTGATCAACTTCCTCGGCGTCAGGGTCCTCGCCCACACCAACAGCGCGGCCACCTGGTGGAAGGTGGCGATCCCGCTGCTCACCGTCCTGACGCTGGCGCTGACCGGGTTCCACGGTGGAAACCTCGCCATGAGCGGCTTCGCGCCGTACGGGGCCAAGGGCGTACTGGCGGCGATCAGCACCAGCGGGGTGATCTTCGCACTGCTCGGCTTCGAGCAGGCGATCCAGTGGGCCGGGGAGAGCCTGAACCCCCGGCGCGACATCCCGCGGGCCGTGATCGGTTCGGTCGTCCTCGGGACGGTGATCTACATCCTGCTCCAGGTCGTCTTCATCACCTCGCTGCCGCCCGAGACCTTCGCCGGCGGCTGGGCCGGGCTCAACTACCCCGGTATCGTCGGCCCGTTCGCTGGACTCGCCACCCTGCTCGGTCTCGGCTGGCTGACCGTGCTGCTCTACGCCGACGCGATCATCTCCCCCGGCGGCACCGGCCTGATCTACATCACCTCCAGTTCCCGGATCTCCTACGGGCTGAGCCGCAACGGCTACGCCCCGCGGGCACTCCAGCGGACGGACCGGCGCTCGGTGCCCTGGGTCGGCCTGATCGTCGCCTTCGTGGCGGGGGCGCTCTGCTTCCTGCCGTTCCCGAGCTGGCAGCGGCTGGTCAGCTTCATCACCTCGGCGGTGGTGCTGATGTATGCGGGAGCGCCGCTGGCCTTCGGGGTACTGCGCAGGCGGCTGCCGGAGGTCGAGCGCCCGTACCGCCTGCCGGGCGGCGCGGTCGTCTCGCCGTTCGCCTTCGCGGTCGCCGGCCTGGTGATCTACTGGTCCGGCTGGGACACCCTGTGGCGGCTCGGCGTGGCGATCCTGATCGGTTACCTGCTGATGGGCTCGTACGCCTGGTACGCCAACGCCAAGGGCCTGCCGGACGCCCCGCGGATGGACTTCGCCGCGGGCCGCTGGCTGCCGGTCTACCTGGTCGGGATGGGCCTGATCTCCTGGCAGGGCACCTTCGGCGCCGGGGCCGCCGGCAACCTGCCGCTGTGGTGGGACATCCTGGTGGTGGTCCTCTTCTCGCTGGCCGTCTACTACTGGGCGCTGCGGTGCGCGCTGTCCGCCGAGGCGATCGAGCGCAACATCCACGGCGTCCCGGTGACGGACGAGGGCGGGCGCTGAACCGCCGTCAGCGTGCAGCCGGCTCGGGCCGACGTGGTCGTCACCGCCTACGTCGACGACCCGTGCAGAGCCGACTCGGCTGCCTTCCGGACGAGTTGGGGCACCGGATCCGCACGGCCCGCAGATCAGGCTGGGCGGTACCCGGCCGCCGCGCGGACCAGCCGTTCGGCCAACTCCGGTGCGCCCGCCCAGTGCAGATGCAGGTACGAGGCGTGCACCGAGCCGGCGGTGAAGCCCTCCGTGCGCGGCCCGTCCGGACCGCGCCAGCCCCAGGCGGGCTGCGGGCCCGAGCCGGGCTCGCAGACGGTGCGGTGGAACTCGTGCCCGCGGACCCGCAGGCCCGCCGGGGCGAGCACGCTCTCGCGGACGGCCACCGCCTCGCGGTAGCCGAGGGTGAGCCGTTCGGTCATCCGGGCGGTGGTGTCGAGCACGCCGCACATCGGCTTCCCGTCCAACTCCCGGCCCAGGTACAGCAGTCCGGCGCACTCGGCGGCCACCGGCGCACCGGAGGCGGCCAACGCGGCGATCGAGGTGCGCAGCGCCGCGTTCTCGCTGAGCTCGGTGACATACAGCTCCGGGAACCCGCCGCCGATCACCAGGCCGGCCGTGCCGTCCGGCAGTCCGGCATCGTGCAGCGGGTCGAACGGGACGACCTCCGCCCCGGCGGCCGCCAGCAGCTCCGCGTTCTCCGCGTACGAGAAGGAGAACGCCGCACCCGAGGCGAGCGCGATCCTCGGCCGCCCGGGGACCACCGAGACCTCCTCGGAGGCCGACCACGGGTCGGCGTCCAGCGGCGGCGCGCTGCGCGCGAGCGCCACCAGTGCGTCCAGATCGACCGAGGCGGCGACCAGTTCACCCATGTCGCCGACCGCCCGCAGGGCCTCCGCGGAGCGTTCGACCGCCGGGATCAGGCCCAGGTGCCGTGACGGCGTCGCCACGCCGGCCGTCCGCCGCACCGAGCCCAGCACCGGGACGCCCGAACCCTCCTCCAGAGCCTCGCGGAGCAGCAGTTCGTGCCGGTCGGAGGCGACCCGGTTGAGGATCACCCCGGCCAGCCGGACCTCCGGGTCCCAGGAGGCGAAGCCGTGCACCAGCGCGGCCACCGACCGGGACTGCGAGGAGGCGTCCACCACCAGCACCACCGGAGCCCGCAGCAGCTTGGCCACGTGCGCGGTGGACGCCAGCTCCCCACGGCCGGCCGCCCCGTCGAACAGCCCCATCACGCCCTCGACCACCGCGATGTCCGCCCCGGCCGCGCCGTGCAGGAACAGCGGCGCGATCCGCTCCGGGCCGCACAGGTACGCGTCCAGATTGCGCCCGGGCCGCCCGGCGGCCAGCGAGTGGTACCCGGGGTCGATGTAGTCCGGGCCGACCTTGTGCGGGGAGACCGTGAGCCCCCGGGCGGAGAGCGCGGCCATCAGCCCGGTGGCGACGGTGGTCTTGCCCGCGCCCGAGGACGGCGCGGCGATGACGAGACGGGGGATGTTCACGTGCCTACGACTACCACTCGATCCCGCGCTGGCCCTTGCGGCCGGCGTCCATGGGGTGCTTCACCTTGGTCATCTCGGTCACCAGGTCGGCGAAGGAGGTCAGCTCCTCGGGCGCGTAGCGGCCGGTGATCACCACGTGCTGGCTGCCGGGGCGCTCCCTCAGCGCCTCCAGCACCTCGGCCACGTCGATCCAGCCCCAGTGCATGGGGTAGGTGAACTCGTCCAGCACGTAGAAGCGGTAGCGCTCGGCGGCCAGGTCGCGCTTGACCTGCTCCCAGCCCTCCTTGGCCGCCTCCTCGCTGGACATCGTCATCTCGGTGGACCGCTGCAGCCAGGACCAGCCCTCGCCCATCTTGTGCCAGTCCACCGTGCCGCCCTGGCCGGAGGCGCCGAGCACGCGCAGCGCGTTCTCCTCGCCGACCTTCCACTTGGCGGACTTCACGAACTGGAACACCCCGATGGACCAGCCCTGGTTCCAGGCCCGCAGCGCCATCCCGAAGGCGGCGGTGGACTTGCCCTTGCCGGGGCCGGTGTGCACGGCGGTGATCGGCAGGGTGCGACGCTGACGGGTCGTCAGGCCGTCGTCGGGAACGGACTCGGGAGTGCCCTTCGGCATGGCTCAGGCTGCCTTTCGATCGTAGGAGGCGGTGCGGTGTGCGTGGACCAGTGCGGCGACGCCGTCGGCCCGCAGCTCGTCCAAGGTCACCGCGGAGGCGCACAGTTGGGCGGCGAGGGTACGGGCGAGCCCCAGGCGCACCGGGCCGGACTCGCAGTCCAGCACCACGCTCGCCACGCCCTGCCCGGCCAGCAGTCCGGCCGCCCGCCCGGCCTGGGCCAGCGCGTCCCGCCCGCCGGTGGCCCGGCCGTCGGTGACCACCATCAGCAGCGGACGGCGGTGCGGGTCGCGCATCCGCTCCACCCGCAGCACCTCGTGCGCGCGCAGCAGCCCGGCCGCGAGCGGCGTACGGCCGCCGGTCGGCAGCTGCTCCAGCCGGGCGGCGCCGACCTCCACCGAGGAGGTGGGTGGCAGTGCCAACTCGGCGGCCGAACCCCGGAAGGTGATCATGCCGATCTTGTCGCGGCGCTGGTAGGCGTCCATCAGCAGCGACATCACCGCGCCCTTGACCGCCGTCATCCGCTGCCGCGCGGCCATCGACCCGGAGGCGTCCACCACGAACAGCACCAGGTTGGACTCCCGGCCCTGGCGCACCTGTTCGCGGAAGTCGTCCCGGTGCAGCACCAGGGCGCGCGAGTCGCGGCCCCGCGCCAGCTGGTGCGGGGCGGCGGCGCGCAGCGTGGCGCTCAGGTGCAGCCGGTGCAGCGCGCCCTGCGGGCGGCGCGCCCGGACGGTGTGCCCGCCGTCGGTCTCGGCGGGGGAGCGGCGGCCCTGGGCGCCCTTCCCGGTGCCGGGCACCTTGAACAGCCTGGTCCGGTACGGGTCCCCGGCGGCGGCCACCGGCGCCTTGGCGCCGCCGCCCGTGTCCTGCGGCGGGACGCCCGCCTTCGGGGCGGGTTCGCTCTGCGCGGCGGCGGCGCCGTCGGGGGCGTCACCCGGTGCGGGAGCTCCACCGCCGCCGCCGGGGCCGCCGTCGCCCGGCCCGTCGCCGTCGCCGTCGGGGTCCTGGTCGGAGGCCTGGCCGGGGTCCTCGTCGGGGCCGGACGGCTCCGAGTGCTCCGCGAGCGTCCGGTCCAACTGCTCCTCGTCCAGCCCGGGCGCGTCGAAGGGGTTGCGCCGGCGCCGGTGCGGCAGGGCCAGCCGCGCGGCCCGGCGGACGTCCTCCTCCGCCACCTCGGTGCGCCCGTCCCAGGCCGCCAGTGCGACCGCCGTCCGGGCCATCACGATGTCCGCCCGCAGGCCGTCCACCTCGAACGCCGCGCACACGGCGGTGATTTGACGTAGTGCCAGATCAGTGAGCACCACCTTCGGCAGCAACTCCCGTGCCGCGGTGATCCGTTCGGCCAGCGCCCGCTCGTCGTCCGCGTACCGCGTGGCGAAGCCCGCCGGGTCGGCGTCGTACGCGAGTCGCCGCCGGACCACCTCGGCCCGCTCGTCCGGGTCGCGGGTGGCGGCGATCTCGACCGTGAGGCCGAAGCGGTCGAGCAGCTGTGGACGCAGCTCGCCCTCCTCCGGGTTCATCGTCCCGACCAGCAGGAACCGGGCCGCGTGCCGCACCGATACGCCCTCGCGCTCCACGTAGGAGCGGCCCATCGCGGCGGCGTCCAGCAGCAGGTCGACCACGTGGTCCTGCAGCAGGTTGACCTCGTCGATGTAGAGCACGCCCCGGTGCGCCTTGGCCAGCAGTCCCGGCTCGTACGCCTTGACGCCCTCGGCCAGCGCCCGTTCCAGGTCGAGCGAGCCGACGATCCGGTCCTCGGAGACGCCGACCGGCAGCTCGACGAGGTGCGCCGGGCGCTGCTCGGCGGGCTGCGGGGCGTGCGGGCCGTCCGGGCACTGCGGATCGGCCGCCGCGGGGTCGCAGGCGAACCGGCAGTCGGGCACGGTCGCGATCGACGGCAGCAGGCCGGCCAGCGCGCGCACCATGGTCGACTTGGCGGTCCCCTTCTCGCCGCGCACCAGCACCCCGCCCACCGCCGGGGAGACGGCGTTGAGCAGCAGCCCGAGCCGCAGGTCGGCCATGCCGACGATCGCGGTGAACGGGTACGGGAGGTCACTCATCAGCTCTCAGCTCTCCATCAGTCGCGGTGCACCGGGCGGAAGGAACGGCAGTCCGTCCGGTACCCCGCCCTCGATCAGCTTCCACAGCGCATCGGTGTCGGCGTGCTCCTCGATCAGGTCGCCGAGCCGGTCGAGCCTGGCCTCCCGGGCCGCCGCGAACGAGGTGTCCGGCGCGGGGACGAACTCCCGCCCGGACAACTCGGCGATCCGGTGCAGCAGTCGGCGGCGGAAGGCGTCGTTCTCCAGCACGCCGTGCCAGGTGGTGCCCCAGACCGGGCCGAGGCGGCAGCCGTCCAGGCCGTGTCCGCGGCCGTCGGTGACGAAGGCCTCGCCGCCCTCGACCGACACCACACCGTGGTGGATCTCGTAGCCCTCGACCCGCTCGCCGAGCGCCTCGCCGACCGGCCGGGCCAGCACCTTCTCGGCACCGAAGACCACCCGGGTCGGCAGCAGGCCGAGCCCGGCGACCTCGCCGGCCCTGGACTCCACCCCGTCCACGATCACTTGCCCGAGCATCTGGTAGCCGCCGCAGATCCCGAGCACCGGCAGCCCGGCGGCCACCCGCGCCTTCAGCGCGGGCTCCAGGCCGCGCTCGCGCAGCCAGGCCAGGTCGGCGACGGTGGCCCGGGTGCCGGGCAGCACCACCAGGTCGGCGTCGGCGAGCTCCTCGGGCCGGGTCGCCCAGCGGACCAGCACGCCGGGCTCCTGCGCCAGCGCGTCCACGTCGGTGAAGTTGGAGAGCCTCGGGAAGCGCACCACCGCCACCCGCAGGACGTCCCGGCCGACCGGCCCGCTCGCCTCCGCCCGGTCCACCACCGTGGTCAGGTCGAGCGAGTCCTCGGCGTCCAGCCACAGCCCGGAGAGCATCGGCAGGGTGCCGAGCACCGGGCGGCCCGTCAGCTGGCGCAGCATCTCCAGACCGGGTGCCAGCAGCCGGGCGTCGCCCCGGAACTTGTTGACGAACCAGCCCGCGACATGCCGTTGGTCCTCGGCCGAGAGCAGCGCCAGCGTGCCGTACATCGCGGCGAAGACCCCGCCCCGGTCGATGTCCCCGACCACCACCACCGGCAGTCCGGCGGCCGTGGCCAGCCCCATGTTGGCGATGTCCCGGTCCCGCAGATTGATCTCGGCCGGCGAGCCCGCGCCCTCGCAGACCACCACCTCGTACCGGCTGCGCAGATCGGCCAGGCACTCCAGGGCCCGCTCCAGCAGTACGGGCTTGCGCTCGCGGTAGTCCAGCGCGCCCACCTCGGCGACCGGCCTGCCGAGCAGCACCACCTGACTACGGCCGTCGCCGCCGGGCTTCAGCAGCACGGGGTTCATCGCCGCCTCCGGCTCGATGCGGGCGGCCTGCGCCTGCATCGCCTGGGCGCGGCCGATCTCGGCACCGTCGGCGGTGACGAAGGAGTTGAGCGACATGTTCTGCGCCTTGAACGGCGCCACCCGCACGCCCTGCCGGGCCAGCCAGCGGCAGATGCCCGCCGTGACCACGCTCTTGCCCGCGTCCGAGGTCGTCCCGGCGACCAGCAGTGCCCCGCTCATGCTCCTCCACTCCGCTCAACAGTCTCATCCGGGCCGGTCGTTCCCACTCCGCCGCTCACGACCGACCCCGCCGCCAGGTCCACAGCGCCCGCCCGGTCACGGTGACCGCCAGCGCCAACGCCCCGACCCGTCGGGAGAGCTGACACGCGCGCTCGATGTCCGCCACTTCAACCGGCCGCAACTCCCCACCGAGCACCGGCCGGTGCTCCACCCGCTCGCCGTAGCGCAGCGTCCCGCCCAGCCGCACCCCGAGCGCCCCGGCGAAGGCCGACTCGGCCTGCCCGGCATTGGGGCTCGGGTGCGCGGAGCCGTCCCGGCGCCAGACCCGCCAGGCGGTCCGCGGCTCGGGCGCGGCGGCCACCGCGAGCAGGGCGGTCAGCCGGGCACCGGGCCAGCCGGCCACGTCGTCCAGCCGGGCCGAGGCCCAGCCGAAGCGCAGATGGCGCGGCGAGCGGTGACCGACCATCGCGTCCAGCGTGTTGACGGCCCGGAAGGCGAGCAGCCCCGGCGTACCGGCCAGCGCACCCCAGGCCAGCGCGTTGACCACGGCGTCGGCGGTGTTCTCGGCCACCGACTCGACGACGGCGCGGGCGATCTGCTGCTCGTCCAGCGTGCTGGGGTCGCGGCCGCACAGGTGCGGCAGCCGCTCCCGGGCGGCGGCCAGATCGCCGGCCCGCAGCGAGTGGCCGATGGTCCTGGCCTCCCGGGTGAGCGAGGTACCGCCGAGCACCGTCCAGGTCGCGGCGGCGGCCAGCGCCGCCCGCCCGTACCGGCTGCGCCCGAGCGCCCGCTCGGCGAGGTGCGCCCCGGCCGCGACCGAACCGACGCACACGGCGGTGTACCCGGCGCCCGCCGCCCGCCGGTCGCGCCAGAGCGCGCGCTCCAGCCGCCCGGCGGCGGCACCGAAGACGGCTACCGGATGCCCGCGGCGGGGGTCGGCGAGGACGGCGTCGGCCAGGTAGCCGGCGACACTGCCCAGGGCGAAGGCGGCGGCGCGGTTCAGGCGGGGCACGGTGCGGACACGGCGGCGGAGGCGGACCGGAGGGCGGGCACGGCCCGGTCGAACGGCGGCCGAACAGCGGCCAGGGCAGCCTGCATCGCGTGCGTGTCCTCACTCAGGGTCCGCGCCCTGGATCGACGTACCGGGGGAGAGAGTCTCCTGGCTCCCGGGTCGGACACGCCCTCGGGCCTCCCAGCAGCCGGACGACCGGACCGCCGTGACCATGAGTCGAGCGTGCTCCCCGGTGACAGTGGCGGGACCGCGCCGGATTCGCACCGGCTTCCTCTGCATGCCTCCGTTTGGCTGAAAGATCCCACCACGGTCCGCGACCGGGAGTCAACAGACCGCGCGGAGGGCTTGATCACAGCCGCCTCGGCCGTCCAGCGCCCACCGCGCGGCACGCCGCACGGGGTGGCGTCGGCTCCGCGGAGCGCCCGGCTGCCCGCCCCCGCGAAGGCCCGGCCCGCCGTCCGCACGGACGGACTACGCCCCGGTGGCAGGCCAGCCGTGCGGAGAGTGGACTGGAAGGTACCGTCCACGAAGCTCACACCGGGGAGCGCCATGCGTTGGGGAACCGCCGCCGCCGTGGCGGCCACCGCAGTAGGAGCCGGAGCGGCCGTCATCCTGATCGGCCGAAGGGTGTCCGAGCGCACGGTCCGTCCGCAGCCCGGGAAGCCGGGCCAGGCGGCCACACTGCGGGTGCACGAGATCGCCGCCGGACACGTCACCCTCACCCGGGCCCCTCAGACCGTACGCGCGGGCCGGTACGCGTTGGAGTGGGCCGGCGGCGGCCACGCGGTGGTCGGCGGGGTGCTGCGCACCGACATCCAGACCGTCACCCGCCGGCTGGAGCGTGCCGACAGCGGCACCCTCGACGTCGGCACCGAGGTCGAGCTGACCCCCCGGGTCTACCTCGGTGACCCGGCCACCGCCCTCGGCCTCGACTTCACCGAGACCGCCGCCCAGGGCGACCTCGGAATGCTGCCCGCCTGGTACGTCCACGCCATGCGCGGCACCTGGGTGATCCTGGTGCACGGCCCGGGCGCCGACCGCACCCAGGCGCTCCCGGTGCTCCCGGTGCTGAACTCGCTGAAACTGCCGACGCTGACCGTGACCTACCGGGGCGACGCCGGCACCCCGCACTCACCGGACGGACTCGGCCACTTCGGCGAGACCGAGTGGCGGGACGTCGAGGCGGCCGTAAGGCTCGCCCTGGAGAGCGGCGCGGGACGGGTCGTGCTGTACGGCTGGTCGTTGGGCGCCACGATGTGCCTGCTGACCGCCGCCAGGTCCACCCGGCGGGAGTCGGTCGCCGGGCTGGTGCTGGACTCCCCGATCCTCGACTGGCAGGAGAGCGTCCGCCGGGAGAGCGTCCGCGCCGGCATCCCGGGTGCCCTCGCCGAGCTCGGCGCCCTGGCCGCCGAAGGCCGCACCAAGGTGGATCCGGCGGCCCTCGCCCGCCTCGCGGACGGTACCGACCTGTACCTCCCGACCCTGCTGCTGGGCAGCCAGGTTGACGGCATCGCACCGATCGAGGCCGCCCGCCGGCTGGCGCACCGCCGCCGGGACCTGGTGAGCCTGCACGAGGTGCCGGACGCGGAGCACGCCCAGCTCTGGAACGCCGACTCGGACGGCTACGCCGAGGTGCTGAGGCGCTGGCTCACTCCGCTACTCTGATAATCCGGTGACTCTCCGTAGATATTCAATCACACTGGCTGGAAGTATCGGGGTCCGTTTCCGGCTCGGATCTGACGGATGATCGATCGATTTGTTGGGTGCACGACAGTCAGAACAAGCCAACCATTCGAATGTCAAGCCCGGTTTGCGGGTTGTTGCCCGATCTCTTCCACCTCTTCACACCGGGCGGCCGAAGACGCGCCGAACCCGATGTGACAGAAGGCCGGTGCACGGGGAAGACTGCACGGCGTGACGTCTCGGAACCCGCGCGACCGTGATGCCCCGCTCCAGCCGACGATCGGTGCCGGTGCGACGGTGACCCGTCTGCCCGGTACGGCCCGCCGCGCCGACGGCGCGTTCCCCGGCCACCCCGCCGGAGCTCGCCGCCGCGCCCCGGCACCCAAGCCGGGGCGCGGGAGAGTCCCGGTGCCCGACGGTTTCCCCGCTCCGGCCGAGCTCGCCCCGCTGGCCCGCCGGATGCTCGCGGACGCCGTACGGATCGCGCGCTGGGCCGGTGAGCTCGACAAGGTCGACCGCCGGGGCGAGCTGCTCCCCGAGGACGCCCGGGACGCCGGACGCGCCCTGGCGATGACGGTCGGCGCCGCGGCCAAGGCCTGGGGCCAGGCCCTGCTGGTGGGCCTGGTCGAGCCGCGCGAGGGCGGCGCCGGGCCGGGCTGGCGGCTGCACGCCTGGGAGCACGACGACGAGGCCGTGATCCGGGGCTGGTCCGCACTGTTCGACTCCTGGACGCTGGTCGCGCCCGTTCCGCCCGCCGCGATGCGCGGGGTCTTCGCCGTGCTCGCCGGGCAGGCCGTCGACCACGCGCCGCAGCTGCTGTCCTTCCTGCACCTGGTGGACGGCCCGGTCTCCGACAGCGAGCTGCTGGAGCTGCTCCGCCGGGGCCTGGACGAGCGCCGCCACGGCGCCGGGACGGGCACCCTGGCGCTCTCCCCGGTCCCGCACGCGGCCTCGGCCGTCTCCGCCGTCCGCGGCACCTGCCGCGAGCCGCAGGTGGACTCCCCGCCGGCCGCCCCCTCCGACGTCGCCGCCGTCCTCGACTGGATGCTGGACGGCCTCGCCGCCGTCGGCGCCCTGGTCCGCCGGGACGAGGCCGCGGAGCTCTCGCCGCTCGGGCACTGGGCCGTGCGCGCCAAGCTGGAGGAGATCTGCACGGTCGCCCAGACGGCCGCCGGGCACATCGAGCAGAGCGCCCTGGAGCTGCTGGACGCCTGCGCCAACTACTCCCCGGGCCCGGCCCGCGCCGAGTACCGGGCCTGGGTCGCCGCCCGTCCGGTGGACCGCGCGGTCGCCGAGCTGCTGGACGCCGCCCGGGGCGAGGACGCGCTGCTGCGCGGGCTCGCCTTCGAGGCGCTCCGGGTCGCCGGGGGCACCGCCGAGCAGGGCGTCCGGGCCGCCGTGGACGAGCCGGTGCTGCGGCCCTACGCGCTGCTCTGGCTGGCCGAGCAGTCGGACGAGGGGGTCTCCCCGGCCGATGTGCTCGGGGCGGTGGACGCCGCCTGGCTCTGGGTGGACACGGCCGCCGCCGTACTGGACCACGGGGAGACCGAGCTGCTGGTCGGCCATGTGGAGGGCGCTTCGGCGGGCGAGCCGGTGCGACTGTTCAACCGGGCCCGCCAGTCCGGCCACCCCCGCGCGGCCTCGGTCCTCACGGCCGTCGCGGGTGTCCATCCCGACCCCGCCGTCGTCCGCGCGGCCCGCCGCTCCGCCTTCAGCGTGCACCGCGGCGGCGCCTAGCCGTTCCGGGCGGCAGAGCGCCGGGTCCCGGGGTGGGACGGCCCGGCCCTCCGGGCAGCGGACGCTCGCGCCCCGGATTCCGTGGGAGGGCCCTCTGACCGGTCCCCCGAGAACACCGGAAGGGGCCCGGATCCTGTTCAAGGATCCGGGCCCCTTCCGGTGTTCAGGGTGGGCCTCAGCAGCCCCGCGACTCCGCGCGGCGGGCACGCACGTCGCCCACCTTCTGCCCCACCTTGCGGCGGATGACCAGCAGCGGAGCCATCGCCGCCAGCGTGATCTGCGCGATCGCCCCGATGTGCATCAGCGTGTCACCGCCGGGCAGACCGGCCGCCCAGGCCGCCAGGCAGCCGATGGAGACCACGATCCAGCAGAGCGTCGCGGTGGCGAGCAGCCCCTGCGGCTTCGGGTACTCGATCCGGCTCACCATCAGGTACGCCACACCGAGGATCATCAGCAGCCCGAGCAGCAGCGGCGGCTCAAGCAGCACGATGGCGATCACCGTCATCGCGCCCATCGGGCAGGGCATGCCCTGGAAGATCCCGGGCCGCATCTTGACGGCCGAGAACCGGGCCAGCCGAAGCACCACCGCGAGCAGTACGGTCACCGCGATGAACGCCGAGAGCTGCTGGTTGCTGTCCGGCGAGACGATGCCCCAGACCGCGACGAAGTAGGCCGGCGCGATGCCGAAGCTGATCAGGTCGGCCAGGTTGTCGAGCTCCGCGCCGAGTGCCGAGGAGCGCAGTTTGCGGGCGACCAGGCCGTCGAACAGGTCGCACATCGAGCCGATCAACAGCAGCGTCACCGCGGTGGCGGCGCTGTGCCGGTTCGGCATCGAGTCGCCCATCAGGTGCGGCATCAGCACCCCGGTGGTGATCGAGTAGATCGCCATGAAGCCGCAGACGGCGTTGCCGAGGGTCAGGAAGTCGGCGGTGGAGAGGTGCTGCGGCGAGCGGGGGGCGCGCAGCTCGCGGTCGCGCGCCCAGCGGCGGCGGTGCAGGCTGGTCTCCTCCTCGTCACTCAGGCCGACGAGAGTCTCAGGATCAGTCACGGTCAAGGCGCGTCACCCCGGCAGTGGTCTTCTGGCCGACTTCTACGCCGACCTCGACGCCGGCCGGCAGGTAGGTGTCTACGCGAGAGCCGAAGCGGATCAGGCCGACCCGCTCGCCCTGCTCGACCTTGGTACCGGCGTCCACGTACGGCACGATGCGGCGGGCCACGGCCCCCGCGATCTGCACCATCTCGATGTCGCCGAGCTCGGTGTCGAAGTGCCAGACGACCCGCTCGTTGCGGTCGCTGTCCTTGTTGAACGCCGGGACGAAGCCGCCGGCGACGTGCTCCACCGACGTCACCGTGCCGGGCATCGGGGCGCGGTTGACGTGGACATTGAGCGGGCTCATGAAGATCGCGACCCGGGTGCGGCCGTCCGGCCAGGCGTCGATGCTCTGCACCACACCGTCGGCCGGGGAGATCACTCTGCCGGTGCCGATCTCGCGCTCCGGGTCGCGGAAGAACCACAGCATGCCCGCGCCGAGCGCGCAGGCCGGTACCGCTGCCAGGGCCCACTTGCCGTTCCGCCGGGTGAGGGCGGTGGTGAGGGCGGCAGTGGCCAGGGTCGGGACGAACCAGGGGGTGGCACCGCGCGCGATCGTCACGCAGGGACGCCGACCGTCCGCCGGGGCGTCGAAGGCGCCGGTCGGAGCGGAGGTGTGAGGGGACGGGCTGATGGGCATCGAAGACCTTAGTCGCGGGGGATCATGGCCGCTGGACGGGGGCCACCGCGGGGATCGGTTGAGATGGGGACGGCTACTGTCCCGGTGGATGCTATCGGGACCAGGCGGTAGGTGGGCAAGCCGCCTGCGTGTTCAGGAGTCCGGTGCGGCGCCGATCTGTGCCTGCTATGTGTACGACCGTAGCTCGGTACGACGCGGTTCCCCAAGGGGCTGAACGCGGCGCGTGACCCATGTCTCAGTTCGGGTGAGAGCGGTGGAGCGGGTCCTCGGCTGACTGCCGGTCAGGCCGCGTCCCCGCCCCTCGGGTGGGGCTCGACGGGGCGCTGGGCGCGCCCTGGGAGCCTTCCTGGGTGTCTTGAGGCGTGCAGATGTGCCGTAGGGCGCGCACTTGTGGGTGCGCGCCCTACGGCCTTCCCCGGACCGCCGTACCGCCCCGATGGCTGACCAGGCCCGGGGACCACGCGGTACGGCGGAGCCCGGAGGCGGGCCCGCACGCCCGCCTCCCGGCCTTCGAATGGCTCTGTTGCCCGGTGCTCCCCGTGCCCGGGATCGGCGCGGCCGACTCCGGCGTGGCCGGAAATCGGCCGGTGGGGTCACCGGCGTGCCGCTCGGCTCACTCCGCGATGCGGTACTCCTCGAGCAGGCGGCGCCCCACGATCATCTTCTGGATCTCCGCAGTACCTTCACCGATCAGCAGCATCGGGGCCTCGCGGTAGAGGCGCTCGATCTCGTACTCCTTGGAGAATCCGTAGCCGCCGTGGATCCGGAAGGCGTCCTCGACGACCTCCTTGCAGTACTCGGAGGCGAGGTACTTCGCCATGCCGGCTTCCAGGTCGTTGCGCTCGCCGCTGTCCTTCTTGCGGGCGGCCATCACCATCATCTGGTGCGCGGCCTCGACCTTGGTGGCCATCTCGGCCAGCTTGAACTGGATCGCCTGGTGCTCGGCGATCTTCTTGCCGAAGGTGGAGCGCTGCTGGGCGTAGGAGATGCCCAGCTCGAAGGCGCGGCGGGCGACGCCGCAGCCACGGGCCGCGACGTTGACCCGGCCGACCTCGACGCCGTCCATCATCTGGTAGAAGCCCTTGCCCGGGACCCCGCCGAGGATCCGGTCGGCGGGGATCCGGACGTCCTGGAGCACCAGCTCGGTGGTGTCGACGCCCTTGTAGCCCATCTTCTCGATCTTCCCAGGCACGGTGAGGCCGGGGACCGTCGGGTTGGGCCCGAAGCCGGGCGTCTTCTCGATCAGGAAGGTGGTCATGTTCTTGTACGGCGTCGAGCCGCCCTCGTCCGTCCGGCACAGGACCGCGACCAGGGTGGAGGTGCCGCCGTTGGTCAGCCACATCTTCTGGCCGTTGAGGACGTAGAAGTCTCCGTCCTTGACGCCCTTGGTGGTGATCGCCGCCACGTCGGAGCCGAGGCCGGGCTCGGACATCGAGAAGGCGCCGCGGATCTCGCCGGCCGCCATCCTGGGCAGGAAGTACTCCTTCTGCTCCTGGGTGCCGTGCGCGTTGATCATGTGCGCGACGATGAAGTGCGTGTTGACGATGCCGGAGACCGACATCCAGCCGCGGGCGATCTCCTCGACCACCAGGGCGTAGGTCAGCAGCGACTCGCCGAGGCCGCCGAACTCTTCGGGGATGGTCAGGCCGAACAGGCCGAGCTGCTTCATCCCCTCCACGATCGCGGTCGGGTACTCGTCCTTGTGCTCCAGGTCGGTGGCGACCGGGATGATCTCCTTGTCGACAAAGTCCCGCACGGTGGCGAGGATGTCCCGCTGGATCTCGGTGAGGCCGTCGGTCTGTGCGAGGCGTCCCATCGTGCGACTCCGTATATAGAGAGAGGAAGAGAGAGGTGTCAGAGGTCTCGCCGCGCGCAGTGCGTCCCGAGCGGCGGTGTGGGTGAGGGGGTGTACGGGGACCCTGCCGGCGTGGCTGCGGCAGCAGGGCCCCCGTGTCCGGGTGGGGGTCGGCCGATGACGGCGGCCTCCCCGACCGGGGCCTTGGGAGGTCCGGGGGACCTCAGGAGAGCGGAGTGGGACGGCCGGGCTGCTCCCCGCCGCGCTCCTTGGTGTACGTCTCGGTCGGCACCATCACCTTGCGGCGGAAGATGCAGACGACCGTGCCGTCCTGCTTGTAGCCCTTGGTCTCGACGTGGACGATGCCCCGGTCGTCCTTGGACTTGGACGGCCACTTGTCGAGCACCGTCGTCTCGCCGTAGATCGTGTCGCCGTGGAAGGTCGGCGCGATGTGGCGCAGCGACTCGATCTCCAGGTTGGCGATGGCCTTGCCGGAGACGTCCGGGACGGACATGCCGAGCAGCAGGGAGTAGATGTAGTTGCCCACCACGACGTTCTTGCCGAAGTCCGTCGTCTTCTCCGCATAGTTGGCGTCCATGTGGAGCGGGTGGTGGTTCATGGTGAGCAGGCAGAAGAGGTGGTCGTCGTACTCGGTGACCGTCTTGCCGGGCCAGTGCTTGTAGACCGCGCCGACCTCGAACTCTTCGTAGGTGCGTCCGAACTGCATGAGGTGTGTCCTAGGTGAGATGACGGGGGTTGCGAGCGAGCCGAAGGGCGCGCCGGTGCCGGAGCGGGGCCCCTCGTGCGAGGGTGGGCAAGGAGGGCGAGTGTCGGCGCCGGCTCAGAGCGCCCGGAGGCGAGCCGAGCCTGAAAATCAGGACTGCGGGGGCTCGAACTTGGAGGTGCGCTGGAGCCCGGCGGCGCGGCCCTTGCCCGCGATGACCAGGGCCATCTTGCGGCTGGCCTCGTCGATCATCTCGTCGCCGAGCATCGCGGAGCCCTTGGCGCCGCCGGCCTCCGAGGTGCACCACTCGTAGGCGTCCAGGATCAGCTCGGCGTGGTCGTAGTCCTCCTGGCTGGGGGAGAAGACCTCGTTGGCGATGGCGACCTGGTCCGGGTGGAGCACCCACTTGCCGTCGAAGCCCAGCGCGGCGGCGCGGCCGGCCACCTCGCGGTAGCCGTCGGGGTTGCGGATCTGCAGGAAGGGACCGTCGATGGCCTGCAGGTCGTTGGCGCGGGCGGCCATCAGGATGCGCATCAGGATGTAGTGGTAGGCGTCCGCCGGGTAGCCGGGGGGCTGCTGGCCGACCACCAGGGTCTTCATGTTGATCGAGGCCATGAAGTCGGCCGGGCCGAAGATGATGGTCTCCAGGCGCGGCGAGGCGGCAGCGATCTCGTCGACGTTGACCAGGCCCTTGGCGTTCTCGATCTGCGCCTCGATGCCGATCCGGCCGACCTCGAAGCCCATGGTCTTCTCGATCTGGGTGAGCAGCAGGTCGAGCGCCTTGACCTGGGTGGCGTCCTGGACCTTGGGCAGCATGATGCAGTCGAGGTTCGGGCCGGCGCCCTCGACGACCGTGATGACGTCCCGGTACGTCCAGTGGGTGGTCCAGTCGTTGACCCGGACGACGCGGGTCTTGCCGCCCCAGTCGCCGTTGTTGAGGGCGTCCACGATGTTGTGGCGGGCGCTCTCCTTGACGAGCGGGGCGCAGGCGTCCTCCAGGTCGAGGAAGACCTGGTCGGCGGCCAGACCCTGAGCCTTCTCCAGGAAGCGCGGGTTGCTGCCGGGAACGGCCAGGCAGGAGCGGCGGGGCCGCAGGCGGTTGACGGCGGCGGGCGACGGCTGTGCGGTCATGTGCGGGTGGTTCCTTCCGGGGTCAGCTGGTCGCGGCGTGCTGGTCGGTGGGCAGCGTCGCGGCCCAAGGCTGGAGCCTGTTGGCCAGCCGGATCTCGTCCACGATCCGGCCGATGATGGTGGTGATGCCGAAGTCCTTCGGGGTGAAGACTGCTGCGACCCCCGCGGCCTTGAGGGCCTCGGCGTCCGCAGCCGGGATGATGCCACCCACGACGACGGGCACATCCTCCACCCCTGCCCGGCGCAGCCGCTGCAGCACGTCGGGAACCAGCTCCGGGTGGGCTCCGGAGAGGATCGACAGGCCGACGCAGTGCACGTCCTCGGCGACGGCGGCGGAGACTATCTGCTCGGGCGTCAGCCGGATGCCCTGGTAGACGACCTCGAAACCGGCGTCGCGGGCGCGGACCGCGATCTGCTCGGCGCCGTTGGAGTGGCCGTCCAGACCGGGCTTGCCGACCAGCAGCCGCAGCTTGCCCGCGCCCAGCTCGGCGGCGGTGGCGGCCACCGCCTCGCGTACGGTGGCGAGTTCGCCGCCGGGCTCGGCCGCCACCGCGACCGGTGCACCGCCGACCCCGGTGGGGGCGCGGTACTCGCCGAAGACCTCGCGCAGGGCGAAGGACCACTCGCCGGTGGTGACGCCGGCGCGGGCGCAGGCCAGGGTGGCGGGCATCAGGTTGTCGCTGGTCGCGGCGGTGGCCTTGAGCTGTTCCAGTGCGGCCTGGGCGGCGGCCTCGTCGCGGCCGGCCCGCCACTGCTCGAGCGCGGTGAGGACGGACTGCTCGGAGGCCGGGTCGACCACCATGATGGCGGTGTCCAGGTCGGCGGTGAGCGGGCTCTCCTCGGTGGTGTCGAAGCAGTTGACCCCGACGATCTTGTCCTCGCCGGACTCGATCCTGGCCCGGCGTGCGGCGTGCGAGGCCACCAGGTTGGACTTCAGGTAGCCGGACTCGACGGCCGGGATGATGCCTCGATTGCCGTCCTGGGCACCCATCTCCAGCACCTTGGCGATCTCGGCCTCGGCCCCGGCGAGCAGTTCGGCGGTCTTGGCCTCGACGACCGTGGAGCCGTTGAAGATGTCGCCGTACTCCAGCAGGTCGGACTCGTAGGCGAGCACCTGCTGGATCCGCAGCGACCACTGCTGGTCCCACGGCCGGGGCAGGCCCAACGCCTCGTTCCAGGCGGGAAGTTGGACGGCACGGGCGCGGGCGTCCTTGGACAGCGTGACGGCGAGCATCTCCAGCACGATGCGCTGGACGTTGTTCTCCGGCTGCGCCTCGGTCAGGCCGAGGGAGTTGACCTGGACGCCGTAGCGGAAGCGGCGCTGCTTCGGGTCCTCGATGCCGTACCGCTCGCGGGTCACCTTCTCCCACAGCTGGGCGAAGGCGCGCATCTTGCACATCTCCTCGATGAAGCGGACGCCCGCGTTCACGAAGAAGGAGATCCGGCCGACCACTTCGCCCATCCGCATCTCCGGCACCTGGCCGGAGTCGCGGACGGCGTCCAGGACGGAGATCGCGGTGCACATCGCGTACGCGATCTCCTGGACCGGGGTGGCCCCGGCCTCCTGCAGGTGGTAGCTGCAGATGTTGATCGGGTTCCACTTGGGGATGTTGGCGACCGTGTACGCGATCATGTCGGTGATCAGGCGCACGGACGGGCCGGGCGGGAAGACGTGCGTCCCGCGCGAGAGGTACTCCTTGACGATGTCGTTCTGGGTGGTGCCGGTGAGCTTCGCGATGTCGGCGCCCTGCTCCTCGGCGACCACCTGGTAGAGCGCCAGCAGCCACATCGCGGTGGCGTTGATCGTCATCGAGGTGTTGGTCTGTTCGAGCGGGATGCCGTCGAACAGGGTGCGCATGTCGCCGACATGGCCCACCGGCACGCCGACCCGGCCGACCTCGCCGCGCGCGAGCACGTGGTCGGAGTCGTAACCCGTCTGGGTCGGCAGGTCGAAGGCGACGGACAGACCCGTCTGGCCCTTGGCGAGGTTGCGGCGGTAGAGCGCGTTGGAGTCGCTCGCCGTGGAGTGGCCGGCGTAGGTGCGCATCAGCCAGGGGCGGTCCCTTTTCTCGGGCCCGCTCGCACGCGTCTGACCAGTCATCAGATATCCCCGCCGGGCGTGATGTTCCGCTCGTCAAGCCCGCGGAAGAGGTTGATCGCGTCGATGTGCTTGGCGCGGAACTCCTCGTCGCGCACGCCCAGGCCCTCCTGCGGGGCCAGGCAGAGCACGCCGACCTTGCCCTGGTGTTTGTTGTGGTGGACGTCGAGCGCGGCCTGGCCGGTCTGCTCCAGGGGGTAGACCTTGGAGACCGTCGGGTGGATCTTGCCCTTGGCGATCAGGCGGTTGGCCTCGAACGCCTCGCGGTAGTTGGCGAAGTGCGAGCCCACGATGCGCTTGAGCGACATCCACAGGTAGCGGTTGTCGTACTGGTGCATGTACCCGGAGGTGGAGGCGCAGGTGACGATGGTGCCGCCCTTGCGGGTGACGTACACGGAGGCGCCGAAGGTCTCCCGGCCCGGGTGCTCGAAGACGATGTCCACGTCCTCGCCGCCGGTGAACTCGCGGATCCTGGAGCCGAACCGCTTCCACTCGCGCGGGTCCTGGGTGTGCTCGTCCTTCCAGAACCTGTAGCCCTCGGCGGAGCGGTCGATGATCGCCTCGGCGCCCATGGCGCGGCAGATCTCCGCCTTCTGCTCGCTGGAGACCACGCAGATCGGGGTGGCGCCGCCGGCCAGCGCGTACTGGGTGGCGTACGAGCCGAGCCCGCCGCTGGCGCCCCAGATCAGCACGTTGTCGCCCTGCTTCATCCCCGCGCCGTTGCGCGAGACCAGCTGGCGGTAGGCGGTGGAGTTGACCAGGCCGGGGGAGGCGGCCTCCTCCCAGGTGAGGTGCTTGGGCTTGGGCAGCAGCTGGTTGGTCTTCACCAGCGCCAGCTGGGCCAGGCCGCCGAAGTTGGTCTCGAAGCCCCAGATGCGCTGCTCCGGGTCCATCATCGTGTCGTTGTGGCCGTCCGGGGACTCCAGCTCGACCGAGAGGCAGTGCGCGACCACCTCGTCACCGGGCTTCCAGGCGTTGACCCCGGCGCCGGTGCGCAGCACCACGCCCGCGAGGTCGGAGCCGACGACGTGGTACGGCAGGTCGTGGCGCTTGGTGAGCGGGGAGAGCTTTCCGTACCGCTCGAGGAAGCCGAAGGTGGAGACCGGCTCGAAGATCGAGCTCCAGACGGTGTTGTAGTTCACCGCGCTGGCCATCACGGCCACCAGGGCCTCGCCCGGGCCGAGTTCGGGGAGGGGCACCTCGTCGAGGTGGAGGGACTTGCGCGGATCCTTGTCGCGGCTGTCGAGGCCGGCGAACATCTGCTCCTCGTCCTTGTGGAGCGTCACCGCTCGGTAGGACTCCGGCAGCTTGAGCGCGGCGAAGTCCGCCGGGGTGCTGTCGGGGCTGAGGATCGCGTCGAGGATTTCCTTCATGGCTGCCTCCGAAGGCGTACCTGTGTGAGGGGCTGCACAGGGCGTCTGGGGGAGCCGGGAGCGGACACCGGCTTCACTGTCGGTCTGAGGGTGGGTGGTGCCTGCGACGGGTGGTGGTGTCGCACCGGACGAGGCGCGCCGAGGTGGGGAGCCGCGGCGCCGCGACTGGCGAGTAACAAGGTAGTGGCACCCTGTGCCACTCGTAAAGACACTGGGTGTCATCAATTCAGGTGAATGCGACGGCCGTTCGAAAGCCGTGGAACGGGCATGGGAAGGGCCCGTCCCGCTGCTGCGGAACGGGCCCTGAAAACCCGTCTGACCTGCGTGATCAGCTTGCCGGGGTGCCGTTCAGCGCGGCCCTGATCCGGTCCACCACCAGGTCCAGCGGAGCGTCGGTGCGCGCCACTGTGATGAGCACCTCACCGCCGGGGCTGGCACTCAGTGCGCTCACCGCCGCGCCCCCGAGAGTCGACAGCGTGTCATCACTGGCACCGGGTGCCACAGGAGTGCCACGCCGTCGCATCCGGTGCGGAGCGGTCGCCCAGAACGTCCCCCTGATGACCTCGAAGGAGTGGTCCAGCTGCGCCTCGACGTCGCCGTGGCCGCCCGCGCGCAGCCAGCGCCGCAGCACGTGGTTGTGCGCCGCGACCACGGCCGCCGCCGACACCTCGGCCAGCATCGAGTCGTCGTCCCCGCCGCGCCGCCAGCCGGGTGGGATCTCCTCGGCCGCGTCGAACCGGCCGAGCAGGTACCTGGTGAACAGCCGCTCGTACCGGGAGACCACCGCGATCTCCCGCTCGCGCAGCGCCGGGACCTGACGGATCAGCTGGTACCGGGCCACCGACACCCCGGGCGTGGAGGCGTACATCCGCAGCACCTCCTTGATGCCGCGGCAGACCACGTCCAGCGGGTGCTCCTCGGGCCCGGCGCTGGCCAGCAGGTCGGCCACCCGGACCAGGGTGTCGTCGTGGTCCGGGAAGATCGCCTCCTCCTTGGAGCGGAAGTACCGGAAGAAGGTCCGCCGAGCCACCCCGGCCTCGGCCGCGATCTGATCGACCGTCGTCTCCTCGTACCCCTGCGAGGCGAACAGCTCCATGGCGGCCTTGGCCAGGTCCTGGCGCATCTGCTGCCGTTGGGCCGCCGCCCGCCGGTGACCGGCGGAGGAGACCCCCGCCGCCGACTGCGCCGCCAGCGCCTGTACCGCCAGTGCCTCTTCGAGGGCCGACTGCTCCGCGGATGACTGATCCCGATCCATGTCAGGCACGCTACACGCCCCGGCGGCCGGGCCCGCGGCCTTGGGGCGGCGCACCGGTGCCACCGGCCCGGTCGAGGCCGGCCGGGGCCACCGGGAGGAGACCGTCCCCGGGCCCCAGGCCGGGCGCGGAGGAATCCCGCCGACCGGGCGGGAGCCGGGCGCCGGGCCCGGCGCCGGCCGGCCGGTCACCGGCGTTCGTGGTCGCGGAAACCGCGGCCGGTCTTGCGGCCCAGGCACCCCGCCGCCACCAGGTGCTCCAGCAGCGGCGCCGCCGCCAGACCCGGCTCGCGGAACTCCTGGTGCAGCACCTTCTCGATGGCCAGCGACACGTCCAGCCCGACCACGTCCAGCAGCTCGAACGGGCCCATCGGGTAGCCGCAGCCCAGCTTCATCGCGGTGTCGATGTCGTCCACCGTGGCGTAGTGCTCCTGCAGCATCCGCACCGCGTCGTTGAGGTACGGGAACAGCAGGGCGTTGACGATGAACCCGGCCCGGTCCCCGCACTCCACCGGGTGCTTGCGCACCGCGGTGCACAACTCCATTACCGTCGCGGTGACATCGGCCGAGGTCAGCACGGTGGAGACCACCTCGACCAGCTTCATCGCCGGGGCCGGGTTGAAGAAGTGCATCCCGATCACGTCCTGCGGCCGCGAGGTCGCGGTCGCACAACCGATCACCGGCAGGCTGGAGGTGGTGGTGGCCAGCACCGCGCCCGGCTTGCAGATCTTGTCCAGGGTCGCGAACAGCTCGCGCTTGACCGCCAGATCCTCGGCCACCGCCTCCACCACCAGGTCCACGTCGGCGAGTTCGGCGTACGAACCGGTCGGGACCACCAGCTCCAGCGCCGCCCGGCACTGCTCCTCGGTCAGCCGGCCCTTGGCCACCGACCGCTCCAGCGACCTGGCCAACTGCGCCTGGGCCCGGTCGGCCTTGTCCTGGCTGCGGGCGGCGAGCAGCACCCGGTACCCGGCCTTGGCGAAGACCTCGGCGATCCCGGTCGCCATGGTGCCCGAGCCGCAGACGCCGACGGCGCGCACCTGGCGCCCGGCGGCCGCGGGCGCGCCGGTGCGGGCGGCCCGGTCGGCGACCACCTGCGACGAACCCGGCGCCTCGTAGGTGTAGAAGCCGCGGCCCGACTTGCGGCCGAGCAGCCCGGCCGCGACCAGCTGGCCGAGGATCGGCGCGGGGGCGTGCAGCCGGTCCCTGGACTGCTCGTACATCGCCTCCAGCACGGTCCGGGCGGTGTCCACGCCGATCAGGTCCAGCAGCGCCAGCGGGCCCATCGGCAGGCCGCAGCCGAGCCGCATCGCGGCGTCGATGTCCTCCCGGGTGGCGTACTTGGACTCGTACATCGCGGCGGCCTGGTTGAGGTACGCGAACAGCAGGCCGTTGACCACGAACCCGGCCCGGTCGCCGGCCGCGACCGGCTCCTTGCCCAGCTCGCGGGCGAACTCGGCGGCCTGCTCGGCGGTCTGCGGCGAGGTCAGCACGGTGCGGACCACCTCGACCAGCTTCATGCTGTGCACCGGGTTGAAGAAGTGCAGGCCCAGCACCCGCTCGGGGCGGGCGGTGGCGGCGGCGATCCGGGTGACCGACAGCGCGGTCGTGCCGGTGGCCAGCACGGTCTCCGGCGGGCAGATCCGGTCCAGCTCGGCGAAGACCTCCCGCTTGAGCTCCAGCTGCTCGGGGACCTCCTCGATCACCAGGTCGGCGTCGGCCGCCGCGTCCAGCCGGTCGCCGACCGAGATCAGCGCGAGCAGCGCCGTGCGCTCCTCGGCGGTGAACCGCTCGCGCTGGACGGCGTGCGCGGTGGCCTCCTCGATCCGGGCCAGCGCCCGCGCGGCGGCGTCCGGGCCGGCCTCGATGCCGATCACCCGGCGGCCGCTGCGCGCGACGGCCACGGCGATGCCGGCGCCCATGGTGCCGAGGCCGACCACGGCGACGGTGGGGAAGGGACGCTTCATGAGTCCTGACTCCTTGTCATGGTCCCCGCGCCGCGCTCCGGTACTGCGCCGGGGCAGCACTGCGCCGCGGGCGTACCGGAGGAGGGCACGACGGCGCGGGGGAGTGGTGATGACGGTTGCGGCACCGCAGGACGGGCCGGTCCGCTCCGGCCGTGCTGCGGAAGTGCCGTGGTGCTCAGGCGCGCTGGATGAACTGAAGCGACGCTGACGCTGGTGGAGTGCCGGCCGTCGCCCGAGTCGGGGCTTGGCCGGGAGATG
The DNA here is from genome assembly GCF_055579945.1 of Kitasatospora sp. NPDC032150. Classification (NCBI taxonomy): domain Bacteria; kingdom Bacillati; phylum Actinomycetota; class Actinomycetes; order Kitasatosporales; family Streptomycetaceae; genus Kitasatospora; species Kitasatospora sp. NPDC032150. The sequence goes on along the minus strand of NZ_JBVIMH010000017.1, from coordinate 61,403 downwards.
GGCATCCGCGCCGGGCCCGTGGAACGCGCGATGGCACGTCGGGCGCCGGCCCCGCCGGTGCGGCTCCCGAAGCCCGGCGGTGGTGCGTGCGGTCACTGTAGCGAAGTTACCGCCGCGTAGGAAGAGTTGCGGGCGGAGTCCGGGCATGACGAAGCCCCCGCCGCGCCTCCCTTGACAAGGGCGGGCGGCGGGGGCTTCGGGGCCGTAGCGTCAGTGCGCCAGGACCGGAACGGCGTCCTCCTGCTCGACGGCCTGCTCCTGGGTGCTCGGGCGGCCGACGTTGATGAAGACGAAGGCGATCGCCGCCGCCAGCAGCAGGATGCCGAAGGAGCACCAGATCGCGGTCGAGAAGCTGTGCACCATGCCCACCAGCTTGCCCTGCGGGGTCTGGGCCAGGGCCAGGTGCGACTTGATCCACGAGGTCATCGCGCTGGTGGCGATGGTGTTCAGCAGCGCCGTGCCGATCGCGCCGCCGACCTGCTGCGAGGTGTTGACCATGGCGGAGGCGACACCGGCGTCGCGCGGCTCGACCCCGTAGGTGGCCAGGCTCATCGCGGGCATGAACGCGGTACCCATGCCGAGGCCCATCAGGATCAGGCCGGGCAGGATGTGCACCGGGTAGGAGCTGTCCACCTTGATCTGGGTGAGGATCAGCATGCCGAGCGAGGCGACCGTGAAGCCGGGCACGATCAGCAGGCGCGGGGCGACCCTGGTCATCAGCCGGGCGCCGATCTGGGTGGAACCGGTGATCATGCCGGCGACCATCGGCAGGAAGGCCAGGCCGGTGACGACCGGGGAGTACCGCAGCACGACCTGCAGGTAGTAGGTCAGGAACAGGAAGAGCCCGAACATGCCGATCACGGCCAGGCCCAGCGAGAGGTAGACGCCGGCGCGGTTGCGGTTGGTGATCACGCGCAGCGGCAGCAGCGGGGCCTTGACCGAGCGCTCGACCAGCACGAAGGCGAACAGCAGCACCACCGCGGCGGCGAACAGGCCCAGCGTGGTGCCCGCGGTCCAGCCGTCCGACTCGGCCCGGGTGAAGCCGTAGACCAGCGAGACCAGACCGGTGGTCACCAGCAGCACGCCGGGGATGTCCAGCTTGCTGGGGTTGCGGCCCTGGGCGGGCTCGCGGATCACCAGCACGGCGCCGGTGATGGCGACCGCGGCGAACGGGATGTTGACGAAGAAGGTCCAGCGCCAGTTCAGGTACTCGGTGAGCAGACCGCCGAGGGTCAGACCGATGGCGCTGCCGCCACCGGCGATCGCGCCGTAGATGCCGAAGGCCTTGGCCCGCTCCTGGGCCTCGGTGAACATCACCGCGAGCAGCGAGAGCGCGGCGGGGGCGAGCAGCGCGCCGAACATGCCCTGCAGGGCGCGGGCGCCCAGCAGCATGCCGGTGTTGGCGGCGGCGCCGCCGAGCGCGGAGGCGAGCGCGAAGCCGCTCAGGCCGACTATGAAGGTCCGCCGCCGTCCCCACAGGTCGGCGATCCGGCCGCCGAACAGCAGCAGGCCGCCGAAGGCCAGGGCGTAGGCGGTGATCACCCACTGGCGGTTGGCGTCCGAGATGTGGAGGTCGGCCTGGGCGGTCGGGAGGGCGATGTTCACGATGGTCGCGTCGAGCACGACCATCAGCTGGGCGAGGGCGATGAAGGCGAGGGCCTTCCACCGCCGGGGATCCGGCTGCAGAGCGGATTCAGACATGGGGGTACCCATCTACGTACAAGAGAGTGCAGAAGTGCGAGAAGTCGGAGCGCAGATCAGATGCAGGTCAGTTGTGCCGTTTGAGGTCCTCCAGGGTCACGGCGCGGCCGTCCAGGGTGGAGCGGGCCGGGGCCTCCAGGCCGTCCAGGAAGATCTGGAGATGGCGCTGGACGAAGCCGTCCATGGCCAGGCATCCGCTGCCCGGCAGTGGACGGGTGAGCTGGGTGAGCACGACCACGAAGTCGCCGACGGCGACGTCGGGACGGAGCCGGCCGGCCCGCTGGGCGCGGGCCACCAGCTCGGTCACCACCTGTGTCAGCCGCAGGCGGCTGGCCGCGAGTTCGGGGTCGCATCGGTCGACGTGGTCGGAGAGCAGCGGGCACAGGGCGCCGATCCGCTCGTGGGCGGCCGCGAGCGCGAAGCGGCGTACGGCCTGGAAGGCGTCCGCCTCCTCGGCCATGGCCGCCTCGGCGTGCCCGACGACGTTGGTGAGCACCGAGAGCGTCACATGGAGGATCAGCTCGCGCCGGTCCGGGAAGTTGCGGTACAGCGTCGCGTTCCCGACCCCGGCCCGGCGGGCGATCTCGTCCAGCGGCACGTCCGCGCCGAACTCGACGAAGGCCTCGCGGGCGGCGACGATGATCCGCTCCCGGTTGCGGGAGGCGTCGGCCCTGAGTCGGGGGCCGGCCGGCTTGGCGGCGGTCACGGTCATGGTCGGGTGCTCCCTTCGAGGTGGGTCCGTCGGCATGGGTGCATCCGGGGAACACGTCCCCGGATCGTGCGGACAGAGAGGTAAACGGGGAATCTCTCCCCGGATATTTCGGGCCAGCCGGTGACCTGTGTCACAGGCGTCGGGATGTGCCCGCGCGGTCTTCGCCCCCTTCACCGCAGACGACGCCCAGACTGACCACTCTCCGCGATGCCGGCGCCCGCTTCAACCGAATTTCCGTACGGGCGCCGCAGACCTCCGAGACACCCATGGTCGCAGAACCGGCCGGCCCGCGCCGGGCCCGGCCGTCAGCCGGACGGGTGACGGATCCGCCCGGTTGGCCCCCGAACGAGTGCGGGAACGGCAGCATGGACGTATGACCACCATGCAGCCCCGTGCGGAACGCGCAGCCCAGGCCCGGCTGGCCGCCGCCAAGCTCACCGACGAGGCCATCGACGGCGTGGTGCTCGGCTGGGTCGACAACGCCGGGATCGGCCGGGTCAAGGCCATCCCGGTCCGCCAGCTGGTGCACGCCGCCGAGTGGGGCGTCGGCGCCTCGCCGAGCTTCGACGTCTTCCTGCTGGACGACTCGATGACCAGCAGCCCGTTCACCACCGGCCCGGAGGGCGACCTGCGGCTGGTCCCCGACCTGGCCAGGCTCTCCCGGCTGGCCGCGCAGCCCGGCTGGGCCTGGGCCCCGGTCGACCGCTACACCCAGGACGGCACCCCGCACCCCGGCTGCCAGCGGCGCTTCGCACGCAGGATGGTGGACGCCCTCGAACGGCGCGGCCTCTCGCTGCGCGCCGGGTTCGAGGTCGAGTGGGTGGTCACCGACGCCGACGGCAGGCCCGCCACCGAGGGCCCGGCGTACGGGATGAACCGGATGATCGAGCATTCCGACTACCTCCGGGACGTGCTGCGGGCGCTCACCGCACAGGAGCTGACGGTCCTGCAGATCCATCCCGAGTACGCCCCGGGCCAGTTCGAGGTCTCGGTCGCCGCCGAGGGCCCGATCGAGGCGGCCGACACCGCGCTGCTGGTGCGGCACACGGTGCGCGCCGTCTCGCACCGCTACGGGCTGCGCGCCTCGTTCGCGCCCGCGGTCACGGCGGACGGCGTCGGCAACGGCGGCCATCTGCACTTCAGCCTGTGGCGCGGCGAGCAGAGCCTGGGCCACGGCGGCTCGGGGCCCTACGGACTGCACGACGAGGCGGAGACCTTCTTCGCCGGGGTGCTGGCCGAGCTGCCCGCGCTGCTGGCCCTGGGCGCCCCCAGCGTGGCCAGCTACCTGCGGCTGCAGCCCTCCCGCTGGGCCGGGCCGTTCCGCTGCTGGGGCCTGGAGAACCGGGAGGCCGCGCTCCGGCTGATCACCGGCTCCACCGGCTCCCAGGCCAACGCCGAGATCAAGTGCTTCGACGCGGCCGCCAGCCCCTACCTGGTGATCGGGTCGCTGCTCGCCGCCGGGCTCGCCGGGCTGGACGCCGGCCGCTCGCTGCCGCCCGAGGTGCACGGCGACCCGGCCGGACAGAGCGGCGTCGAGCGCCTCCCCGCCGAGCTGTCGGTGGCCGTGGACGCGTACGAGAAGTCCGTCCTGCTGCGCGAGGCGCTCGGTGCCCAGCTGCACGCCGCGGTGCTCGCGGTCCGCCGGGCGGAGGTGGAACTCCTCGGCAGCCTCGGCGCGGAGGAGCTGATCGCCGCGACCCGTTGGCGGTACTGACCGTGCGGCTGGTCGACCAGCACTGTCACAGCGTGGTCCGCGCCGATCTGGACCCGGCCGCCTTCGCTGCCCTGATCACCGAGTCCGACCGGCCGCCCGCGGCCGGGACCACGCCCTTCGACAGTGCGACCGGCCTGGCCGTCCGCCGCTGGTGCCCGCCCGCGCTCGGGCTGCCCGCGTACGCCCCGGCCGCCGACTACCTGGCCCGGCGGCGCGAGCTGGGCCCCACCGAGGCGACCGCCCGACTGCTGGCCGCGGCCGGCCTGGACTGCTGCCTGGTGGACACCGGACTGACCGGCGCCGCCGGGCGGCCCCTGCTCCCGCTGGCCGAGCTGGCCGCCGCCACCGGTGCGGAGGTCCGCGAGGTGGTCCGGATGGAGAGCGTCGCCGAGCGGGTCGACAGCACCGCGGCGGGGTGGTCCCGGGCCGTGCGGGCGGCGCTGGAGAGCGCCTGCGCCGAAGCCGCCGCGCTGAAGTCCATAGTCGGCTACCGGCACGGGCTGGCCGTACCCCCCGAGCCGCCGGAGGAGGCCGAGGTGGTCCGGGCGGCCGGCGCTTGGCTGAGCGGCCCCCGGACCAGGCTGGCCGACCCGGTACTGCTCACCCGGCTGTTGTGGACGGCCGTCGAGGTCTGCGAACCGCTCGGCCTGCCGATCCAGCTGCACACCGGCTTCGGTGACCCCGACCTGCGGCTGCACCTGGCCGACCCGGCGCTGCTGGTCGACTTCGTCCGCGCCGTCGAGCCCAGCGGCGTCCCGCTGGTGCTGCTGCACGGCTACCCGTACCACCGGCAGGCCGCCTGGCTGGCCGCCTCCTTCCCGCACGTGTACGCGGACATCGGCCTCACCGTCACGCACACCGGAGCGCGGGCCGCCGAGGTGCTCGGCGAGGTGCTCGAACTCGCCCCGTTCGGCAAGGTGCTGTTCTCCACCGACGCCTACGGGCTGCCCGAACTCTTCCTGGTCGGCGCCGCCCAGTACCGGCACAGCCTCGGGCGGCTGCTCGCCGGCTGGCAGGCGGACGGCGGTTGTCCGGCGGCCGACGCGGCCGGGATCGAGCGGATGATCTCGGCCGGCAACGCCCGCCGCCTGTACCGCCTCTGAGTAAGACCGACCGGCACGCGACGCCGCGGGCCCTATCCCCGGTCGGTCTACCTCTCGACCGCCATGCGGCGGCTGTCCCGAACCGGCCTCAAGTCATGTCGGCGGTACGGCAGTTCCGTGTGGACCTCTTGCCGATGGCGACGCGTGTTCACTAGCGTCCCCGACATTCATCCGGATGCCTCGGGAGGGTCAAACGCTGTGAAAATTCCTCGGATACGCCGGATCACCTCGTTGGCGGGCGCCTTCGCGCTGGCCGCCGGTGCACTGGCACTGCCGGCCGGCACCGCGTTCGCGGCCGGCGCCGCCGCTTCGGCGGCCCCGTCCGCGGCCACCGGGCCGCTGCTCAGCTATGTGGTCAACACCAAGGCCAGCCACGGCCAGGTCAAGAAGGCCGAACGGGAGATCGCCGCGCTCGGCGGCACCGTGGTCCACTCGTACGAGCAGATCGGCGTGGTCATAGCCCGCTCCGCCGATCCCGGCTTCGCGGCCGCACTGCGGCAGTCGAAGACCGTCGATTCGGTCGGGGCCAGCCGCACCAAGGGCATCGTGCAGAGCGACGTGGAGACCACCGTCGAGGCCGCCGTCCCGGCCTCGGCCCCGGCCGACGGTGCCGAGCCGCTGGAGGCCGACCAGTGGGACCTGCGCCAGATCGGCGCCGACCGGGCCCACCGGACCGAACTCGGCAGCCGTGACGTGGTGGTCGGGGTCCTCGACTCCGGCATAGACGCCACCCACGAGGATCTCGCGCCCAATGTGGACCCCGCGCTCTCGGTCTCCTGCGTCGACGGCGGCAGGCCGAACACCGACTGGAAGGCCTGGCAGCCCACCACCAGCGGCCACGGCACCCACGTCGCGGGCACCATAGCCGCCGCCAAGAACGGCAAGGGCGTCGTCGGAATAGCCCCGAACGTCCGGCTGGCCGCGGTCAAGGTGGTCGACGACAGCGGTTCCATCTACCCCGAGTACGCCATCTGCGGCTTCGTCTGGGCCGGGCAGCACCACTTCCGGGTGACCAACAACAGCTACTTCGTCGACCCCTGGATGTTCAACTGCAAGGCCGACCCGGATCAGGCCGCCATCACCGAGGGCGTCCGGCGCGCGGTGCTCTTCTCGCAGCGCAACGGCGTGCTCAGCGTCGCCTCGGCGGGCAACGCCAACATCGACCTGGCCCACAAGGCCACGGACGCTTCCAGCCCCGACGACACCACCCCGGCACCCCGTCCGATCGACGGCAGCTGCCTCTCGCTGCCCGTCGAACTCCCCGGTGTGGTCGTGGTCGGCGCGGTCGGCAGCAACGCCGACAAGTCCTACTACTCCAGCTACGGCCTGAACAAGGTCACCGTGGCCGCGCCCGGCGGTGACGCCCGCTACCAGATCCCCGACACGCCGGACAGGAACGGCCGGATCCTCTCCACCATCCCGGGCAACAAGTACGGCTACATGCAGGGCACTTCGATGGCCGCCCCGCACGTCACCGGCGTCCTCGCGCTGCTCGCGAGCAGCCACCCGTGGGCCGGTCCCGACGAGCTCCGCCACCTGCTGACCACCCAGGCCGACCCGCGCGCCTGCCCGAGCTCGACCTACGACCCGGGCGGTACCGGCGACTTCAAGGCCACCTGCGAGGGCGACGAGCAGAACAACGGCTTCTACGGCCGCGGGATCGTCAACGCCGCCAGGGCCGCCGACTGGTGGCGCTGGTAGCCGTCCGGGTGGCGCGGGCCCCCGGGGCGCGGCAAGCCCGTCAGTCGATGTGCCGGCTCCAGTCCGGTGCGGCCGACGGCTTGCCGTGCAGGTCGGGCACGTGCCTGAGCCAGGCAGGGCGCCCCGCCCGGGTCGCGGCGGCGCGCTCCGCCTCGGTCCGCCGCAGCTGCTCGGGGGTGGCGAACCCCTCCGGCAGCCAGGCCGCCGACTCCCGGGCCCGCGCGGCCAAATGGCGGACGTAGGCCTCCCTGACCTCGTCGACCGACCCGAACCCCGGCTCGTCGGCCAGCCACTGCCCGGGGACCGACGCGACCACTTCGCGCAGCAGTTCCGGGGTCACCAGCGGGGCGAGCCGGGCGTCGGCGGCGGGTACGTCCGGGGCGAAGCCGGCGAGCGCGTGGTTGCTCAGGTCGTACCGCTTGAGCAGCGAGGCGTGCGCGCCGGACCAGCGGTGATGGAAGATCAGCCCGGCGCCGTTGTCGATCAGCCAGAGCCGGCCGTGCCAGACCATCAGATTGGGGTTGTGGACGCTGCGGTCGACGTTTCCGGTCAGCGCGTCCAGCCAGACCACCTGCCCGGCCTCGACGGGGTGGACGTCCACCATCGGCGGTTTGCCCCCGACGCCGCCCTCCGGATCGAAGTCGCGGGCGCCCGGCAGGTAGTCCATGCCGAGGTTGTAGCCGGCGCTGGCGCGCAGCATGTCCTGGATCTCGGCGTCCGGCTCCTCGGCGGCGACCGCCGGGTCGAAGTCCACCAGGACCAGCTCGGGCACCCGCAGGCCGAGCCGCCTGGCCAGTTCGCCGACGATCACCTCGGCGACCAGGGCCTTGCGGCCCTGCGCGGCACCCGTGAACTTGACCACGTACGTCCCGAGGTCGTCGGCCTCGACGATCCCCGGCACGGAGCCGCCGGCCCGCAGGGGGTTCAGGTAGCGGATCGCGGTCACCTCGGTAAGCACATCGGCCACCCTAACCCGGCGGCCGGCGGACGCGGTCCCGGTTTTGGTGCCGGAGGTGAGCGGTGGTTGGCTTGGGCCCGATATCAAAGCTAGCCGCAGAGCGTTGCCACACAGTCGGAGGAGAGCAGGTCATGGGTCAGGTGTACGCCGCCACCGAGCGGGTCTACCAGGCGTCCCCGGAGCGGGTGTACGAGGCGCTGGCCGACTACGCCGTCACCCGGCCGAAGCTGCTGCCCGCGCAGTACAGCGAGTACGAGGTCAGGGCGGGCGGCCGGGGCGCGGGCACCCAGGTGCACTGGAAGCTCCAGGCCACCGAGAAGCGGGTCCGGGACTGCCTGTTCAACGTCACCGAGCCGGCGCCGCTCAAGCTGGTCGAGTCCGACGCCAACTCCTCGATGGTGACCACCTGGACCGTCACGGCGGCCGGCGCGGGCCAGGCCAAGGTGCTGGTCGAGACGGTTTGGCAGGGCGCGGGCGGCATCGGCGGCTTCTTCGAGCGGACCTTCGCCCCCAAGGGCCTCAACCGCATCCACGACGAGGTCCTCGCCCGCCTCGCCACCGAAGTCGCCTGAACCCGGCGTTTCCCGGGCGCCACGGGCAGGGCTTCGGGCGCCACCGGGTACGCCGCTGCCGGAAGCCCTCGACGGCCGGCCGCGGTGTTTCCGGAGGACGATCGCATGCCCGTACGGCCGCTGAGCCGTACGGGTGATTGCGTTCCCCGTCCCGGGTGATACCGCCCCGAGCGCGGCTTGGTGTCAACCTAGGCTCACCGCCGTGCATATGACGATCCTTCACATCTCCCAGCCGGTGGACGGCGGCGTCGCCCGGGTGGTGGTGGACCTGGTCCGCGGGCAGCGCGAGGCGGGCTGCCGGGTGCTGGTGGCCTGCCCGCGGGTCGGCCGGCTGGCCGCCGAGGCGACGGCGGCGGGGGCGCTGGTGCTGGACTGGCCGGCCACGCGCTCGCCCGGTCCGGGGGTGCCGGCGGAGGCGTGGCGGCTGCGCCGGATCGTCCAGGCCGTGGCACCCGACGTGGTCCATCTGCACAGCGCCAAGGCCGGGCTGGCGGGCCGGCTGGCGATCCGGGGGGCGGTGCCGACGGTCTTCCAGCCGCACGCCTGGTCCTTCGCGGCCGTCGAGGGCGTGCTCGCCGCGGCCACCCTGCGCTGGGAGCGGTACGCGACCCGCTGGGCCGACGCGGTGCTCTGCGTGAGCGAGCGGGAGCGGCTGGACGGCGAGGCGGCCGGGCTGCGGGCGCGCTGGCGGGTGGTCCCGAACGGGGTGGACGTCCGGCACCACGCCTTCGCCGACCGGGCGGCCCGCCGCGCCGCCCGGATGTCGCTCGGCCTGGACCTGGACGCCCCGCTCGCGGTCTGCCTCGGCCGGCTCTGCCGCCAGAAGGGCCAGGACGTGCTGCTGGCGGCCTGGCCGGGCGTGGCCGAGCGGCTGCCGGAGGCGAGGCTGGCCCTGGTCGGCGGCGGCCCGGACGCCACCGCGCTGGCCGACCTGGTCCGCACCCTGCCGGACCCGTCCCGGGTGCGGCTGGCGGGGGACGTGACCGACCCCAGGCCCTGGCTGGCCGCTGCCGATCTGGTGGTGCTGCCGTCGCGCTGGGAGGGCATGGCGCTGGCACCGCTGGAGGCGATGGCGACGGGCCGCCCGGTGCTGCTGACGGACGTGCCGGGGGCCCGGGAGTCGCTGCCGCCGGCGCAGTCGGCGCGCGGACTGGTTCCACCGGAGAATCCGACGGAACTCGCCCGGCGGTTGTCCGAGTCGCTAGATGACCTGATCGAATGCGAACGGCTTGGTGTGGTGGCCAGGGAACATGTGATCGGCCGCCATGACGTGCGATCGGTGGTGGAGCGAGTGGCGGAGCTCTATCGAACAATTTCGGCTGCGGAATTCCCGGATGCGTCCAGCCGGTCGCTCTTGCCGTGCCCAACTGCCCGTGTCCCGGACGGCGCCTGATCGTTTCTCAGGCCGTGGACACTCGCCGTGGCGGTGTCGCCGTGTTCGCTTCTTGACCATGCGAACGAGGGTTCAAATGCGAAAGTCCGATTAATGGGCGGGTGGAATGAAATGGCAAGCCAACCCTCTGCAACCAAGCTGCTGTTCGGCATTGTCTGATTTTGCCTGTCTCATCGCCTTTTTCAGTCGTCGGTCTTCCGGGAGGCAGTCCGGGAATGGGTCGAAATCCACTCTCGGTGGCAGGTGTCATCCAGGCCGAATCCATCGAGCCGGGATGTCCGCGTCGATGCGGCTGCCGGTCCGGCCGTCCTGCCCGAGCGGCCGTACAGCCTGCCAAAGGCGGTCCCACAGCAGGGAGTTCGTGCGCTGATGACCATTGACCACGAGAGCGTGCCGCGACCGGGGCGCCCGCTGCCGAACTCCCGGCGGACCGGCGCCGCCATCCTCGACCGCCCCGCCCGGACCGCCCAGGCCCGCTCCTCCGCGGCGGTCGGACGCCACCGCAGAGCACTCCGCTCCCGGGCCGTGGTGCCCAGTGCGCTGCTGGCCGTCGACACCCTCGCGGTCTGCGCGGCCACCGGCTTCACCGCCGACCGCACCGGCCGCCCCCTGCTCGGCGCGGTCGCCGTGCTGCCCCTGCTGCTTCCGCTCAACCTCGCCGCCGGCCTCTACCGCACCAGGCTCACCCTCTCCGCACTCGACGAACTCCCCGCGCTGGCCGCCCGGGCCACCGTCGCGCTGGCCTTCGCGGTCACCCTCTCCGCCTGCCTGGAGGGCCTGCCCGACGTCGCCGCCGCGCACCCGCTGCGCCTGCTCGCCACCCTGACCGCCCTGGTCCTGTTCGCCTCCGGCGGCCGGGCGCTGGTCTACCGCCAGCTGCGCCGCGCCCGCTGCCGCCGCCCCAGCCCCACCCTGGTACTCGGCGCGGGCCAGCTCGGCCAGCGGGTCGCCGCCGCCCTGATCGAGCGCCGCGAGTACGGACTTCGCCCGGTCGGCTTCCTCGACGCCGCACCCGTCCTGCTCGCCCCGGACGCCAAACTGCCCGTCCTCGGCGGTCGCGAGGTGCTCGAACGCGAGATCCGGCGCCACCGCATCCACCACGTGGTCGCGACCGAGGGCGCCGACGAGGCCGAGACCACCGCCGCGCTCCGCGAGGCCGCCCGGCTCGGCTGCCAGATCTGGCTGGTCCCCGCGCTGCGCGAGTACGGCTCGGTGGCCGGGGCCGACCGCGACCAGCTCTGGGGCTTCCCCTGCCTCAAGCTCGGCCGCCCGGCACTGCGCCGCCGGGGCTGGCCGGTCAAGCGGGGGCTGGACATCCTCGCCGCCGGCCTCGGCCTGATCGCACTCACCCCCGTACTGGCCGCCTGCGCGCTGGCCGTCCGCTTCGACACCGGACCCGGGGTCCTGTTCCGCCAGCAGCGCACCGGACTCGACGGAAGGTCCTTCGCCCTGCTCAAGTTCCGCACCCTGCGCCCCAGCAGTGAGCACGAGTCGGCCACCCGCTGGAACATCTCCCAGGACCACCGGATGGGCACCGTCGGCCGCCTGCTGCGCCGCACCTCGCTGGACGAACTGCCGCAGCTGTGGAACGTGCTGCGCGGCGACATGAGCCTGGTCGGACCGCGCCCCGAACGCCCGTACTTCGTCATGCGGTTCGGCCAGGCCTACCCCGAGTACGCCGACCGCCACCGCGTCCCGGCCGGGCTCACCGGCCTCGCCCAGGTCAACGGCCTGCGCGGGGACACCTCGATCGAGGACCGGGCCCGCTTCGACAACCGGTACATCGAGGGCTGGAGCCTCTGGCAGGACACCAAGATCCTGCTCCGCACCGCGGTCCTGCTGCTCCACCCGGACGGGAGCTGACCATGGCCCTCGCGCTGACCCGGGCGTCCGGGGGGCCGGTGCGGCCGGCCTTACGGACCGCCCGGGGTGCCCTGCTCACCCGGCCCAGCCTGGTGGCCGCCGCCACCGTGCTGCTGGTCTGCGTACCCAGCGGGGAGAAGGACGTCGCCGCCGCCGTCCACGTCACCGCAGCCGATGTGGCCTCGCTCGCCCTGGTCGGCTGGCTCGCCGTCGAGCTGCTGCGCGGCCGCACCCCCGTGCTCAGCCGTACCGCCTGCGCACTGTTCGGCGCGGTGGTCTGCGCGGCCGCCGTCGCCACCGTCGCCTCGATCGACCCGGCCGCCAGCCTCACCGGCTTCGTCCGGCTGGTCCAGGTCTTCGTGCTGGTGCCGGCCTGCGCACTCGGCGCCCTGCGCGACCGCTTCGACCAGCGGCTGATCCTCGGTTCCCTCGTGCTGGCCGCGCTGGTCGAGGGAGCGGTCGGCGCGAACCAGTACCTGACCAGGACCGGCGCCTCCTACACCGGCCTGCCGATCCGTGCGGTCGGCACCTTCGGCGCCCTCGACGTCATGGCGATGTCCACCGTGGTCAGCTTCGGTCTGCTCGCCGCCATCGCCCTGGGCCTCGCCGAACGCGGGCCCGGCGGAAACCGCCCGCTGCGGCTGGCCATGTTCGCCGCCGCCGCCTTCCTCGCCTTCCCGCTGGCCGTCTCCTTCAGCCGGGGCAGCTGGATCGCCTGCGCCGCCGCCACCGCCGTGCTGGTGCTGCGGGCCGACGCCCGACTGGCCGTCCGCACCGCCCTGTTGGGGCTGGCCGCCGGCACCGTCCTGGTCTGCGGGGTCGGCATCGGCTCCGACGGCGTGACCCAGCGGCTCTCCAGCATCGGCTCGGTCTCCGCCGCGCCCGACCAGTCCGTCAGCGACCGCTACGACCTCTGGGCCACCGCCGGGCGGATCTGGCAGGACCGCCCCGTCACCGGCGCCGGGCCCAAGGCCTTCCAGCAACTGCGCGACAGCCACGCCCCGTTGAGGCTGTCATCCGGAAGCGACGCCGCCGACGCCACCATCGGCTTCCAGCGCGAACCCCTGCTCTCCCCGCACAACATGTACCTGCTGGTCCTCAGCGAGCAGGGCCTGATCGGCATGCTCGCGTACGCCGCCCTCTTCCTGGCCCTGCTGATCGGCTGCCTCCGCCACGCCTGCGGCGGCCGGCATCCGGAGCCGGACGGGGGAGCGGGTCTGGCCGCGCTCGCCCTGCTGGTCTGGGTCCTGGTCGACTTCCTGTACGGCGACATCGGCGGGGCGACCACCGTGCTCACCTCGGTCGTCCTCGGTCTCGCCGCCCGGACCGCCCTCCCCGGCCCCGACGAGAGCGGCACGGCGCGGAGCAGCACGCGGCCGCCGCTGCCAAGTCCAGCGCCGCAGCCGGCCATTGACGATGCGCCCGCGGCCGCCTCCTCGGGGGCCCGCCCATGACGAGGGAACAGCCGAGCGCCCTGGCCGCCCCGCCGGCCCCCGCGCTGCCGGCCGCCCGCAAGGGCGGTAGCGCCACCCCGCACCCCCCTGCCCGGGCCGGCTTTCTGGCCCGGGCCTTCGGGGTCACCGCCCTGCTCAGCGCCGCCGGTTCCGCCCTCGGGCTGCTGCGCGACCTGCTGCTGGCCCGCTACTTCGGGGCCAACCAGGGCACTGACGCCTTCCTGGTCGCCTGGACGGTCCCCGAGACGGCGGCGCCGCTGCTGATCGAGGACGCCATGGCCTTCCTGATGGTGCCCGCCTTCAGCCTCGCCCTGGTGCTGCGCGAGGAGCAGCCGGACCAGGCCGACCCGGTCCGCCGGCTGGTCCGGTCCACCCTGCCCTGGCTGCTGCTGGCACTGTGCACCCTGACAGCCGTCATCGCCCTGGGCGCCCCCTGGCTGGTCGAGCTGCTCGCCCCGGGCCTCGCCGACCCGGGCCTCGCCGTCACCTGCACCCGGATCACCGCCTGCACCGTCCTGCCCTTCGGCCTCGCCGGGTACCTGGGCTCCGCCCTGCGCGCCCACCACCGCTTCACCGCACCCGCCGCCATCTACGTCGCGTACAACCTGGGCATCCTCACCGTGCTGCTCACCTGCCACGCGATGCTCGGGGTCCGCTCGGCCGCCGCCGGGGTGGCGCTCGGCAGCCTGCTGATGGCCGCGGTGCTGATCGGGCCGTTCTGCCGCCGGCTGCGCCAGGGCCGCAGGCCGGGGCGCCACCGGGGCCCGGCCCCGCTGGTGCTGATCCCGCTCGCGCTGCTGCCGGTCGCCGCCTTCACGCTCACCCGGCAGGCCCAGGTCTTCATCGAGCGCTACCTCGGCTCCGGCCTGCCGCCGGGCACCATCTCGCACCTCAACTACGCGGCCAAGGTCTCCCAACTCGCCATGACCGCTGCTGTGTTGATCTGCACCGTGACCTTCCCGCTGGTTGCGAGGGCGCTCGCGGCCGGCGACCTGACAGCGGCCAGGGACCGGGTGGAGAAGGACCTGGGCCAGGCCGCCGCGGTCGTTCTGGCCGGCACCGCCTGCCTGATGGCCTGTGCCCCCTCGGTGGTCTCGCTGCTGTTCGAGCGCGGCGCCTTCGACCCGCACGACACCGCCGCCACGGCCGCCGTGATGCGGGTCTACGGCCTCGGACTGCCCGCCCAGGCGCTGGTCGGCGTGATGGTCCGGCCGTACTTCTCGGTGCGTCCGGTGGTCCGGCGCGCCGACGAGCCGTACAGCGGCGACGCCGGGAACCGCCGGTGGCTGCCGCACCGCTCGGCCGTGATGCAGGCGGGCCGGGAGCCCGGCGTCAGGGGCCTCGTCCTTCGGGGCCTGCGGACCCTCGGACCCGGAGCCAACGTTCCTCGGCTCCGGCGCTCGCCCTCCTCGCCCCCCATCGGCCTGGGGTCCCCCCGGCCGAAGGCTGGGGGCGAGGGGCCCTCGTCGCTCGTCGCTCGTCGCTCTCGGCGCCGGCGGACCCTCCCGGCCCCCGGCTCGGTCACCCTGCTCGACTGGTACCCGGTCGCCGCGATGGCCTTCGGACTGCTGGTCACCATCGGCGTCGGACTCGTCGCCACTCCCCGCATCGGCGCCCCGGGCATCGCCGCGGGCAACGCCGCCGGGATCACCGCCACCGCCGTGCTGCTGCTGCGCGGGCTACTGCCGCGCGGTATCGCCCTGCGGCTGCCCAGGGTGCTCGGCGGCCAGGCCAGGCTGCTGGCCGCCGCCGTCGGCGCCGCCGCCGCGGGTACCGCGGCCGGCGCGCTGACCGCCGACCCGCTGCTGTCCACCCTGCTCGGCGGCGGCTGCGTGCTCCTCGTCTTCGCGGTGCTCGGCACCGCGTTCGGCGCCGCCGAGGTCCGCGGCCCCGTCCTCGCCCTCGTCCGGGCGCTCCGCCCGAACCCGGCCGCTGAAGGGAAGCTGCCCCATGGACGCTGACACCCGGCTACCGCATCTCCCGGTGCAGACCGAGAGGCCCAGGGCAGCGCCCTGGATCCTGATGTACCACTCGGTGGCCGACGAGGAGGAGGACCCCTACCGGCTCACCGTCAGCCCCGACCGGTTCGCCGCCCAGATGGAGTGGCTGGCCCGCACCGGCAGGCGGGGCGTCAGCGTCCGGGAACTGTTGCGGGCCCGGGCCGCCGGCCGGGCGGCGCGGCTGGTCGGCCTGACCTTCGACGACGGCTACGCCGACTTCGCCGGGCAGGCCGTCCCCATCCTGCGCGCGCACGGGTTCACCGCGACCGCCTACGTCGTCCCCGACCTGCTCGGCACCGAGAACGGCTGGGACGTGCGGGGCCCCCGCAAACAGCTGCTGACGGTCGATGAGGTCGCCGAACTCGCCGCCGCGGGCTGGGAGATCGGTTCGCACGGCCTCAGCCACCGGGCGCTGCCCGGACTGCCCGCCGACGTACTGGCCGAGCAGACCAGGGAGAGCCGGCGCGCCCTGGAGGGGCTGGTCGGGGGTCCGGTCACCGGGTTCTGCTACCCGTACGGCGCGGTCGACCCGCCCGCCGTCCTGGCCGTCCGCGACGCGGGCTACCACTACGCCTGCGCCATCCAGCACGGCGCGCTCACCAGCCGGTTCGCATTGCCGCGCTCGTACGTCGGGGAACGGGACGGCGCCCTGCGGCTGCTCGCCAAGCAGGGCCGCCACCGGCTGCGCGACGCGGCGTGCGCACTGCGCCGAGGCCCGCTGGGCGGGCCGCGGAGGACCGCCCCATGAGGGTGCTGCACGTCGTCACCGGCCTGGCGTCCGGCGGTGCCGAACGCCAGCTCCTGCTGCTGCTGCGCCACCTGCCCGAGCGGTACCGCTGCGAGGTGGCCACCCTGACCGAGCCCGGGGCCGTCGCCGAGGCGCTGCGCGCCGAGGGCGTGGTGGTGCACGACCTGGCGATGCGCGGCAACCGCGACCTCACCGTGCTGCCCCGGCTCACCCGGTTGATCCGCTCCGGCGACTACCGGCTGGTGCACACCCACCTCTACCGGGCGAGCCTCTACGGACGGCTGGCCGCGCGGCTGGCCGGGGTCCGCACGGTGGTCGCCACCGAGCACTCGCTGCACGCCGGGGTGATCGAGGGTCGCCGGGCCACCCTCGGGGTCAGGGCGCTCTACCTGCTCGCCGAACGGTTCGGCAGCACCACCGTCGCGGTCTCCCGCCAGGTGGCCGGCACGCTCGAGGCCTGGGGTGTCCCGCCGCACCGGGTGCACCTGCTGCCGAACGGTGTCGAGGCCGCCCGCTACAGTCTGCCGACCGCCTCCAGGGCCGCCGTCCGGCAGATCGTCAGGACGGAGCTCGGCCTGCCGCAGCAGGCCTGGGTGGTCGGCGGGGTGGGACGGCTGGTGCCCGGCAAGCGCTTCGAGGTCCTGGTCGACACGCTCGCCGAACTCGTCGCGCTGGCCGGGGAGCACCCGGCACTGCGCGAGCCCTGGCTGCTGCTGGTCGGTGCCGGGCCGGAGCGCGAGGCACTGGTGCGGCGGGCCGAGCGGCTCGGGGTGCGAGGTCGGCTGCTCTGCCCGGGGGAGCGCGACGACGTCCCCGAACTCCTGACCGCCATGGACGTCCTGGCCGCACCCTCGACCGAGGAAACCTTCGGGCTGGCCGTCCTCGAGGGCCTCGCGGCCGGACTGCCCGTCCGCTACAGCGCCTGCCCGGCCCTCGAGGAACTCGACCCCGAGGCCGCCCCCGAGGCCGCCCGCGTCCCCTCGGACGCGGCCGCCTACACCGCCGCCCTGTGCGAACTGTGGAGCCGCCGCAGCATCCCCCTGCCGCAACCCCCGGCCGTCGCGCACTACGACATCGCCCGTGTCGCCGACGGGTTGGGCCGCCTCTACGACAGTCTCACCGCCGACGCGGACCCGGGGGTGCGCCCGGAACTGCCCGAGCGGCCCCCGACCGCCGTCCCGTCATGACACCCGATCAGCCGGGCGGCGGCAGTTCCTCGGGGGCGCGGCGGGCGGTCCGGGGCCGGCCGCCGTCCGGTCCCGCACACCATCCCCGGCTCTTCGGGGCCGCTTCACACCTCACGGAGTCACCGATGTCCGAACTGGGCCGCAACGCACGTGCGCTGACCCGCCGCTGGTGGCCGGTGGTACTCGCCGTACCGCTGGGTGGCCTGGCCGGGGCCGGTTACGGCCTCCTGGCTCACCCCAGCTACGCAGCCAACTCCTATGTGGTGGTGGTCCCGCAGGGTCCGGGGGAGAGCTCCACCGCGGTCAACTTCGCCCAGGCCTACGGGAGGCTGGCCGGACAGCCGCAGGTGCTGGCCGGCGCGGCAGCCCAACTCGACGAGACCATCGCGGAGTTGGCCGAGCAGGTTCGGGGCACCACCTCGCCGGACGCGCCGGTGATCGAGATCACCGGGACCGGCGAGCGCCCGAAGGAGGCCGTCCGGGCCGCCGACGCGGTCGCCAGGTCCCTGGTGGCGTTCGCCGACACGAGCAGCAAGGAGACCGGCGTCCGGCTGGTCCCGCTCGCCCCGGCGGCCGCACCGGAGGGACCGTCCTCGCCCTCCGTTCAGCTGGACACCGCGGTCGGCGCCGCCGCCGGCGTCCTGGTCGGTGCCCTCGTCATGATGACCCGCCGCCGTCCCGCCACCGTTCCGGCCGCCGCGGTCCCCCTCCCCGCCCCGGCCTCCGGGCCCGGCACCAGGGCCGGGGCCGCCGCCGGGGCCGTCGGGGCCGTCGGGGCCGTCGGGGCCGCCGGGGCCGTCGAGGACTCGCGGAAGGCAGGAACCCCGGCGTGATCGAGAACCCCGGCGGCGGCCGTACCCCGCAGGCAGGGGACGGCCGATGAGCACCGAACAGCTGAGCGGGGTGGCGCTCCCCGTACGGAGCGGCGCGCCCACCTGGCGGGCCGAGGTCCTGCGGACCGACGACGCACTCGACCGGGTGGCCGAGGAGTGGGACGACCTGGCCCGGCGGTGCGCCGCCGCGACCTCGTTCCAGGCCGCCGCCTGGCTGCGCTCCTGGTGGCGCCAGTACGGCCGCCCGGGCCGCCTGGTCGTGGTGCTGGTGCGCCGGGACGAACGGCTGGTCGGGGCCGCGGCCCTGCGGCGCCGCGGCCCCTTCGGCGGCCTGACCAACCTCGGCGGCGGCCTGGTCGACTTCACCGACGTGCTGTTGGACGACGCCGTCGCCGACCTGGCGGCCGCCGAACTCGCCCGCGCCCTTCCGCTGCGCCGCCCCTGGCACAGCCTGGAGCTGTGCGAGGTGCACCCCCAGGCGGCCGTCCAGCAGGTCTTCGAGCACTGGCGCGGCCGCCGCCACCGGCTGCCCGACTCGCTCTGCCAGTACCTCCCTGCGGTGCCGATGGAGGAGCTGCTCAAGCGGCTGCCCGGAAAGACCGCCCAGCGCAGCCGGGTCAAGCAGCGCAAGATCGCGGAGGCGGGCGTCGAGGTCGGCTCGGTCACCCCCGACGAGGTGCCGCAGGCGATCGAGGAACTGCTGCGGCTGCACTTCCTGCAGTGGCAGGAGCGCGGGGTCACCCCGGAGCACCGGACCGAGCGCTTCGCCGCCCATCTGGCCGAGTCCACCACCGGACTGGTCGCCACCGGCCGCGCCGCCCTGCACCGCTTCCACCTGGACGGCGAGGTGGTCGCGGTCAACCTGCTGCTGCTCTGCCCGTCCTTCGGCGGCCTGTACATGTACGGTGCCCATCCGAAGCTGCGCGAGCGCCTGGACATCGCCGGACTGCTGTTCGGCGCCGCCCTGGACGAGGTGCGGGCGGCCGAGACCCCGGTGCTGAGCCTGCTGCGCGGCCAGGAGCCGTACAAGCAGCGTTGGCGCCCGGACCAGCTGTCCAACCAGCGGTTGGTGCTCGGGCCCGGGCGCCTCGCGCCGTTCGCAGCGGCCCGTGCGCTGCGGGTGACCGTGCACCGGGCGGTGGTGCGGCAGCTGGGGACCAGGCTGCCCCGGCTGAAGGAGGCGTTAGCGGCCCGACGGCGCAGCTGACGGCCCGGGGCCGCCGAGCCCGGGGGTCGAGCCGCGTCAGGGCACCCCGCGGCCGCTGCCCGGCCAGCCGCTCGGCCAGCCAGGCAGCCACCCGGAGGGGCGCGCCCCCGGCCGCTCGCCGGGCTACGCGGTGGGCTTGGGCGACGGCTCGGGCGCCGCTCGGGCACCGGCGGTCGCGCCGCCGGCGCCGGTCAGCGGGCCCGCGCCCCTCGAGCCCGACATCAGCTGCTTGAAGACCGCGCTGGCGCGCGGGTTGCGGTTGCACTCCCAGAAGCCGTGCGGACAGTAGTCGGTGACGGTCTGGTAGGCGGTGTCATGGGTGCGCATCCACTCCACCATCCGCCGGACGAACTCGGGGTTGTCCCCGTTGCGGAACAGCCCCCACTCCGGGTACGAGACCTGCTTCCCGCGCTCGGCGGCGAACTCGACCTGGTCCTGCAGCCCGTACGGCTCGGAGACGTAGTCGTCGAAGGTGGCGCCGGCGGGCTGGTCGTAGCTGTCCATGCCGATGATGTCGACCACGTCGTCACCGGGGTAGCAGCGGGTCCACGGGATGGCGTCCAGGCCGCGGGTGGGCGCGAAGTCGAACTCGAAGTGCTGGCCCGGGACCGAGCGCATCACGGTGACGATCCGCCGCCAGTACGCCTTCCAGGCGGCCGGGTCGGGCTTGCAGCGGTGGGTGTAGGTGGTGCCGTTCATCTCCCATCCGAGGGTCAGGACGGTGTCACCGCCGCCGAGCGCCACCAGCCGCCTGGCCAGCCGGAGGAAGTGCGCGTCGAACTCGCCCCGGTTCGCCCGCGCGAGCAGTCGGGTCACCTCGCGGTCCGAGAGGTTGCCCTCGCTGGGCGCCAGCATGGGCACGCCGAGGACGAGCTTGCGCTGGGGGTCGGCCTGGCGCCACTGCGTCCAGAGGCCGAGCACCGCCGGCTCACCCTCGACGTCCTCCCAGTTGTTCCCGGCCAGATAGGTGTGGCCGACCTGCATGTCGGCGCCGTTCAGCCAGCGCGCCATCTTGGCGATCCGCGGGATGTAGCTGTCCCAGGAGCCGACGAACGCGCCGAACGGCACCTCGTGCGCGGCCCGCCCGACGTCGGGCCCGGACGCGGTGCGGTGTGGCTGGGCCGAGCCCGAGGAGGGCGCGACGTGCCGCTCGGCCCGGCTCAGCGGCGCGCCGGTGGGAACGCTCGCGGTGGTCGCCAGCAGCAGTGCGGAGGCGGCCAGGGTGAGGCGGCCGAGTCGCATGGGTCTTCTCCTCTGGAACGGCGCCGGTGCGGCAGGTGTAGGGCGGTACCGGCTGCGGTACGGGGATGAGTACCGCGATTCAGAAGTTAAGCCCACGGTCCGTCAGGAGATGCCCATGTCACTCAAAAGTGGCATCCATGGGGATCGCGGTCCGACCGCGCCGCCCCCGACGGCGACCTTCCCGCCGGACGTCCCGCACCGGTCCTGCACCTGCGAGGCGTCCAGCTCCGTCCGGCCATCGGACTGCATCCCGTCTCACCTCTATAACGGTCCGGCCGGCCGCCGCAGTCGCACGACAACGGCCGCCCTGCCCGGCTGCCCGGCGAGATGCGCAGGTCGGCGCGGTGTGTCGGCCCGGCCGGGCCGCGGCCGCCCGCAGGAGTGGAGGGCCGCATTCAGCTGACGGACACGCGCACGGAGGGTACGCTCCGGCCGTGTCCTGGAAGCCGGTTCGTCCCCTCAGCCCTCGATCGGTCCTCCCAGCCCTGGCCGTCCTGCTGGTGCTCGGGGCCGGGGCAGCCGCGCACGCCAACAGGCCGGTGCCCTTCGGGGACCGGGTGGACGCGCCCGGCATCGCCGACGCCAGCCCGGTGAGCGCCCAGTCGCTGGCCACCGGCAGCCTGGAGCTCAAGGTCGGCCCCGGCCTGGAGGCGTACGACCAGACCACCGACGAGCACCTGTGGTCCTACCGCCGGGAGGGCGCCACCGCCCTGCACATGGCGATGGCCGGGGAGAACGCCGTGGTGGTCTGGGACGACGGCATGATCACCTCGGTACGGCCGAGCGACCACTCGGTGCGCTGGCACCGGGCCGTACCCGGTCTCGCCGAGTGGCTGCACGCCGCCGGCGAACCCGGCGCCGAAGCCACGACCGACTCCGAGCGCCGTGACACCGAGGTGGAGCGCGCGGCCGCCGCGCTGCAGACCGTCACCGAGCCCGAGCCCTGGGTCGCCGTGGTGACGCCGACGCTGGCCATGGGCTTCCGGGACCGCGACGGCGACCTGCGGTTCAACTCGCGACCGCAGACCGGGTGCCTCTACGACCCGTTGCGCACCGTGCACACCGACAACGCGGTGCTGGTACCGCGCAGTTGCACCGGCACCGGCGGCGCGGGCCATCCGTTGCCCGGCCTGGTCACCGGGTTCCGCCTGGACGCCCCCAACTGGCAGTTGGACACCGGCCCCGGCGTCCTGCTGCACCGGCTGGACGGGCGCCGTGCCGCCGTCGACGACGGGCCGGTCGTCGGCACCCGGGTCTTCGACACCGTCCAGGGCGCCCTGGAGCCGGTCTGTGGCACCCCGGAGGTCCCCTTCGCCGCGGTCAAGCCCGAGGGCACCTGCTCCAAGCCCTGACCGGGGCTCCGGACACCCGCCGCCGGGCGGTGCGCCGCCGTGCGACCGGACGGTGGCCCGCGCACCTCGCGGGTCCTCGCCGCGGGCCCGCGCGCCCTCGGGCCAGGGCCGGCGCGACGGCGGGCGTGCATTATTCCAGCAAGGCTCTCCGGCGGGCCCGGTAGACTGGCCCGCATGGCTGTTTCCCCCGGGCATTAGCGGGCAGCCGGCGCGCCCCTCCGGGTGGTACGCCGACCTCCGCGCGCCGCCCAGTCCCAAGCGCTCCGGCCCTGTGTCACGTCCAGGTCCAGGTGCCCGCCCACGTCCCAGGAGTTCCTCCCAGCCATGATTTCCGCCAACGCCCTCGAACTGCGCGCCGGTGCCCGGATCCTGATCGAGTCCGCCAACTTCCGGGTCGCCCCGGGTGACCGGATCGGCCTGGTCGGCCGCAACGGCGCGGGCAAGACCACGCTCACCAAGGTGCTGGCCGGCGAGGGCCTCCCGGCCGCCGGTACGGTGACCCGCACCGGCGAGGTCGGTTACCTGCCGCAGGACCCGCGCACCGGTGACCTCGACGTCCTCGCCCGCGACCGCATCCTCTCCGCCCGCGGCCTGGACACCGTGCTGAAGAAGATGCGCGAGAACGAGGAGCGGATGGCCAACGGCAAGGGCGCCACCCGCGACAACGCGATGAAGAAGTACGCGCGCCTGGAGACCGAGTTCCTCACCAAGGGCGGGTACGCCGCCGAGGCCGAGGCCGCCACCATCGCGGCCGCGCTCGGCCTGCCGGACCGCATCCTCGGCCAGCCGCTGCACACCCTCTCCGGTGGTCAGCGCCGCCGCGTCGAGCTGGCCCGGATCCTCTTCTCGGACGCCGACGTCCTGCTGCTGGACGAGCCGACCAACCACCTCGACGCCGACTCGATCGCCTGGCTGCGCGACTTCCTGAAGACCTACAAGGGCGGCTTCATCGTCATCTCGCACGATGTCGACCTGGTCGAGACGGTCGTCAACAAGGTGTTCTACCTGGACGCCAACCGCTCCTGCATCGACGTCTACAACATGGGCTGGAAGCAGTACCAGCAGCAGCGCGAGGACGACGAGAAGCGCCGCAAGCGCGAGCGCGCGAACGCGGAGAAGAAGGCCGCGACCCTCAACGCGCAGGCCGACAAGATGCGCGCCAAGGCCACCAAGACCGTCGCCGCGCAGAACATGGCCCGCCGCGCCGAGAAGCTGCTCGCCGGCCTGGACGAGGTGCGGCAGTCCGACAAGGTCGCCAAGCTGCGCTTCCCGGACCCGGCCCCCTGCGGCAAGACCCCGCTGACGGCCAGCGACCTCTCCAAGTCCTACGGCTCGCTGGAGATCTTCACCGGCGTCGACCTGGCGATCGACCGGGGCTCCCGGGTGGTCGTGCTCGGTCTCAACGGTGCCGGCAAGACCACGCTGCTGCGGATGCTCGCGGGCGTCGAGGAGCCGGACACCGGCGAGGTGCTCCCGGGACACGGTCTGAAGATCGGCTACTACGCCCAGGAGCACGAGACCCTGGACCCGGACCGTACGGTGCTGGAGAACATGCGCTCCGCCGCGCCGGACACCGACCTGGTGCAGATCCGTAAGATCCTCGGTTCCTTCCTGTTCTCCGGGGACGACGTGGACAAGCCGGCCGGGGTGCTCTCCGGCGGTGAGAAGACCAGGCTCGCGCTGGCTTCGCTGGTGGTCTCCAGCGCCAACGTCCTGCTGCTGGACGAGCCCACCAACAACCTGGATCCGGCCAGCCGCGAGGAGATCCTGGGCGCACTGCGCTCCTTCACCGGCGCGGTCGTCCTGGTCACCCACGACGAGGGCGCGGTCGACGCGCTCCAGCCGGAGCGGATCATCCTGCTTCCGGACGGCGTCGAAGACCTGTGGAGCCCCGCCTATGCGGATCTGGTCTCGCTGGCCTGACCCTGGAGTAGACGCCTAATCAGCGATCCGACGTAGAAGCTCTCGTCCTTCGGCAACTCGGGGAATGAGAGAGCGGAGGATTCCGTTTACCTTTGCCACCATCGGCCCGCCGCTGCTCAAGCGGCGGGCCGATGGTGCTGATCAGCTCTTTCGCCCCGGATGGCTGGATCTGATGGGGGCGCGTGCACCCACGGTGAGCGCCCTTGTGCGCTGTGAGCACCACCGGCAGACTGCGCTTTCCCGGTATCGACCTTGTCGAATGGGTGGCCAGGAGCCTGGCTATGGGTGATCATGGGAATCTGACCGAGCACAGCTACGAGGAGGCACGGGTGGCCGAGACTCTGAAAAAGGGCAGCCGGGTGACCGGTGCCGCGCGTGAGAAGCTCGCGGCCGATCTTAAGAAGAAATACGACTCCGGGGCGAGCATTCGCGCCCTGGCGGAGGAGACCGGTCGCTCCTACGGCTTCGTGCACCGCATGTTGAGCGAATCCGGAGTGATCCTCCGGGGCCGCGGCGGTGCGACGCGCGGCAAGAACAAGGCTGCTGCGGCAGCGGGTTCCTGACGCTCCATCACCGAGTGAGCCGGTGCCGCACGCTCACCCTTACGGCGCGCCGAGGCGGCAGGGCGCGCGAGTGCGCAGCATCAGATCCGACAGCTTCAGACGATTCGGCGGCCGGTGCCATCCGGACCGCCGATCGTCATTTCCGCGTGGTATTTCCCGGTTGCGTGAACAAGGCCCTGTCCGGTGGGGGCTTTGATTTGTTACTCTCCAGTAGCTCTGCTGTTCGTCCGCATGTTCATGCACTTGTACGTCTGCTGGAGGTATCGCCATGACCGCTCCCGCCATCGAGTCGGATCCGCAGTGGGAAGAAGCCGGAGTCCGGCTGGAAATCGACGGCGAGACCGCCGTGGTGACTCTCTGCAACCCCAAGCGGCTGAACGCCCAGTCGCCCGCGATGTGGCGGGCGCTCGCCGCCGTCGGCCGTGCGCTGCCGGGGACCGTCCGGGTGGTGGTGCTCAGGGCCGAGGGAACGTCCTTCTCGGCCGGTCTGGACCGGGCGATGTTCACCCCGGAGGGCATCCCCGGTGAGCCCAGCTTCCTCCAGCTGGCGGCCGCCGAGGACAAGGAGCTGGACGCGGCCATCGCCGGGTACCAGGAGGCCTTCACCTGGTGGCGCCGTCCCGACCTGATCAGCATCGCCGCCGTCCAGGGCCATGCGATCGGGGCCGGGTTCCAGCTCGCGCTCGGCTGCGACCTTCGGGTGGTCGCCGAGGACGTCAAGTTCGCCATGAAGGAGACCTCGCTCGGCCTGGTCCCCGACCTGGCCGGCACCAAGCCACTGACCGAACTGGTCGGTTACGCAAGGGCTTTGGAGATCTGTGCGACCGGGCGCCAGGTCGGCGCCGAGGAGGCCGTGGCCACCGGCCTGGCCAGCCTCGCCGTACCGGCCGCGGAGCTGGATGACGCGGTGAAGGACCTGGCCGCCGCGCTGTTGGCCGCCCCGCGCAGTGCGGTGATCGAGACCAAGGCCCTGCTGCAGGGTGCCGCCGGACGTTCGTACGAGGAGCAGCGTGCGGCCGAACGGGCGGCCCAGGCCCGTCGACTGCGCGACCTGGCCGGTATCGGCGACTAGGACCGACCGGCAGTAGGGCCCGCGGCGAGCGGCCTGGGCCGGGAGCGGGTCTCCCGGGCCGGGCCGCTCGGCTTCTCCCGTCCGTGGCGCGGCGGTTCGGGGCGGGACCGTCCGGGGTCGGGGGAAAGCGGATCCGGCGGTGCCGGGCCGCTCCCGCGGTTCCCCGCACCCCGGCGGCCGTCACAGGTTCCGCAGGGCGCCGCCGTCGACGGCGATCATCGAGCCGGTGAGGTAGGAGGCGGCGGGGGAGAGCAGGAAGGCGGCGACCTTGCCGAACTCCTCGGGCGTGCCGTAGCGGCCGAGCGGGATCGCGGCCTCGAACCGCCTGCGGTCGCCTTCCGGGTCGCCGCCGGCGGCGTCGAGTTCGCGGACCCGGTCGGTGTCGATCCGGGCGGGCAGCAGGCCCAGCACCCGGATGCCGCGCGGCCCCAGCTCGTCGGCGAGTGACTTGGCGGCCATCGCCAGACCGGGCCGCAGGCCGTTGGAGATGCCGAGGCCCGGGATCGGCTGGCGCACCGAGCTGGAGAGGACGAACCCGATCACGCCGCCGGCATCCAGCTCGCCGGCCGCGGTCCGGGCGATCCGCAGCGCGCCGAGGAAGACCGACTCGAAGGCGTCGCGCCAGGACTCGTCCTCGGCGGTCAGGACGGGCCCGGCGGCCGGGCCGCCGACGCTGATCAGTACACCGTCGAACCGTCCGAAGCGCTCCTTGGCCGCCGCGATCAGCCGTCCGGGGGCGGTGGGATCGGCGTTGTCGGCGACCACGCCGTGCGCGTGCCCGGGGCCGCCCAGTCCGGCGACCGCGGCGTCCAGCGTCTCCTTGCTCCGGCCGCCGAGCACCACCCGGGCGCCGTCGGCGACCAGTTCCCGTGCGGCGGCCAGGCCGAGCCCCCGACTGGCACCGGTCAGTACGTACACCCTCTGCTGAAGTCCGAGATCCATGGGGGACATCCTGCCTGGTCGGGGCACCGGGTGGGGAGAGAGCTTGACCGGGCGCGGACGAGAGCTGACAGTGAGTCAGTTGAGGTGAACCGGAGGGATCCCGAATGACCGAGATTTCGCACCGCTTCGTGGAGTCCGCCAGCGGTCTTCGAATGCACGTCGCCGAGGCGGGCACCGGCCCGCTGGTCCTGCTGCTGCACGGCTTCCCGGAGAGCTGGTACTCCTGGCGGCACCAGCTCACCGCCCTCGCCGAGGCCGGGTACCACGCGGTCGCGCCGGACCAGCGCGGGTACGGGCGCACCGGCGGGCCCGAGGAGGTCGAGAAGTACACCATCCCGCACCTGGTCGGGGACGCGCTCGGGCTGATCCCGGCGCTCGGCGCGGAGAACGCGGTGGTGGTGGGCCATGACTGGGGCGCGCCGGTCGCCTGGACCTCGGCGCAGTTCCGTCCCGACCTGGTGCGGGGTGTGGTCGGGCTCTCCGTGCCGCCCGGTCCACGCAGTACCGCCGCGCCGACGGCCGTGCTGCGGCACCTGTTCGGGGAGGCGTACTACATGCTGTACTTCCAGCAACGGGGCGTTCCCGAGGCGGAGTTGCGGCGTGATGTGCGGGCCGGCCTGCGCAGACTCCTGGGCGGTAGGGGCGAATTCGGTGCGGCGGGTGTGCCGTTGGTGCCGGAGGGCGGCGGGTTCCTGGACATCTTCCGGGATCCGGAGGTGCTGCCGCACTGGCTCACCGAGGAGGACCTCGACTTCTACGCGGCCGAGTTCGAGGAGCACGGATTCGCCGGGCCGCTGAACTGGTACCGCAACCTGGACCGTT
The DNA here is from genome assembly GCF_055579945.1 of Kitasatospora sp. NPDC032150. NCBI lineage: Bacteria > Bacillati > Actinomycetota > Actinomycetes > Kitasatosporales > Streptomycetaceae > Kitasatospora > Kitasatospora sp. NPDC032150. Next base: position 34,341 of record NZ_JBVIMH010000017.1, on the reverse strand, counting down.
CCTGGGAGCTCACCGCGGCATGGCAGGGGGCCCGGATCACGCCGCCCGCCCTGCTCGTCGCGGGGGAGCGGGACGTCGTGGTCGCCAACCAGGCGGCCCAGGACGGAATCGGCAGGCTCGCCGAGTTCGTGCCCGACCTGCGGGACGTCGTCTGGCTGCCGGACACCGGGCACTGGACCCAGCAGGAGCGTCCCAAGGAGGTCAACGAGGCGCTGATCGCCTTCCTGGCCGGCCTCTGACCGTAGCGCGGGCGCCGGTTCCCGTGCCCCCGGGGACCGGCGGCGGGCTCAGGCTCCCGCGGTGACGGGCTCGGCGGGCGTCTCGGCGGCCTGGCGTTCCTGGCGCTCCTTGGCCTCGCGGCGGGCGAGGACGACCAGGCCGACCGGGATCAGGGTGGTGAAGAGCCACCACTGGATCGCGTAGGCCATGTGCGGGCCGATGTCCGAGTGCTCGGGGTCGGGCAGCAGCTCGGGGGCGCCGCCGCCGGGGGCGGGTACGGTGGAGATCAGCTCCAGGTAGCCGCCGAGGACGGTGGTGCCGTTCTCCTTGGCCTGCTGGGCGCTGTTGATCAGCTTGAACTGCCGCGGCGGCAGCCCGCCGCGGTCCTTGATCCCGCTGCTCGCGGTGGTCTCGTCGGCCCGCAGCCGGCCGGTCACCGTGACCTCGCCGGCCGGCGGCTTCGGCACGGTGGGGTAGCTGGTGGCGTCGCCGGGGGAGTCCACCCAGCCTCGGTTCACCAGGACCTCGCCCTTGCCGTCGGCCAGCTTCAGCGGGGTGATCACGAAGAAGCCGACGCTGGTCCCGCCGGGTTCCAACCGGTTGCGGATGACGAACTCGTGCTCGGCGTCGTACTGACCCCTGGCCGTGACAGCCCGCCAGGTCTCGTCCGTCGGCACGTTGAAGCCGGGGGCGGTCGAGATCGAGTCGAAGGCGACGGGCTCGTCCTTGAGGTTCGTCGCGATGAGCTCGTTGCGGGCCACCCGGGCCTCGTGGCGGTGCAACTGCCAGAAACCCAGCCGGATCATGGTGGGGATCAGCAGCAGGGCGACCAGGAAAATGATCGCCCAACGCCGGGAGAGCAGGAATCGGTACACAATGGCACGCTACGCCCACTTATCCGTCCGGTCAGACACCGGGGTGCGGGGCCACCTCCCGCAGCAGGTGCAGGAAGGCGTCCTCGCCGACCACCGGTGTGCCGTATTCACGGGCCTTGCGGGCCTTCCCGCTCCAGCTGTCCGGCTCGTTGGTGACCAGCAGGCTGGTGAGGCGACTCACAGAGGCGGCGATGTGCAGGCCGGCCTCGACGGCGCGGTCCTCCAGCAGTTCGCGGTCGGTGGCGGTGTCGCCGGTGATGGCGACCCGCATGCCCTGCATCAGCGGGCTGCCGTCCTGCCAGCGTCCGGGGTTCGGGTAGGGGCACGGCGGCCGCTTCCGGCTCGCCCGGTACGAGGAGGACCAGGAACCCCGGGTGGGGGCCGGGCTGTCCTCGCCGAGGTCGGTGACGGCGACGCAGGTGGTCAGCGGCAGGGGGATGCCGGCCTGCCGGGCGAGGTGCAGGCTGGGCCGGAACGCCTCGGCGAGCACCCGGGCGTCGTCCAGCGCGTTGTGCGCCTGGCGCTGCTGCACCCCGAAGTACTGGGCCAGGGTGGCGAGCTTGCCGTTGGGCAGCGGCAGACCGAGGTCGCGGGAGAGCACCATGGTGCACAGCCGCTGCTCGACGGGGGCGCGCAACCCGGCGCGCGAGTACTCGCGCGAGATCATGTTCCAGTCGAAGAGCGCGTTGTGCGCCACCATCACGCGCCCGCACAGCCGGTCGGCCAGCTCGTCCGCGATCTCCCGGAAGACGGGTGCGTCGGCGAGCATCTCGTGGGTCAGGCCGTGGATCCAGATCGGCCCCGGGTCGCGCTCGGGGTTGACCAGGGTGTACCAGCTGTCGGTCACCTCACCGAAGGCGTCCAGCTGGTACACACCGGCGGAGATGATCCGGTCCGAGCGGCCGAGCCCGGTGGTCTCGACGTCGACCACGGCGAAGCCCTGGCCGCTCTCACCGGTGCGCTGCGCCGGGAGCGGCGCGGTGCGGGTGGAGTCCGCCTGGGCGGAGTCGTCGCCGGGTGACTGGATCGTATGCATGGTCAACCACTCTAAGGGGGCCCGCCCACAGGGAAGAGCGACCCGATCGGGTCCGGAGGGGCAGGAGTGGCGTACGTGACACTGCGGAATAGAGTGGGCGGCGGGGGAGTCGTACATCCGGGCGAGGTAGCCCAGGCCGTCCGAGCAGGTGACGGCAGTACGTCCAACCGCGAAGGAAGACTCCTCATGCGTGCCACCGTGATCCACGGTCCGAACGACATACGAATCGAGGAAGTGCCGGACCCGAGGGTCCAGCGGCCCACCGACGCGGTGGTCCGCGTGGTCAACGCCTGTATCTGCGGCAGCGACCTCTGGGCGTACCGCGGTGTGGCCGCCCGTGAGGCCGGGCAACGGATCGGTCACGAGTTCCTCGGCATCGTCGAGGAGGTCGGCTCCGAGGTCTCCGACTTCAAGCCCGGTGACTTCGTGGTCGCCCCGTTCGTCTGGTCCGACGGGACGTGTGACTTCTGCCGCGAGGGCCTGCACACCTCCTGCCCCGAGGGCGGCTTCTGGGGCCAGGTCGGCTACGACGGCGGCCAGGGCGAGGCGGTGCGCGTCCCGTACGCCGACGGCACCCTGGTCCGGCTGCCCAAGGAGGCGGCGGGCGACGAGAAGCTGCTGCCGGGGCTGCTGGCGCTCTCCGACGTGATGAGCACCGGCCACCACGCGGCCGTCTCCGCCGGGGTCAAGCCGGGCGCCACGGTGGCCGTGGTCGGTGACGGCGCGGTCGGCCTGTGCGGCGTGCTGGCCGCGCACCGGCTCGGCGCGGGCCGGATCATCGCGCTCGGCCGCCACCAGGTGCGCACCGACATCGCCCGCAGGTTCGGTGCCACCGACGTGGTGGCCGAGCGCGGCGAGGCCGCGATCGAGGCGGTGAAGGAGCTGACGAAGGGCCAGGGCGCGCACGCCGTGCTGGAGGCCGTGGGTACCGAGGAGTCGATGCGCACCGCGATCTCCGTCGCCCGCGACGGCGGTGCGGTCGGCTACGTCGGCGTTCCGCACGGCGGCAGCGCCGGTGTGGACATCGGCCAGATGTTCGGCCGCAACGTCTCGCTGAACGGCGGCGTGGCCCCGGCCCGCGCGTACATCCCCGAGCTGCTCCCCGACGTGCTCTCCGGAGCCATCGAGCCCGGCCTGGTCTTCGACCGCACCGTCGACCTGGCCGGGGTGCCGGCCGGGTACCGCGCGATGGACGAGCGCACCGCACTCAAGGTGCGGATCGGCTTCTGAGAAAGGGTTCCTGACGGAACATCAGGAGAGGCGGCGCTCGATCGGGCGCCGCCTCTCCGGCGTGTTGCGATCGATTTTCGGCCAGATGTCGCCCGCCGTGCCCGGTGGCCTGTGCGCGACCCTCCTGCGGATCTAGCATGCAGCGGCACGCATGAGTGTGACATCCATCACGTCGTATTTGTTCCGTAGTGCACCTCGGACGTCAGGAGGCACCGCATGGACACTCCGCCGAACGAAGAACCGGCCCCGCCAGACGGCCGGCGAATCGCCCAGTCACAGGAGTTCCGCGAACTGCGCGGATCCTTCCGGGGCTTCGCCTTTCCCGTGACCGCAGGTTTCATCCTCTGGTACCTGCTGTACGTCCTGCTCTCCAGCTACGCCCCCGGTTTCATGGCCACCAGGGTCGTCGGCCACGTCAACGTCGCCCTGGTGCTCGGCCTGCTGCAGTTCGCCAGCACCTTCGCCATCGCCGCGTGCTACGCCCGCTTCGCCGACCGCAGGCTCGATCCTTCGGCCGCAGCCATCCGTGAGAGCCACCGGACCGGCGCCGCGGGCCGCCGGGACACCGTCCGCCTGCCCCAGGAGGCCGCCGAATGACCACCGTCCTGACCGTGTCCCGGACGGCCACCGCGGCGAGCAGCCACCGCGGCCTCACCATGACGCTGTTCGGCGCCTTCGTCCTGGTCACCCTGGTCATCACCGTCTGGGCCGGGCGCCGGACCAAGGGCGCCGCCGACTTCTACGCCGGCGGCCGGGGCTTCAGCGGCCTCCAGAACGGTCTGGCGATCTCCGGCGACTACATGTCCGCCGCGTCCTTCCTCGGCATCGCCGGCGCCATCGCGCTCTTCGGCTACGACGGCTTCCTCTACTCGATCGGGTTCCTGGTCGCCTGGCTGGTCGCGCTGCTGCTGATCGCCGAGCCGCTGCGCAACTCCGGCCGCTACACCATGGCCGACGTCCTCGCCTTCCGGATGCGCCAGCGCCCGGTCCGCACCGCCGCCGGGATCTCCACCATCGTGGTGTCGATCTTCTACCTGCTGGCCCAGATGGTCGGCGCGGGCTCGCTGGTGGCCCTGCTGCTCGGCGTCAGCGGCGAGAGCGCCAAACGCTGGACCGTCGTCGCGGTCGGCGCGCTGATGGTGCTCTACGTCGTCGTCGGCGGCATGAAGGGCACCACCTGGGTGCAGATCGTCAAGGCGGTGCTGCTGATCGCCGGGGCCGCGCTGATGACCGTCCTGGTCCTGGCCAGATACCACTTCAACATCTCGAGCCTGCTCGGCGCCGCCGCCGACGCCAGCGGCAAGGCCTCCGCCTTCCTGGAGCCCGGGCTCAAGTACGGCACCACCGGCACCACCAAGCTGGACTTCATCAGCCTGGGCCTGGCCCTGGTCCTCGGTACCGCGGGCCTGCCGCACATCCTGGTCCGCTTCTACACCGTGCCCACCGCCAGGGCAGCCCGGAAGTCGGTGCTCTGGGCGATCGGGATCATCGGGGTGTTCTACCTGATGACGCTGGCGCTCGGGTTCGGCGCGGCCGCCCTGGTCGGACCCAAGGTGATCAAGGCGTCCAACGCAGCCGGGAACACCGCCGCCCCGCTGCTCGCCCAGGAGCTCGGCGGCGGCGCGGGCTCCGGCGGCGGTGCGGTCCTGCTCGCGGTGATCTCCGCGGTGGCCTTCGCCACCATCCTCGCCGTGGTCGCCGGGCTCACCCTGGCGTCCTCGGCCTCCTTCGCCCACGACCTCTACGCCAACGTGATCCGGCGCGGGCGGGCGGGCGAACAGGAGGAGGTCGGCGCCGCCAAGCTGGCCGCCGTGGCGATCGGCGCGATCGCCATCCTGTTGAGCATCTTCGCCGACCAGCTCAACACGGCCGCGCTGGTCGCCCTGGCCTTCGCGGTGGCGGCCTCGGCCAACCTGCCGACCCTGCTGTACTCGCTGTTCTGGAAGCGCTTCAACACCGCGGGCGCAGTCAGCTCGGTCTACGCGGGCCTGGTCTCCTCGGTGGTCCTGGTGGTCTTCTCGCCGGTGGTCTCGGGAACCAAGACCTCGCTCCTGCCGCACCAGGACTTCCACTGGTTCCCGCTGGAGAATCCCGGTCTGATCTCCATCCCGATCGGCTTCCTGGCCGGGTGGATCGGTACCCTGCTGGCCAAGGACACCGCCGATCCGGCGAAGTACGCCGAACTGGAGGTCCGCTCGCTCACCGGACTGGGCGCGCACTGATCCGCCGGACGCGCCTTTCGCATGGCGGACGCCTCGAAAAGGTGTCCGATCACCCGGATAAGCTGGCCCGGCCCGCCGTAAGCGGCGGCAGGGTCGGCTTTTCTAGGGAAGGGGGCCGCGATGCTCCTCGACACCTTCGGCCGGCAGGCGGTCGATCTACGGGTCTCCCTCACGGACCGGTGCAACCTCCGCTGCACCTACTGCATGCCCGAGCAGGGACTCCAGTGGCTCGCCAAGCCCGAGCTGCTGACCGACGAGGAGATCGTCCGGCTGGTCACCCTCGCCGTCCGCGACCTGGGCGTACGCGAGGTCCGCTTCACCGGCGGCGAGCCGCTGCTGCGCCCGGGCCTGGTCGACATCGTGGCCGCCTGCGCCGGGCTCGAACCGCGCCCCGAGCTCTCGCTCACCACCAACGGGATCGGGCTGGCCCGTACCGCGGCCGCGCTCAGGGCCGCGGGCCTGGACCGGGTCAACGTCTCCCTCGACACCCTGGACGCCGAGACCTTCCGCACCCTGACCCGGCGCCACCGCCACCAGGACGTGCTGGACGGGCTCGCCGCCGCCGAAGCCGCCGGGCTCACCCCGGTCAAGGTCAACGCCGTGCTGATGCGCGGGAGCAACGACCACGAGGCCGCCGACCTGCTCGCCTGGTGCCTGGAGCGCGGGTACGAGCTGCGCTTCATCGAGCAGATGCCGCTGGATGCCCAACACGGCTGGGACCGTTCGAGGATGGTCACCGCCGAGGAGATCCTGGACCGGCTGCGGGCGCGCTTCCCGCTCACCCCCGAGCCGTCCGACGACCGGGGCGCGGCGCCCGCCGAGCGCTGGCTGGTGGACGGCGGGCCGGCCCGGGTCGGTGTGATCGCCAGTGTCACCCGGCCGTTCTGCCGCGCCTGCGACCGTACCCGGCTCACCGCTGACGGCCAGGTCCGCAACTGCCTGTTCGCGACCGGCGAGACGGACCTGCGCGCTGCGCTGCGCTCCGGTGCGAGCAACGCCGAACTCGGCGAGCTGTGGCGGCGGGCGATGTGGGGCAAGAAGGCCGGCGCGGGCATCGACAACCCCGACTTCCTCCAGCCCGCCCGCCCGATGTCCGCCATCGGCGGGTAGCCCGGCCACCCCGGGGACGGCGCGGTGCGGGGTTCCACGCGCGGTTCCCGGTGCCCACGGCGGCCACCCGGCTCCCTACCGGCGGCGGTGGGCGTCCGGGATGTCCTGGCGGAGCAGGTGGCCGAAGCCGGCGGTGTCCGGGCGGCTGCCCGACCGGGCTTCGGCGATGCCGAGTTCGGTGGCGGCCCGGGGCGGCGAATCACTGCGGTGGACGTTCCGGAAGTCGCACCGGAGTCCCGCAGCGGGCCGGACGACGGTGACGGAACGCCCGGAGGGGGATCGCGCCGGTTCCGCCGCCCGGGGCGGTCAGCCCTGGAAGCCGGCGAGCGGAACGACCTCCTTGAGGAAGCCGCGTACGCCCAGGAACTGGGAGAGGTGCTCACGGTGCTCGTCGCAGGCGAGCCAGGTCTTGCGGCGGTCCGGCGTGTGCAGCTTGGGGTTGTTCCACACCAGCACCCACTCGGCGGGCTTGCGGCAGCCCTTCCCGGAGCAGACCGGTGGGCCCTCGGGGCCGTCCGGCGCGCCGAAGAGCGGATGCGTGGGGGATTCCATGGGAGCCGTCCTGTCGGTCGCGGTGGCGCTGTGTACCGCCAGTCTCGCACTCGCCGCCGGGAGGCCCGACAAGAGGGCATGACGACGCCGGGCAGCCACGGGGGGAGCCGCCCGGCGTCGGTCTGTCGCTCCGACGGGGGATGCGGAGCGCGTACGCAGTATGTCACGGCTCGACCCCCGAATGGCTAGCTCTTTCATGATTAATCTGAGCTGTATCTGAGCTTTCTGGGGTTCAAATAGTGGTAAACGCCAGCAAAACGGACAGCAGTTCTTGAGGCTCTGTCAGTTCTCCTTCGAGGCGCCGCCCCCGCCGGTGCCCCCGGGGCCCAGCATCAGCGGGGTCTCCGGCGGGACCGCGAAGGTGCTCGGGAGGCCGGGAGCCCGCTCCCGGCCGGCGTTGGCGATCAGGACGGCGAAGTACGGCAGCAGCACGGCGCCCACCAGCGCTCCGTAGGCCACCAGCCGCTGCACGTCCCACATCACCACGGCGAGCAGCACGCACACCGTGCGCAGCGACATCGAGATCACGTACCGGCGCTGACGGCTGCGTACGTCGTCGGAGAGGCTGGTGCGTGCTCCGGTGATCCGGAACACGTCGTTGCTCTTGTTCATGGTCCACCGCTCTCGTCTGCACCCGCACCCATCGCCGGGTGCGGCCACCTCACCGTACGCCGCACCCCCTCGCCCCAGCAGAGCGGGGGAGGACGAAGACGCGTGCGCCGGAGTGCTCCCTACCCAAGGGCCTGCAGGTAGCGGGTGGGGACGGCGTCGGTGAGCCAGACGCCGTTGGCACTGACCCGGAAGAGGTGGCCGTCGGCCGACATCGCGGCGGCGTCGACCGCCAGCACGACCGGGCGGCCGTGCCGGGAGCCCACCCTGACGGCCGTCCCGGTGTCCGGGGAGAGATGGACGTCCTGCCGGGACATCGGGCGCAGGCCCTCCCGGAAGATGGCGTCCAGACAGCGCCCGGTGGTGCCGTGGTAGAGCACCGGGGGCGGCTCGGTGGCGGGGAGCTGGAGGTCCACCGCCACCGAGTGGCCCTGGTTGGCGCGGATGGACGCGCCGTCCTCGGAGTAGGCGAAGCGCTTCTTGTTGTTGGTCTCGACCACGAGGTCCAGCTCGGCCCGGCTGAGCCGCCTGCCGTGCCGGGCGAGGGCGGCGAGCAGGGTGTCGACCCGCACCCAGCCGTGCTCGTCCATGACGACCCCGACCGCGCCCGGGTCGTGCCGCAGCACCCGGGACAGCAGTTTCGAGGTCTTGACCAGCCGTCTGTCGTCCACTCCGGGGTCCTTTCCGTGAACGGGGGCTACGAAGCCTGGCTGACCGAGCTCATGTTGAACCCGTCGACCCGGAGCGGCGGCATCGCGGCGCGGTTGAAGTAGTCGCCCCACTCCCTCGGCAGGCACGGCTCGGTGCGGCCGGCCTCGGTGATCCGGCCGAGCAGGTCCACCGGGGACTCGTTGAACCGGAAGTTGTTCACCGCGCCGACCACCTCGCCGTTCTCGATCAGGTAGACGCCGTCCCGGGTGAGGCCGGTGAGCAGCAGGGAGGCCGGATCGACCTCGCGGATGTACCAGAGGCAGGTGAGCAGCAGGCCGCGCTCGGTGCGCGCGATCATCTCGTCCAGGGTGGGGGCGGCCGACTGGTCGGCCGTCTCCAGGACGAGGTTGTCGACCGGCGGGGTGAGCGGCAGGCCGGTGAGCCGGGCCGAGTGGCGGGTGGTGATCAGGTTGGTCAGCTCGCCGTCGCGGATCCAGTCGGTGGCGGTCAGCGGCAGGCCGTTGTCGAAGACCGAGTGGGTGTCGCCGGAGCTGTGCGCGATGACGAACGGCGCCGCCTCCAGGCCCGGCTCGGCCGGGGCGGAGCGCAGGGTCAGCGACAGCTCCGTGAGCTTCTCGCCGATCCGGGTGGCGCCGCCGGGCTTGCTGAACACCGTCCGGCCCTCGGCGGCGTCCCGGCCCTCGGCGGACCAGTACAGGTAGATCAGCAGGTCGGCGACGGCAGAGGGCGGCAGCAGGGTCTCGTACCGGCCCGCGGGCAGGTCGAGCTTCTTCTGGCCCCAGGCGAGCCTACGGGTGAGCTGCTCGTGCAGCTCGGCCACGTCCACGTCGCGGAAGTCCCGGGTGGCGGCGCCGGCCCAGGCGGAGGTGGTGAGATCGGCGGTCTTGGCGTTGATCTCGACCGAGCCGGTCGGCTGGACATGGCGCAGCCGCAGGCCGGTGGAGGTGCCGAGGTAGCTGGTGGTCAGCTCGTGGTTGGCGAAGCCGTACAGCAGCTGGCCGGCCGCGCGGGCGCGGGCGAAGGCCTCGCCGAGGGCCGGGGCGAACTCGGTGAAGACCTCGATCGTGGTGACCTCGGGCGCCTTGGTGAAGTCCGGCGAACAGGGGCGGTCCTCGACCAGCGGCCGGGCGTCCTCGGCCTCCTCGGCGGCGTGCGCGGCCTCCTCGGCGGCCCGGACCAGGCCTTCCACCTCGTCCAGGGTCACCGCCTCGCGGGAGACCACGCCCGAGGAGGTGCCCTGCTCGCCCTTGTCCACGGTGGCGATGACGGTCAGCCGGCGGCCCCGGGTGACGCCGTTGGTGGTGAGCGCGTTGCCCGCCCAGCGCAGGTTGGCGGTGGACTGCTCGTCCGCGATCACCACGCAGCCGTCGGTGCGGGAGAGCCCGAGGGCGTGCTCGACCAGCTCGTGGGGATGGGTTGCGTTCATCAGTGACCCGCCTCCTGCTGGGTGTTGAGCACGTTGACGTTGCGGAAGAGCGCGGAGGGGCAGCCGTGGCTGACCGCCGCGATCTGGCCCGGCTGGGCCTTGCCGCAGTTGAAGGCACCGCCGAGCACATAGGTCTGCGGGCCGCCGACGGCGCTCATCGAGCCCCAGAAGTCGGTGGTGGTGGCCTGGTAGGCGAAGTCCCTGACCTGGCCGGCGAGTTCGCCGTTCCTGATGGCGAAGGCGCGCTGGCCGGTGAACTGGAAGTTGTAGCGCTGCATGTCGATCGACCAGGAGCGGTCGCCGACGATGTACAGGCCGTTCTCCACGTCCGCGATCAGGCCCGCGGTGTCGGGGCCGCCGACGGCCGGCTGGAGCGAGACGTTGGCCATCCGCTGCACCGGGACGTGCGCGGGGGAGTCGGCAAAGGCGCAGCCGTTGGAGCGGCCCAGGCCCTGCTGCCTGGCCATCGCCCGGTCCAGCTGGTAGCCGACCAGGACGCCGTCCTTGACCAGGTCCCAGGCCTGGGTGGCCACGCCCTCGTCGTCGTAGCCGATGGTGGACAGGCCGTGCTCGGCGGTGCGGTCGCCGGTGACGTGCATCAGCTCGGAGCCGTACCTGAGCGAGCCCAACTTGTCGATGGTGGCGAAGGAGGTGCCGGCGTAGGCGGCCTCGTAGCCGAGGGCGCGGTCCAGCTCGGTGGCGTGGCCGATCGACTCGTGGATGGTCAGCCAGAGGTTGGACGGGTCGATCACCAGGTCGTAGCGGCCGGCCGCCACGCTCGGCGCCTTCATCTTCTCGGCCAGCAGCTCGGGCAGCTCGGCCAGTTCGGCGTCCCAGTCCCAGCCAGTGCCCGTCAGGCGGCGTCCATCGGGGGACGCCCCCCGAACCCCCGCGAGATATTCCCAACCCCGGCCCACCGGCGGGGCGATGGTGCGCATCGAGTCGAAGGCGCCGCTCTGCTCGTCCACCGAGGTGGCCTCCAGCCACGGGTGGAGCCGGATGCGCTGCTGGGTGGTGACGGTGCCCGCGGTGTCGGCGTAGAACTTGTTCTCCTGCACCGTCAGCAGGTTGGCCAGGACGTGCGAGACGCCCTTCGCGGCGAGCAGCCGGCCGCTCCACTCGGCGAGCAGCGCGGTCTTCTCGGCCTCCGGCACGTCGAACGGGTTGATCTCGTACGCGGAGACCCAGGTGGCGTCCGCGTGCACCGGCTCATCGGCCAGATCCACCAGGTCCTTCGCCCCGGCGGCGCGGCTGATCCCGCCGGAGAGCCGGGCCACCGCCACGGCCTGCTCGGCGACCCTGGCGGCGGCGTCCGCGGTGAGGTCGACCCCCGCGGCGAAGCCCCAGGAGCCGTCCAGCAGTACCCGGACGGCGAAGCCGAGCTGGACGCTGTCGGCGGAGCCCGCCTGGCGGGCGTCGCGCAGCCGTACGGACGCGCTGCGCACCCGCTCCAGGCGGAAGTCCGCGTGGCTGACGCCGAGTTGACGGGCCCGACCGAGGGCGGCGTCGGCGAGCGTACGCAGCGGGTAGGCGAGGAACTGGGGGTCGACGGCGCGGCTGTGCGGCGTGCCGGCGCTGGCTGTGGGCGGCATCTGGCTCCCTGGATCGGGTCGATGGTCGGAGTACGGGTAACTCGGTACGGAGTTACCCGCATCGCATCATGTCCGTTCCAACGGGATATCAGCCAGGCAATTTCGGCCACCGCTGGGCACGGGGCCGTGGACGGAGCGCCGGAGCCGCGCGCAGACCCCGGGCGAAGTCGCGGGCCCGGTGGGCGGTCGACCGGGCGGAGCCCCTGGAGGAGCCGCCCGGCGCGCACCCGAGGTGTCCGTCCGCCCCGGAAGGCCGGGACTCAGGCGATGCCCTCCCACCAGTGGTCCAACTCCGGCGGGTTGTCGACGTCGACGCGCTCGCCGGGGCGGGGGACGGCCAGCGGTACGCCCTGCTCCTTGGTCTCGGCGATCAGGCGCTCGATCGGTTCGGCCCACGGGTGCAGCCCCAGGGTGAAGGTGCACCAGTGCACGGGGACGAGCAGCCCGGCCCGCAGGTCGAGGTGGGCCCGGACGGCGTCCTCGGGGGTCATGTGGATGTCGGCCCAGGCCTGGTCGTACGCGCCGACCTGGACCAGGGCGGCGTCGAACGGTCCGTGCCGCTCACCGATCTCCGCGTAGCCCTCGAAGTAGCCGGAGTCGCCGGTGTAGTAGACCTTGCGGCTCGGCCCTGCGATCACCCAGGAGCCCCAGAGGGTGGTGTTGCGGGTGGTGCCCCGGCCGGAGAAGTGATGGGCGGAGGTCAGGGTGAGGGTGAGCTCGCCGAGGGTGCAGGTCTCGTCCCAGTCCAGCTCGATGATCCGGTGCTCGGGCACGCCCCAGCGCCGCAGGTGGCCGCCGATGCCCAGCGGTACCGCGAACGGCGCGGACTGCCCGGCCACCAGCCGCTTCACGGTCGCCATGTCCAGGTGGTCGTAGTGGTCGTGCGAGATCAGCACCGCGTCGACCTGCGGCAGGTCCTCCAGCTCGACCGGGACCGGGTGCACCCGCTTCGGGCCGATCTGGGACACGGGGGAGCAGCGCTCGCTCCAGACCGGGTCCAGGAGGACCCGCTGGCCCTCGATCTCCACCAGCGCGGAGGCGTGCCCGTACCAGGTGATCTCGATGCCCTCGGCGGCGGGACGACGGGCACCGCCCTCGGGCACGACCACCGGAACCGGCCGGACGGGCTGCCGGCCCTCGCGCTCCAGGATCAGCCGGCGCAGGGTGGAACGGTCGGTCGGCGGGCCGGGCGGCGTCGCGGAGGCCAGCGCGGAGGGAGCATTGTGGAAGACACCGTCGCGGAACTGCGGGGAGTTGCGGATCCGCTCGTCGCGCGCGTCCGGGCGGCGCCCGAAGGCGGCGGGCACTTCGCGCAGCGCCCAGGCGGTGGCACCGGCCGCCAGGGCCAGGGCGGTGATGGCCGGAAGCCGCGGGCGACGGCCGTTGCTCGGGTGTGCCTTGCTCATCCGCTCTCTTCGCTTTCCTTGTCGCCGGTGGTGGGCGGTGACAGCTCGTCGGCCCGCTCGCGGGCGGTCCTACCGCAGACGGCAACCATGCCCGGCCGCGGGGGTGTGAGCAACCCTGTGACCGCGAAACCGGACGCGGACGCGGTAACTTCACCGCGCCCGCGCACACGTGTACGGCGGGCAGCTGCCCGGGACCCGCTGGACCACCCCGGTGTGCAACGGGCCCGGTGGGGCCGGTGTTCCCGCCTCGTACCGGTTCTCCGTACCGGTTCCCCGAAGCGACCGGCGGGCTCTTCGCCGCGGATCCGCTCCGTGCACGCATTGTCGGAACACCACAGATCACGGTGGGCGGACCTGTCGGAGCCCGATTCGCCGCAGTCTGGGCGGGACCGATAGCGTCACACTGCGTACGCGTTCACTGCGAGCGTTCGCGACCAGGGCGGCACCCCACGTGCCGACCCGCAGAGGTCGCCGACAACTACGGAGAGAGGTGGATCGTTGAGCCGCTCGGTTCTGGTCACCGGAGGTAACCGGGGCATCGGCCTCGCGATCGCCCTTGCCTTCGCCGAGGCGGGGGACAAGGTTGCCATCACCAGCCGCTCGGGAGAGGTCCCCGAGGAGCTGGCGAAGCACGGTGTGATCGCCGCCCGCTGCGACATCAACGACGCCGAGCAGGTCGACGCGGCCTTCACCGAGGTCGAGGCCCAGAACGGCCCGGTCGAGGTGCTGGTCGCCAATGCCGGCATCACCAAGGACACCCTGCTGCTGCGGATGTCCGAGGAGGACTTCACCTCGGTCCTGGACACCAACCTCACCGGGACCTTCCGGGTGGTCAAGCGGGCCGCGGCGAAGATGCTGCGGGCGCGCAAGGGCCGTATCGTGCTGATCTCCTCGGTGGTCGGCCTGACCGGCTCGCCGGGCCAGGTCAACTACGCGGCCTCCAAGGCCGGCCTGGTCGGCTTCGCCCGTTCCCTGGCGCGCGAGCTCGGTTCCCGCAACATCACCGTGAACGTGGTCGCCCCCGGCTTCGTGGACACCGACATGACCGCGGTGCTCACCGAGGAGCGGCGCAAGGAGATCGTCTCCGGGGTGCCGCTGGGACGTTACGCCGCACCGGCCGAGATCGCGTCGGCGGTGCGTTTCCTCTCCTCGGACGAGGCCGCATACATCACCGGAGCCGTCATTCCCGTGGACGGCGGATTGGGCATGGGTCACTGAAACATGAGCGGAATCCTTGAGGGCAAGCGCATCCTGATCACGGGTGTGCTGATGGAGTCCTCCATCGCCTTCCACACCGCCAAGCTTGCCCAGGAGCAGGGCGCCGAGATCATCCTGACGGCGTTCCCCCGGCCCAGCCTGACCGAGCGGATCGCCAAGAAGCTCCCCAAGCCGGTGAAGGTGCTGGAGCTCGACGTCTCCAGCGAGGAGCAGCTGGCGGGCATCGCGGACAAGGTGCGCGAGCACCTGCCGTCCCTGGACGGCATCGTCCACTCGATCGGCTTCGCCCCGCAGGACGCGCTCGGTGGCAACTTCCTGAACACCCCGTGGGAGTCCGTGGCCACCGCGATGCAGGTCTCGGCGTTCTCGCTGAAGTCGCTGACCATGGCGCTGCTCCCGCTGATGCAGGACGGCGGTTCGGTGGTCGGCCTGACCTTCGACGCGCAGTTCGCCTGGCCGAAGTACGACTGGATGGGCCCGGCCAAGGCCGCGCTGGAGGCCACCTCCCGCTACATGGCCCGCGACCTGGGCGAGCGCAACATCCGGGTGAACCTGGTCTCGGCCGGCCCGATCGGCTCGATGGCCGCCAAGTCCATCCCGGGCTTCTCCGACCTGGCCGCCACCTGGGACAGCCGCTCCCCGCTGAAGTGGGACCTCTCCGACCCGGAGCCGGCCGGCCGCGGTGTGGTCGCGCTGCTCTCGGACTGGTTCCCGAAGACCACCGGTGAGATCGTCCACGTGGACGGCGGTCTGCACGCCATCGGCGCCTGACCGACCCACCAGCACCAGCACCAGCCCCGGACCCCCGCGGTCCGGGGCTGACGTGTTCTGCGGAGCCGGCCCGGGGCGTCCCCGGCGGCGGGCCGGTGCGGTGGTCGGACCTCGGCGGTGCCGGAGGGTCAGGCCTCGGCGGTGCGGCAGGCGCCGATCGCCCGGCCCGCCTCGGCGGCGGCCCGCTGGGCGTCCCCGTCCCGGATCGCCTCCAGGATCCCGTCGTGGCCGAGGTACTTCTCCGGGACCAGCTCCGGTCCGACGTCGTGCCGCAGATGGGCCCGCAGCACCTCGCCGAGGTCGGCGTAGATCGCCGAGATCACGTCGTTGTGGGCCGCCGCCACCACCGCGTGGTGGAAGGCCGCGTCCGCCTGCACGAAGTCCTCCGGATCGCCCGAGGACCAGGCCGCCTCCCGGCGGGCCAGCGTGGTCCCCATCAGCGCCAGGTCGCGCTCGGTACGCCGGTCGGCGGCCAGTCCCGCGGCCGAGCTCTCCAGCATCGACCGCAGTTCGGCGACCTGGTCCTGGTCGGCGTCCGCGAACCGGCGGTGCATCACACCGGCCAGCTCGCTGGTGGCCAGCACGTAGGTGCCCGAGCCCTGGCGGATGTCCAGCAGCCCGTTGTGCGCGAGCGCCCGTACGGCCTCCCGGACGGTGTTGCGCGCCACCCCGAGCTGCTCGACCAGCTCCGCCTCGGTGGGGATCCGCGAGCCTACCGGCCATTCGCCCGAGGTGATCTGGGCGCGGAGCTGCGCGATCACCTGGTCGGACAGCGGTGTTCGCCGGGTGGCTGACAGCACCATGGACTCTGTCTCCTGCTGTGTGAGGGGCTGCTGCTGGGTGGAGGGCTGCTGTTGAGGGGCCGCGCGGCCCTGGACGGTGATGAAGACCTGATGAAGCTCAGGATACCGGCGTGCGGTAATTCATCCCATGATTCTATGATGGGCGGCATGCCCACCGCCGCAGACACCACCACCGACCCGCGCGCCACCGCGCGATCCGCCGAGAACCACCCGGCCGGGGCCACCGGCGCCGACACCGGAGCCGACCGGCGCGGCCGCCTGCCGGCCGTAATGCTGGCCGTCGCGATCGCCGCCGCCGCGCTCAACCTCAGACCGGTGGTCACCAGCCTCGGGCCCCTGCTCGACAAGGTCCGGTCCGACCTCGGGATGAACGCCACCGTCGCCGGGCTGCTCACCGCGGTACCCGCGCTCTGTTTCGCGGTCTTCGGCGTCGCGGCTCCGGCACTGGCCCGGAAGGCCGGCCCGATCGCGGTGGTCACGGCCGGGATGGGTGCGATCGCGCTGGGCGTGGTCACCCGCTCCTTCGCCGGGGGCACGGCGCTCTTCCTGCTGCTCACCGCCGTCGCCCTGGCGGGGGTGGCGGTCTCCAACGTGCTGCTGCCGGTGGTCATCAAGCGCTACTTCCCCGACCGGGTCGGTCCGATGATCGGCCTCTACTCGATGTCGCTGTCGGTCGGCACCTCGCTGGCCGCCGCGGTCACCGTCCCGGTGACGACCGCCCTGGGCGGCGACTGGCGGGCCGGTCTGGGCGTCTGGGGCCTGCTCGGGCTGGCCGCCCTGGTGCTCTGCCTGGTGACGCTCCTGCTGTGGCGGGAGACGGGCGCCGGCGGTCGGGCCGAGCAGGGTGCCGCCAGGCTGCCGATCCGGCGCAGCCGTACCGCCTGGGCGCTGGCCGCCTTCTTCGGCCTGCAGTCCACCAGCGCGTACGCCGCCATGGGCTGGCTGCCCAAGATCTATCAGGACGCCGGGGTGTCGGAGAGCGCCTCCGGGGTGCTGCTGGCGTTGGTGATGGCGATCGGCGTCCCGGCCTCCTTCGTGCTGCCCAGCCTGGCCGCCCGCCGCGGCGACCAGCGGTTGTTCGTGGTGGTGCTCGGCCTGTGCGGGATCCTCGGCTACGTCGGCCTGGCCTTCGCCGCGGGTACCGCCTCCTGGCTCTGGGCCGTCCTGGTCGGACTGTCGATGTGCGCCTTCCCGCTCGCGCTGACCATGATCGGTCTGCGTGCCAGGACCCCGGGCGGGGTGGCCCAGCTCTCGGCCTTCGCGCAGAGCCTCGGGTACCTGATCTCCATCCCCGGCCCGATCCTGGTCGGCGGCATCTACGGGGCCACCGGGTCCTGGTACCTGCCGCTGACCTTCCTGGCGGCGCTGCTGGTCCCGCAGATCCTGGTCGGCATGCGCGCGGCCCGGGCCAGGCACATCGAGGACGAGGTCCCTGCCGAGGCGCCGGCCGCCGGCTGAGCCGGGGCCTGTCCGGTGCACCGGCGGCAGGAGCCGGTGCACCGGCACCAAGCGCAGGTCAAGAGCCGCACCCCGGTTTCCGCCCGGCGGGTTCCGGATGCGAGACTCGGCACCATGCCCGTTCTCGAACCGAATCCGCCGAATGGCCAGAAGAAGCTGCTGGCGCTGCTCGGCGTGATCGCAGCGATCGTCGTCGTGGTGTCGATCATCGCCAGCGTCGCCCAGAGCATGGGCTGACCCGAGGCCGCTCCCGGGTACTCCACTCCTGCGGGTGGTGCCGGTCGGGGGCACCGCGCCCGACGGCGGATTTTCTGCGAAGCTCTGGGAGTATGAGCGCCGACATGCCCCGCAGGATCATCGTTCTCCGCCACGCCAAGGCCGACTGGCCCAACCAGGTGGACGACCACGAGCGGCCGCTTGCCGACCGTGGCCAGACCCAGGCGAAGGAAGCCGGCGAGTGGCTCGCCGACTCCGGCATCCACCCCGATCTCGTGCTCTGCTCCTCCTCGGTGCGGACCAGGGAGACCTGGAAGCTGGCCGTCCACGGGCTGCCCAAGCGGCCCCGGCGGACGATCTACGAGGAGCGGCTGTACGAGGCCAGCGCCGGTGAGATCATCACGGTGCTGCAGGAGACCCCCGACGAGATCACCGACGTGCTGCTGGTCGGCCACAATCCCGGGGTGCTCGGGCTGACCCAGGTCCTGGCGGGCGAGGAAGGCGATCCGGACGCGCTCAACCGCCTGCGCCTGGGCGGCTTCCCGACGGCGGCGGTCGCGGTGCTGAGCTTCACCGGTTCCTGGAAGGACGTCGAACCGGGCGTGGCGAAGCTGGACACCTTCCACACCCCGCAGGACTGAGCAGCGCTCCTGCGAGAGCGGCCCCGGGGCGCGAGGCAGTGCGTGCGCGGCCGGCCCCACGGGAGCGGGGACGGACCCGCGGGGCCGGCCGGTCGCCCGGCTCCCCGCGCCCCCGGAGTGCCGCTCAGTCCACCAGGTCGGCGGCCTCCACCTCCTCGCGGGTGATCCCGAGCAGGTAGAGGACGGTGTCCAGGAAGGGCACGTTGACCGCGGTGTCGGCGGCCTCCCGGACCACCGGCTTGGCGTTGAACGCGACCCCGAGGCCGGCTGCGTTGAGCATGTCGAGGTCGTTGGCCCCGTCCCCGATCGCCACCGTCTGCTCCAGCGGCACCCGGGCCTGCTCGGCGAACCGCGTCAGCCAGCGCGCCTTGCCCGCCCGGTCCACGATCTCCCCGGTGACCCGGCCGGTGAACTTCCCGTCCTCGACCTCCAGGGTGTTGGCCGCGGCGAAGTCCAGCCCCAGCAGCTCCACCAGGTGGTCGGTGACCTGGGTGAACCCGCCGGAGACGATCCCCACCTGGTAGCCGAGCCGCTGGAGCGTACGGATCAGGGTGCGGGCGCCCGGCGTCAGCCGCACCTCGGCGCGGACCTTGTCCGTCACGCTCGCGTCCAGCCCCGCCAGCAGGGCGACCCGGGCCCGCAGCGACTCCGCGAAGTCCAGCTCGCCGCGCATCGCGGCGGCGGTCACCTCGGCGACCCGCGTCTCGCAGCCGGCGTGCGCGGCGAAGAGCTCGATCACCTCGTCCTGGATCAGGGTGGAGTCCACGTCCATCACGACCAGGCGCTTGGCCCGGCGCTGCAGCCCGGCCTGGATCACGGCGATGTCCACCCGCTGCGCGGCAGCCTCGACGGCCAGTTCGGCGCGCAGCCGCTCGGTGGCGACGCCGGAGACGGCCAGTTCGACCGCGGTCACCGGGTACTTGGCCAGCCGGAAGACGCGGTCGATGTTGCCGCCGGCCTCGGAGACCCGGTTGGCCAGCGCCGCGACGGCGGTGGCGGTCAGCGGGTGCCCCAGCACGGTCACGTGCGAGCGGCCCTCGCGGCGGGGGCGGTTGTCGCCGGTGCCCGAGATGATCTCGGCCTGGAGCCGGAGGCCCTCGGCCCAGCGGTGCACGGTGACCCGGAGCGTGCCCTCGGCACTCTGGGTGGCCGGGGGAGTGATCAGGGCGCACAGCGTTATCCGGCCACGGGTGACCACCTGTTCGATGTCGATCACGTCGACACCGAACTCGCCGAGGGTGGCGAACAGACCCGCGGTGATACCCGGGCGGTCCTTGCCGAACACCTTGACCAGCAGGGTTCGCTCGTCGTCGGCGCCGCGCTGCACGAGCGGGGCGGGGGGCTGCGGGGCGGGGAGGGGCTCAGCGGCCGGAGGCGTTGCGTTCATGGTGATTCCCACGCTACCGGGCCCCCGCGTCCGCGCACCGCGCGCGTCCGGAGCTTGGACTTCCCCGCGCAGCCACCCGGGCCGGCCGCCAGGGACGCGGGGAAGGCGCAGCGGTCCTTCGGCGCGTGCGGGGCGGCGTTGGACCGGGGGCTTCGGGGTGCGACCGGCCCACCGGGTGCGGGGCCTCCCCGCCCCCGCCCGCGCGGCCGGTGCCGCCGAAGGTTCACCCGGGTCCGGGAAGGTTCACCCTTTGTGCCGAGGTTCCTCACGACTCGTCCCCGGGTCCGCGCCGGTGGCGGACCGATTTTCGAGGCACGGCGGACGGCTGGAATGATTCGCCCTGTCAGAAGCAGGAAACACCGGGGGAACCGGAGAGCGGGGCGGGCGGACAGTGCCGCAACTCGTACTAGACATCAGCGGGCAGCAGCGGGTCCTGGAGCCCGAACGGTCGTACACCATCGGGCGTGACCCGAACTCGGACTTCAGGTTCGAGGACGCCAGGGTCTCCTGGCGGCACGCCACCATCTCCTTCGACGGCGCGAGCTGGCAGTTGGAGGACCACGGCAGCACCAACGGCACGTACGCCTCCGGCGCCCGCACGCTGCACGCGCAGCTGCTGCCGGGCACGGTGCTGCACCTCGGCAACGCCGAGAACGGGCCCAGGCTGGCCTTCTCGGCCCCGGTCGGGGTGCCGTCCCAGCAGCAGGCCCAGCAGCCGCAGGCGCCCGCGTGGTACGAGGCCACCACGGCGCCGAGGCCGGGCCCGAACGCGGCCCAACCCCAGCCCCAGCAGTACCAGCCCCCGCAACCGGTGCAGCAGCAGCCGGTACACCCCCCGGTGCAGCAGCAGCCGTACGTGCCGCAGCAGCAGCCCTGGCCCGCCCAGCCGCAGGTCCAGCAGCCCCCGGTGCAGCCGCAGCAGCACCAGCCGCAGCAGCAGTGGCCCACTCCGCAGCCGCCCGCCTTCCCGCAGCAGTCCTCGGGCGGCGCGCAACAGCCCTCGGGCGGCGCGCAGCCGCAGCCCGGTCTCGGCAGCCCGACCATGGTGCGCAGCCTCAGCACCGGGGCGCGGACCATCCGGATCGGCCGTGCGCTGGACAACGACATCGTGGTCTCCGACCTACAGGTCTCCCGCCACCACGCCGAACTGCGCCAACTGCCCGACGGCCGCTGGGAGATCGTCGACCTCGGCAGCCACAACGGAATCTTCCTCAACGGCCAGCCGGCGCAGCGCCAGTTGATGGGGCAGCAGGACCGGCTCACCGTCGGCCACTCCACGTTCACCCTGGTCGGCGACCAACTGCAGGAGTTCCTCAACACCGGCGCGGTCTCCTTCTCCGCCCGTCACCTGACCGTCGAGGTCGAGCACAAGGGCGCCAAGAAGATCCTGCTGAACGACGTCAGCTTCTCCCTCCCGGAGAAGTCCTTCGTCGCCGTCATCGGCCCCTCGGGCTCCGGCAAGTCGACGCTGCTGCGGGCCCTCACCGGCTACCGCCCCGCCGATCGCGGTGACGTCCTCTACGACGGCCGCAACCTCTACAAGCAGTTCGCCGAACTCCGCTCCCGGATCGGCCTGGTGCCGCAGTCGGAGATCCTGCACAAGGAACTCACCGTCCGCACCGGCCTCAAGTACGCGGCCCGGCTGCGCTTCCCCGGCGACACCGAGCCCGCCGAGCGCGAGCGCCGGATCGACGAGGTGCTGTACGAGCTGCGCCTGGACAAGCGCGCCGACAACCGGATCACCGCGCTCTCCGGCGGCCAGCAGAAGCGCGTCTCGGTCGCCCTGGAGCTGCTCACCAAGCCCTCGCTGATCTTCCTGGACGAGCCCACCTCGGGCCTCGACCCGGGCATGGACCGCGAGGTCATGCAGACCCTGCGCGGGCTCGCCGACGACGGCCGCACCGTCCTGGTGGTCACCCACTCGGTCGCCGAACTCGCGCTCTGCGACCGGCTGCTGGTGATGGCGCCGGGCGGTTCGGTGGCGTACTTCGGGCCGCCGGAGGAGGCGCTGCACTTCTTCGGCTACGAGAGCTGGGCGGACGTCTTCCAGGCGTTCGAGAACTACCCGGACCACGACTGGGCCGGCCGCTACCGGGGTTCGGTGCACCACCAGCAGTACTCGGCGGACGTGGACTCGGGCGCCGCCCAGCCGGCCGCCGTCGCCCAGGAGCAGCTCCGCCCGCCCAAGCCGCAGAGTTGGCTCTCCCAGTGGTGGACGCTGGTCCGCCGCTACCTCTCGGTGATCGGCTCCGACTGGGGCTACATCGGGTTGTCCCTGCTGATGCCGCTGCTGCTCGGCACGCTGAGCACGCTGATCCCGGACGACCTGGGCCTGCGCCCCGGTCCCCGTGGCACCAACGGCATCGCCGGGATGATCCTGATGGTCATCGCGTTCGGCGCGTGTCTGTCCGGATCGGCCAACTCGGTCCGTGAGCTGATCAAGGAACGGGCGATCTACGAACGGGAACGTGCCTCCGGGCTCTCCCGCTCGGCGTACCTGATGTCGAAGATCACCGTGCTCAGCGGGGTCAGCGTGGTGCAGGGCGCGATCATCTCGGCGATCGGCTTCGGCGCGCGCAAACTGCCCACCGGGGGGCTGGTGTTCAAGCACGCGCCGATCATCGAGATGGGCATCGGCATCGTCCTGCTCAGCATCACCTCGATGATGGTCGGCCTGGTGATCTCCGCCCTGGTCAAGACGGCCGAGAAGACCATGCCGCTGCTGGTGATGTTCGCCCTCGTGCAGATGGTCTTCACCGGTACGGTCTTCCAGCTCTTCCACAAGCCCGGCCTGGAGCAACTGGCCTGGCTGATGCCCGCCCGCTGGGGCGTCGCCGCCCCGGGCACCACCCTGGACCTGGCACACCTCGACCCGATGGGCAGCAAGGACACCGACATCGACGCGCTCTGGTCCCACTCGGTGGGCCACTGGGTCGTCAACTGCCTGGTCCTGGTGGCCATGTCGGTCGCCCTGGCGTTCCTGGTGCAGCGGCTGCAGCGCCGCCACGAGCCCGAGGTCATGCAGAAGGGCTGACCCGGACGCTCGGGTACGGGCGGTCCCGGTCGAATCGCGGATTCGGCCGGGACCGCCCGTCGCCGTCTCCGGGACCGACGGCCCCGCCCCGCTACGCCGCAGGTCCTACACCCGGCGCCCCATGCCGGGCCCGCCCCGCCGGCGGTAGCGTTGGGGACATGACCGCCGACGAACCCCTCCCCGCCTGCGACCCCAGCTTCGGCGGGATCGAAGCGGTCAGCACCGCCGTCCTCGCGATGAGCCGGCACCTGGAGGTCCGCGAGGTGCTGCGCCGGATCACCGCCTCCGCCCGGCAACTGCTGGACGCCGAGTACGCGGCCCTCGGCGTGCCCGACGACCACGGTGGCTTCGCCCAGTTCGTGGTGGACGGGGTCACCGACGAGCAGTGGAAGGCCATCGGCCCGCTGCCCCGCCAGCACGGCGTGCTCGCCTCGATGCTGCACCGGCTCGACCCGACCCGGCTGGCCGACGTCCGCCTCGCCCCCGACTTCGGCGGCTGGCCCGACGCGCACCCCGACCTGAAGGACTTCCTCGGGATGCCGATCACCGACGACGGCGAGGTCCTCGGCGCGGTCTTCCTCGCCAACAAGCGCGGCACCAAGGGCCGGACCTGCGGCTTCACCGAACGGGACGAGGAACTGCTGCGCATCCTCGCCGCGCACGCCGCCATCGCCCTCGGCAACGCCCGCCTCTACGAGCGCAGCCGCGAGCTCACCCTGACCGACGAACGCGCCCGGATCGCCCACGATCTGCACGACGCGGTCTCGCAGAAGCTCTTCTCGCTGCGCCTCACCGTCAAGGCCGCCGCCACCCTGGTCGACCGCGACCCCGCCAGGGCCCGCGCCGAACTCGCCGAAGTGGCCCGGCTCGCCGCCGAGGCCGCCGACGAACTGCGCACCGTGGTGGTCGAGTTGCGCCCGGCCGCACTGGACGAGGACGGCCTGGCGGCCACCCTCGCCTCACAGGTCCAACTGCTCGACCGGGCGCACTCCGCGGCGGTCCGCTTCACCAGCCGCGGGGTGCGGGCGCTGCCCCCGGCCCAGGAGGCGGCCCTGCTGCGGGTCGCCCAGGAGGCCCTGCACAACGCGCTGCGGCACGCCGGTGCGCGGCACGTCGACGTCACCCTGGCCGGTACCGCCGGTCGCGGCGCGGTGCTGCGGGTGGTCGACGACGGACGCGGCTTCGACCCGGACTCGGTCCGGCGGGCCGGACGCCACCTCGGACTGGTGTCGATGCGCGACCGGGCGTCCGCGGTCGGCGGCACCCTGGTACTGGATTCCGCCCCCGGCAAGGGAACGGTCGTGGAGATGGAGGTGCCCGGTGCCTGACACGTCGTCGGCGATCCGCGTCCTGCTGGTGGACGACCACCAGGTGGTCCGGCGCGGCCTGCGCACCTTCCTGGAGGTGCAGGAGGACATCGAGGTGGTCGGTGAGGCCGCGGACGGCGCGGAGGCCGTCGAACGCGCCCGGGAGCTGCTGCCGGACGTCGTCCTGATGGACCTGAAGATGCCCGGGACGGACGGGATCGAGGCGCTCAGGCTGCTCAAGGAGCAGGGCAACCCGGCCCGGGTCCTGATCGTCACCAGCTTCACCGAACACCGGACCATGGTCCCCGCGCTGCGGGCCGGCGCGGCCGGCTACGTGTACAAGGACGTCGACCCGGAGGCGCTGGCCGGGGCGATCCGGTCCGTGCACGCCGGGCACGTCCTGCTCCAGCCGGAACTCGCCGAGGCCCTGCTCTCCGACGACGGCCCCCGGGCCCCGCAGGGCCGGGGCGGCACCCTCACCGAACGCGAACGCGAGGTCCTGGGCCACATCGCCGACGGGCGGTCCAACCGGGAGATCGCCCGGACGCTCCACCTGTCGGAGAAGACGGTCAAGACCCACGTCTCCAACATCCTTATGAAACTCGACCTCGCCGACCGCACCCAGGCCGCCCTCTGGGCCGTCCGCAACGGCGAGGCGTAGCCGCCCTCGCGACGCCCCGGGGGCCGCCCGGCGCCGCCGGGGAGCCCCCCGTGTCCTCAGACGCGCGGCTCGTCGGCGAGCGAGTCGTAGGCGGCGATCTGGGCGCGCCGGGCGGTCCGGGCCAGCGGTGCCAGCACCTCGCGGCGGGCCGCCATCTCGGAGGCGCTGACCGCGGCCCCGTGCCCGCCCAGCGCGATGGCGAGCAGTGCCGAGATCCGCCGGGCCGACTCCAGGACGCGCACCGCCCGCGGCGAGTACCCGGGCGCGAGCAGCTCGGCGTGCCCGCGCCGCCGGTAGTCCTCCAGCGCCCGCAGCGCCTCGGGCCCGGCCCCCGCGACGTCCAGCCCGGCGAGCAGTGCGGTCGCCTCCCGCAGCCCCTCCGCGAGCTCCCGCTCGGCCTCGTGCAGCGAGGGGACCCCGGCCGGCGGGCCGTCGTTGACGGCGCCGCAGCGCCACAGCACCCGCACCGCCTGGTCGCCGGCCGGTCCGTAGACCTCGACCTCGGGGACCAGCCCGATCGGCACACCGACCGCCAGCACCGCTTCACCGGCCGCCAAGGCCTCCGCGTTGAACGCCGGGGGACCGGTCAGCCCCAGCGGGTGCCCGGCGTCGGGCAGGGCCAGCCGGAGCCCGGTCACGCCGAGGACGCGCAGCCGTCCGAGCGCCCAGGTGAGCCCGTGCTCGTCCCCGGCGGCGTCGCCCGGCAGCCCGGTGACCCGGTGCGTCTCGTCCGGGCCGAGCACCGCCGCGGCGGCGTCGTCGGGCGGAACCAGCCCGGCGAGCAGGGCGTTGCCCCAGGCGGTGAGCCGCCCGGAGCGGGGTTCTTCGTACGGATTGTCGGCAGGAGTGACGAGCATCCGGCCAGCCTACGGAAAACTCGGCCATCCGCGTGGCGTAGGTTTGGGAGAGTGCTGCGCGCGGCGCACCCCTCCGAGCCCCATCCCGGCCGTCGGAGTGGTCTGTCCGTTCGCACCGACTGACGAGACGAGTGGACCGCACCCCGAGGACCTTTCGCCCAGGTCCCACGGACGGCCGAATCTGCATTGGGGAAGGCTAGGCATGAGCGACGTGCTGGAGCTGGTGGACGTATCCGTGGTCCGGGAGGGGCACGCGCTCATCGATCAGGTCTCCTGGTCGATCTCGGAGGGCGAGCGCTGGGTGATCCTCGGACCGAACGGCGCGGGCAAGACGACCCTGCTGCAGGTCGCCTCCACCTACCTCTTCCCGAGTGCCGGCACCGCCGCGATCCTCGGCGAGAAGCTCGGTTCCGTGGACGTCTTCGAGCTGCGCCAGCGGATCGGCCTGGCCGGCGCCTCGATGATGGACCGGCTGCCCGCCGACCAGACCGTGCTCCAGGTGGTGCTCACCGCCGCGTACGGCATGACGGTCAGCTGGCGGGAGCAGTACGAGACCACCGACGAGCAGCGGGCACTCGCCCTGCTCGACCGGCTCGGCATGGCGAACCTGGTCGAGCGCAAGTTCGGCACCCTCTCCGAGGGCGAGCGCAAGCGCACCCTGATCGCCCGCGGTCTGATGACCGACCCCGAGCTACTGCTGCTCGACGAGCCCGCCGCCGGCCTGGACCTGGGCGGCCGCGAGGACCTGGTCCGCCGCCTCGGCGCGCTGGCCCAGGACGAGAACGCTCCCGCGATGGCGATGGTCACCCACCACGTCGAGGAGATCGCGCCCGGCTTCACCCACGTGCTGATGATCCGCCAGGGCAAGGTGCTGACCGCCGGTCCGATCGACACCGAACTGACCGCCCGCAACCTCTCGCGCTGCTTCGGCCTGCCGCTCACCCTGGAGCGCCGCGGCGACCGCTGGGCCGCCCAGGGACTGCCGCTCGGCTGAGGCCGGTCGACAACCGAACGGGGCCGCTGGGAGACCGGTCGCACGTGCGACCGGTTTCCGCCCATCCACCTGCGGGAACCAACGCCGGAAGAGTCTTCCGTACCTAGGATGGATCTGTGGAGAGCTGGATCTGGTGGCTGCTGGCCGCCGTCGGCCTGGGCATACCGCTGGTGCTCACCGCGCTGCCGGAGTTCGCGATGTTCGCGATCGGCGCCGGTGCCGCCGCGCTGGCCGCCGGGCTCGGGGCCGGCGTGGTACTTCAGTTCCTGGTCTTCGTGGGGGTGTCCGTCGCGCTGCTGGTGTTCGTCCGGCCGATCGCCTACCGGCAGCTGCGCCAGGCGCCGGAGTTCCGGACGGGGACGGCGGCGCTGATCGGGGCCACCGCGACCGTCCAGGAACAGGTCGACGGGGAGGGCGGTCGGATCAAACTCAACGGTGAGATCTGGTCGGCTCGCGCGCTTCATCCCGGCACGGTCTACCAACCGGGGCAGCAGGTCGATGTCGTCGAAATCCAGGGCGCGACCGCCCTGGTCGTCTAGGGGAGAGCCCGTGGAACCCGTCCTTATCGTGCTGGTCGTCCTGGTCGTGGTGGCGTTCATCGCACTGATCAAGACGATCCAGGTGATCCCGCAGGCCAGCGCGGCCATCGTGGAGCGCTTCGGCCGTTACACCCGGACTCTGAACGCGGGACTGAACATCGTGGTCCCGTTCATCGACACCGTCCGCAACCGGATCGACCTGCGCGAACAGGTGGTCCCGTTCCCGCCGCAGCCGGTGATCACCCAGGACAACCTGGTGGTCAACATCGACACCGTCATCTACTACCAGGTGACCGACCCGCGCGCCGCCACCTACGAGGTCGCCAGCTACATCCAGGCGATCGAACAGCTCACGGTCACCACGCTGCGCAACATCATCGGCTCGATGGACCTGGAGTCCACCCTGACGTCCCGTGAGGTGATCAACGCGGGTCTGCGCGGCGTGCTCGACGAGGCCACCGGCAAGTGGGGCATCCGGGTCAACCGGGTCGAACTGAAGGCGATCGAGCCGCCGAACTCCATCCAGGACTCGATGGAGAAGCAGATGCGCGCCGACCGTGACAAGCGCGCCGCGATCCTCGCCGCCGAGGGTGCCCGCCAGGCCCAGATCCTGCGCGCCGAGGGCGAGAAGCAGGCCGAGGTGCTCAAGGCCGAGGGTGAGGCCCAGGCCGCGGTGCTGCGCGCCGACGGTGAGGCGGCCGCCATCCGTACGGTCTTCGAGGCCATCCACGACGGCGACGCCGACCAGAAGCTGCTCGCCTACCAGTACCTGCAGACCCTGCCCGAGCTGGCCAAGGGTGACTCCAACAAGCTCTGGATCATCCCGAGCGAGGTCGGCGACGCGCTCAAGGGCCTCGGCGGCGCCTTCACCGGGCTGACCGGCGGCAACGGGGTCGGCCCCGCCGCCGCGCCCGCCGCCCCGACGGCCACTCAGGTCCCGCTCGACCCGGCCGTCCGCCCGTCCGCCACCCCGCCCGCGGGGCCGGGGCCGGTGGACATCGACAAGGGCGCCGCCCGCCCCCGGGTCGAGCCGACCCGTGAGTACCCCAAGATCGACCCGGAGTGACCGACCGGATCCGGCCATGCTGATCCGCCCGTGACGCCTCGGCCCGCCCCCGGAACCGTCCGGGGGCGGGCCGTCCGCCGTCTCCGGCCTTCCGTTCCGGATGGTGGATACCCCCTGGCCCGGGTACCGCCACTGCCGGAGGATCAGCGTGACAGGGGCGAGCGAAGGGTTCGGACATGACGTGGTGGGAGGCGCTGCTCGTCCTCGCCGCCGGGATCGGTGCCGGGACGATCAACACGGTGGTCGGCTCGGGGACCCTGATCACCTTCCCGGTGCTGCTCGCCTTCGGCCTGCCGCCGGTCACCGCCAACGTCTCCAACACCATCGGCCTGGTCCCCGGATCGCTCAGCGGAGCCATCGGCTACCGCCGCGAGCTCGCCGGACAGGGCGAGCGGCTGCGCCGGCTCGGCACCGCCTCCCTGCTCGGCGGGCTGCTCGGCGCCTGGCTGCTGATCAGGCTGCCGGGTAGCGCGTTCAAGGCGATCGTCCCGGTCCTGATCCTGCTCGCCGTGGTGCTGGTGGTCCTGCAACCCCGGGTGGCCCGTGCGATGGCCGCCCGGCGGAGAGACGGCGCGGCGACCGGCACCGGCCCGGTACTGCTGCTCGGAGTGTTCCTCGCCGGCATCTACGGCGGGTACTTCGGCGCGGCCCAGGGCGTGCTGCTGATCGCCCTCCTGGGAATGCTGCTGGACGACGGGATGCAGCGCCTCAACGCCGCCAAGAACGTGCTCGCGCTGATCGTCAACGGCGTCGCCGCCGTCTTCTTCCTCTTCTCCTCGCACATCGACTGGACGGCGGTGCTGCTGATCGCGGCCGGTTCGGTGCTGGGCGGCCAGATCGGGGCCAAGGTCGGCCGACGGCTGGCGCCACCCGTGCTGCGCGGCGTCATCGTGGCGATCGGCCTGGTCGCGGTGGTTCGGCTGCTGATCGCCTGAAGGGCTGCTGGCGTGTTGGCTTGCCGGTCCGTCGGCCCGCTGTTCTGTCGGCCCGCTGTTCTGTCGGTCCGCTGGTACGGGCTTGCCGGTCTGTTGGCTCGACGGTCCGCCCGACGGCCCGTCAGCGGCGGGAGGCGGCCGATCCGCGGGCGGTGCGCGGTGTCGCCGGGCCCGCCGGCGGTCGCCTCCCTATGCTCCTGTGAGCGCACCAGGCACCGGTGAGCGCACCCCGAGGGAGAGGCAGCAACACCATGAGCGGACGCCCGGCCCTGCTGACCGAGGACGAGATCACGGCGGCACTCACCGCCCGGCCCGACTGGACCCGCGAGGGAGACTCGATCACCCGTACCGTCGAGGCGTCCAGCTTCCCGGCCGCCATCCGGATCGTGGACTCGATCGCCGTGACCTCCGAGCGGATGGACCACCACCCCGACATCGACATCCGTTGGCGGACCCTGCGCTTCGTCCTTCTCACCCACAGCGAAGGCGGTCTGACCAGCCTTGACTTCACCCTCGCGGGCAAGATCGACGAGGCCGTGCGCGCCGAGTCCTGAGCCCCGATCAGCGGCCGAAGCCCAGGGTTTGGGAGGGCCCGCGTCCGCCGACGTGAGATGCTGGCGCCTCGTAGCACGCAGTCGGACGGACGGGACGCATGGCTCAGGACCACTCCGGGACCGCCGGGCAGGAGCCCATCGGGTACGACTACCAGCAGCAGCCCTGGTACCCAGCGCAGCAGCCGGCTGCGGCCGGTGACCCCTGGCAGGGTGGCGCGCAGCAGCAGTACCCGAGCGGCGACCACGGCTACCACGAGCAGCCGGGCTTCGTCGGGCAGCCCGGCGGGTTCGGTACCCCCGCCCAGGCCGGCTTCCCCGAGCAGCACGGGCTGCCGGGCCAGCCGGGCTGGGACGGCCAGAACACCGGCCCGTGGCAGAACGGAGTCCCCGGGCAGGGCGGCCTTCCGGGGCAGCAGGAGGCCGGCGGGCACGGCGACGGCTTCTACGCGCCCCAGGCGCCCGGCGTCGGTGGCCAGGAATTCGGGGCCACCCCCGGCTACGACCCGTTCGGGACCAGCACGGCCGCCACCGCCGCCGATTCCGTGTACGGCCAGTACCCGGCCCCGGAGCAGCAGCTCTACGCGCCGCCTGGCGCCGACAACGGCTACTACGGCTTCGACCAGCAGTACCACGCAGGTCCCACCGGCCCCACCGGTCCCGCCGCCCAGGGCGCCCAGCCACCGGCCGGCCCGGTGTCCCCCGCCGGTGCCGAGCCGGACCAGGGCCCGCCCACCGCCGCCTTCCCTCCGTTCGACCAGGCCGCGACCACCACGATGCCCCCCGTCTCCGGGGACTCGGCAGCCGTCCCGCTCTCGCCCTTCGTGGTCGCTTCCCCGGCGGAGCAGCCGGACGACGCCAGCCGGAACGGCGGCTCGAACGATGGTGAGGGCAAGGGCAAGGGCTCGCTCGTCGACCGGGCCAAGGCCGCCGTCTCCGCAGTGGTCTCGGCCGAGCACGGCCCCGACCGGCGCACCATGGCGATCCGTGCCGGCGCGGGTGCCGCCGCCGTCCTCGTCCTGATCACGGCGGCCGTGCTGGCCACCGACGACAGCGGCAGCGGCAGTAGTCGCAGCAGCGGCGGAGGTGCCGAGGATCCGGCCGCGGCCAAGGCCTTCGCGGTCGCCCACGCCAAGGCCTGGACCGCCCAGCCCGCGGCCGCCGGTGCAGCCGGCTCCGACGACACCCTGGTCGGCAGCTGGCTGCTCGCCGACACGGCCGTCCGCGCCGACAGCACCGGTGTGCACGCGTACGCGCTGACCGACGGCAAGCCCGCCTGGACCGTCACCCCGCCGGCCGACAACGCCGCCGCCTGCGGCCTCTCGCCCACCGTGAACACCAACGGTCTTGGCGTCGCCCTGTTCCGGCCGCAGGCCGATCCGAAGAGCCCCTGCACGATGCTCGCCGCGATCGATACCAAGACCGGCAAGACGGCCTGGACCAAGACCCTCTCCGACACCAAGGACCCGTACTCCGCGCACGTCGCGGTCAGCGGCGACAAGGTGATCGCGATCGGCGACGACAAGGCCTGGGCCTGGGCGGCGGCCGACGGCAGCGACGCCTGGCAGTACACCGGCCAGGGCAAGTTCTGCACCCTGTCCGGCGGTGCGGGCGGCGACACCGTGCTGCTCAGCAGCAGCTGCGCGGACAGCGACCCGAACGTCCAGGCCGTCGCGCTCAACACCGCCGACGGCAAGGTCAAGTGGTGGCGCGGGCTCAACAACAGCCCGAAGACCGTCACCGTGCTCTCGGCCGAACCCGCCACGATCCTCACCACCGGCCAGAGCCCCGCCGACGACCGGGTCCTGTCCTGGGGACCCAACGGCGACCCGGCCACCGAGATCCCGGTCTCCGGCAACGGCGGTCGCCTCGACGTGGCCCGGGGCACCTTCAGCCCGACGCCCACCGTGTTCTTCCAGGGCCACACCATGGTCACCACGCTGACGCCGGCCGAAGGCAGTCCGGTCGCCGTGACCGCGTACGACCTGACCACCGGCAAACCGCTCTGGAAGTCCGCCGCCACGGAGAAGGGTAAGGCCCGCGCGGTCGGCATCGACAACGGCGCACTGATGCTCGCCGTCGACGAGCGGCTCGACCAGCCGGCCCACCTCAGCCGCTTCGCCCTCACCGGCGGCCAGGAGTCCACCGGCGGCGCCTACCCGCAGGGGACCGGCTCGCTGCTCACCGCGGGCCGGGTCCTGATCGGCGGCGACAAGGTGGTGGCCGTCCCCGAGCACTCCACCAACTTCGGTACCGCCACCGCCTTCCAGGCCAAGGGCTAGACAACCCGTACCGGTACCCGGCCGTCCGGCGGCCGAGGCCTGCTGCCGTCGGCCCGGTGGGCCGATCCGTCCCCCCACGAGATCGGATCGGTCCACCGGGAGCCAGGTGAGCCGGTCAGGCCGCGGCCGGCAGCCACGGTGCGAACTCGCCCGCCTCGCTGCCGCGCAGGCCGAGCGCCATCATCAGCGAGGCCTCCGGCGTGGGTTCGAACGGTCTGCGGAGCAGCTTCATCCCGGCCTGCTCCGGGGTCCGGTCGGCCTTGCGCTGGTTGTCCTCCGCACAGGCCGCCACGGTGTTCAGCCAACTGTCGGTGCCACCCCGGGACTTCGGCACCAGATGGTCGACCGTCCCGGCCCGCCGCCCGCAGTACGCGCACACGTGCTGGTCCCGGATCAGCACCCCGCGCCGGGACCACGGGGCCCGTTGTCGGAACGGCACTCTGACGTACCGCTGCAGCCGGATCACCCGGGGCACCGGTACGGACACGCCGGTCGCGCGAACCACGCCCAGCGGACGGGCGTGCTCGACCACGGCCTTGTCCTGGAGGACGAGCACCACGGCGCGCTTGAGCGACACCGTCGTCAGGGGTTCATAGCTCGCGTTGAGTACCAGCGTGTTGCGCACCGGGGGCCACCCTCCCTGTTCCGACCGTGCCCCGACGGCCCGGCCGTCCTGATCCCATGCCTGTC
Organism: Kitasatospora sp. NPDC032150; assembly: GCF_055579945.1. Lineage (NCBI taxonomy): Bacteria > Bacillati > Actinomycetota > Actinomycetes > Kitasatosporales > Streptomycetaceae > Kitasatospora > Kitasatospora sp. NPDC032150. The sequence continues at coordinate 1,982 of NZ_JBVIMH010000017.1, read as the reverse complement.
GGCCGCACCGTCGCTCGTCGCCCGGTGGCGGTGCAAACACTCTGGACGGGCCCGGGCGCCCGAACAACGGAATTTCGCCTGCCCGGCCACAGCGGTGGCACGCCCGAGCTGAAATCCGCTGGCCAGGAACGCGTACCCTCTAGAACGCTGGAGTCGTCCAGACGCGGGGCCCGACGGAACGGCCCACCGACACGCGCCTGGGTGCCCGATCGAAGGAGAAGCGTGACCGTGACGGACATCGTCGACGAGCTGCGGTGGCGCGGGCTGATCGCCCTGTCCACCGACGAGGACGCACTGCGCAAGGCGTTCGCGGACGGCCCGGTCACGTTCTATTGCGGCTTCGACCCGACGGCCCCGAGCCTGCACCTGGGCAACCTGGTGCAGATCCTCACCATGCGCCGCATCCAGCAGGCCGGCAACCTCCCGCTCGGCCTGGTCGGCGGCGCCACCGGCCTGATCGGTGACCCCAAGCCGACCGCGGAGCGGGTCCTCAACGACCCCGGGGTGGTGGCCGGCTGGGTCGACCGCCTGCGTGGCCAGATCTCCCGCTTCCTCGACTTCGAGGGCGAGTACGCGGCCAGGATGGTCAACAACCTGGACTGGACCTCCGGGATGTCGGCGATCAGCCTGCTGCGCGACGTGGGCAAGTACTTCCGCGTCAACAACATGATCGCCAAGGAGGCGGTCGCCCGGCGGCTGAACTCCGACGCGGGGATCAGCTACACCGAGTTCAGCTACCAGATCCTCCAGGGCATGGACTTCCTGGAGCTGAACCGCCGCTACGGCTGCACCCTGCAGACGGGCGGCAGCGACCAGTGGGGCAACCTCACCGCCGGAACCGACCTGATCCGCAAGGCCGAGGGCAAGTCCGTGCACGCCCTCGCCACGCCGCTGATCGTCAAGGCGGACGGCACCAAGTTCGGCAAGACCGAGTCCGGCACCGTGTGGCTGGACCCGGAGCTCACCACCCCGTACGCCTTCTACCAGTTCTGGTTGAACGCGGACGACCGGGACGTCTCCAACTTCCTGCGAATCTTCTCCTTCCGTTCGAGGGAGGAGATCGAAGAGCTGGAGCGCGAGACCGCCGAGCGCCCCGCCGCCCGGCTCGCCCAGCGTGCCCTCGCCGAGGAGCTCACCACCCTCGTGCACGGGGCGGAGCAGTACGAGCGCGCCGTCGCGGCCTCCAAGGCGCTCTTCGGCCAGGGCGACCTCGCCGACCTGGAGCCCTCGACCCTCGCCGCCGCCCTGGCCGAGGTACCCAAGGCCACGGTCAGCGAGCTGCTCCCAATGGTCGACCTCCTGGTCGAGGCCGGCCTGGCCCCGAGCCGCAAGGGCGCCCGTCGCACCATCAACGAGGGCGGCGCCTACCTCAACAACACCAAGGTCACCGACGAGGAGGCCACCCCCACCACCGCCGACCTGCTGCACGGCCGCTGGCTGGTGCTGCGCCGGGGCAAGCGCAACCTCGCCGCGATCGAACTGAAGACCGCCTGACACCCGAGCGACAGCGGCAGCCTGCAGAACACGGGTTGGCGCAAACCGATTCGTGTTGAGCTGCACCGTCGGGTGGGAGGGGCCGGATCAAGCCAGATCCGGCCCCTCCAGGTTTGACTACCGTTGTCCGGTGTCCTAACGTAGGTCGAGTCGCCTGATTCGGGTGGACCCCCCTTCGACCAGTGATGGTCAGTCGCGCGCTCTTTCGATTTCGATCGATCGGGAAATGCGACGGGAAAACTCTGGTAGAGTTCGGGGGCGCCGAAAGGCGAAAGATGAAAGCGAGTCCGATGGAATTCGGTCCGGTAAACGGAGCGGAAAACATCTGATAAGCTGGAAACACGAAAGAACGAAGCGCCCGGAGGGTCCGCTGGAAGGCGGCCTGAAGGAAGCGTCCGTTCCTTGAGAACTCAACAGCGTGCCAAAAGTCAACGCCAGATATGTTGACATCCCCGGCCTCGGATCCTTGTGGTTCGTGGTTGGAGATT